>NZ_JAVTJF010000003.1:0-345354 GCF_031843905.1 Aeromicrobium sp. WCS2018Hpa-31 | reverse complement strand
CACCGATGGTCTCGATACGCAGGAGCACCACTCGTTCCTCGCCGCTCCCACTACTCGACCAGCATCACGTCGAACCACGAGCCCCCGAACCCAGCGATCGAGTAGCCCGACCCGCGAGGAACGAACAGCTCCGACGATCGAGTAGTCCGACCCGCGAGGAACGAGCAGGGGCGGACGTATCGAGATCAGATCTCCACTCGTCGACTCACTCCCGCCATGGGGTCGCGTCGCGGTGCATGAAGTCCTTGCGGCCCAAGGTCGAGATGAGGTCCCAGTCACCCTTGATCAGCGCCTCACGCTTTGCACGCGACCACCCCTGGACGCGCTTCTCCGCGGCGAACGCGTCGCTTACTCGGGCGAAGGCGTGGGCATAGACCAGCTCGACCGGCCGTCGGCGCCTGGTGTACTCCGAGCCGTCACCGGCCCGGTGCTGGTGGAGCCGGGCGTCGAGGTTGCGGGTGCTGCCGACGTAGTAGCTGCCGTCCGAGCACCTGAGGATGTAGAGGTAGGCCATGTGGTCAGTGCAACGGTACTGGCGTTCGACGTCGACCGACGGTCCACAGGCCAGCTCGTGGTCTCGATACGCAGCCACGACGCTCGTTCCTCTCGCGCGGCCGCTACTCGACCAGCGGAAGCTCGCGATGGTGCGGCCCTGCGGGCACACGCCCTGCGACGGCGGTGCAACACCGGGCGTTGCATGATGGGCGTGACCCGCGTCATACGCTCTGGAGGCCCTCGTGATCGTCCCGTTCAGCATCCGCGACTTCCTCGACCGCGCCGTCACGGTCTACCCCGACCGGGTGGCGGTCGTCGACGAGCCCGACCAGCCTGCGGCGTCATGGGGTGAGCTGACGTACGCCGAGGTGATGCGGCTCGCGCAGGCGCAGGCCGCGCGGCTCGACGAGCTCGACGTCCCGGTGGGTGGTCGCGTGGCGATGGTGTCGCAGAACGCCGCCCGGCTGTACACGTCGTTCTTCGGCGTCTCGGGCTGGGGACGCGTGTTCGTGCCGGTGAACTTCCGTCTCGCACCGGCGGAGGTCGAGTACATCGTCCAGCACAGCGGTGCCGAGGTCGTGATCCTCGACCCGGGCCTGGAGCACCTGCGCGACGCCTGCTCCGCGGCCAAGCACGTGTTCATGGTCGGCGAGGACGACGAGGCGGTCTGGGGCTGGAGCCCCGCCCCCGGCGGGGGTGCCGGGCAGCGGGCGGCGGAAGGTACCGGGCAGCGGCCGGAGCACGGCGCCGAGCCCCGCGCGTGGGAGCCCGACGAGAACGCCACCGCCACGATCAACTACACGTCGGGCACCACGGCACGGCCCAAGGGCGTGCAGCAGACGCACCGCGCCCTCTGGACGAACGCCACCGTGTTCGGCTGGCAGGCCTCCGTCAGCGACCGCGACGTCTACCTCCACACGCTGCCGATGTTCCACTGCAACGGATGGGGCCAGGTGTACGGCGTCACCGGCATGGGCGCCAAGCACGTGGTGCTCCGCCAGGTCGACGGCGCCGAGATCCTGCGCCGCATCGAGGACCACCAGGTCACCTACCTGTGCTGCGCCCCCGCCGTGCTCTCCGCGGTGCTCGACGCCCTGAAGGACTGGGACGGTCCCACGGGGCGCGACCGCGTGCGCTGCGTGGTGGCCGGCGCTCCGCCACCCACCCGCACGATCGAGCGCGTGCGCGAGGAGCTGGGCTGGGAGTTCATCCAGATCTACGGCCTCACCGAGACCGCGCCACTGCTCACGATGAGCCGGATGCGCGAGGAGTGGGACGACCTCGATCCCACCGAGCAGGCCCGCAACCTCGGTCGCGCCGGTGCCCCCGCGCTGTCGACGTCGATCCGCGTCGACGACTCCGGCGAGCTGCTCGCCCGCAGCAACACCGTGCTGGAGGGCTACTGGGAGAACCCCGACGCCTCCGCGGAGTCGCTCGCCGGCGGGTGGTTCCACACCGGTGACGGCGGCGCGTTCGAGGACGGCTACGTGACGATCGCCGACCGCAAGAAGGACGTCATCATCTCCGGCGGCGAGAACGTCTCCTCGATCGAGGTCGAGGACGCCCTCGCCTCCCACCCCGCCGTGCGTGAGGTGGCCGTGATCGGCATCCCCGACGAGAAGTGGGGCGAGCTGGTGACCGCCCTGGTGGTGGTCGATCCCGACGCCGACGTCGACGAGGCCGGACTCATCGCCCACACGCGCGAGCACCTGGCCGGCTACAAGTGCCCCAAGCGCATCGAGTTCCGCGAGGAGCTGGCCCGCACCGCCACCGGCAAGCTGCAGAAGTTCAAGCTGCGAGCCGAGTTCTGGGAGGGTCAGGAACGCCAGGTCAACTGACGTCCGGCGGACCGCCGGCCGCGAGCCGGCGCAGGTCCACCGGGCCCCATGCCTGCTCGACCCACAGTCCGACGAACACCGCCCGCACGAGCGCGACCGTGGCTCCGGCCAGCCGGTCGAACTCGCCGTCCTCGACGTCGCCGAACGTCAGGGTGATGAGCACGTCATCGATGGCGCCGATGATGCGCAGTGCCGTCTCCTCGTCGAGGTCGACCATCCCGGTGCGGTCACCGCCACCTGCGAGCCGCTGCAGCATCGCGGCGTAGCGGTGCTTCATCTCACGACGCAGCGCCACGGCATCGGCTCCCAGACCGTAGAGGTCGACCAGGTGCGCCCGGGCGAGCAACGGCCGATCATGCACGTTCTTCAAGAAGACCCGCAGAGCAACCTCGGCGCCCGCGAGCCGGTCCGGAGCCGCCAGGACCTCCTGCTCCAGCTCCAGCACCCACCGAGCGTGGAACCGGTCGGCGTGGTCCATGAGGCACGCCGCCTTGTGCGGGTAGACCTCGTAGAAGGCTCGCTTGGACATGCCGGCCGAGGCCACGATGTCGGCCACGGCGATCTCGCCGAAGGGCCGCCGGGCGAGCACGTCCTCGAGACCGGCGAGGATCCGTTGCCTGATGTCGGCCGTCCTCGCGAGGCTCGCGTCCTGGTCCTGCACCGTTCCCCCACCCGCTCTTCCTGGAAGTCCGCTTGACATCGGTACACGCGCGTACCATCCTGGGTACGCAAGCGTACCAAGAGTTCGCCCCGACGTGCGTGGCGTGCGACTCGAGTCCAGGGGCGAGTCGCGCGCCGGCCGGTTCGGTGAATTCTTCTCGTTCGCCGGACTGGCACCAAACTTGCGCATAGGCTCCTCACGCCCGCCGATCGTCGGGCACCACCCGACATCCAGGGGCCCCCTTGTCCAGCTCGTCGCGTCCTGCCCTGCACCTGTTCGGCCGCATCGGGGTGACCGCGGTCGCCGCGTTCGCCACCGTCGCCACCTCCGCGCCAGCGGCCCTGGCCGCCGAGGGCGACCTGGCCCCGGAGACCTCCGAGCCGACGTCGACCGACGCGCCCACAGATGTCGAGATCGCCCCGGTCGAGCAGGACGACGCCCCGGCCGAGGAGACCCCCTCCGAGGAGCAGACCGCCGAGGAGACCCCCGCCGAGCAGTCGGCCGAGGAGCAGCCCGCGGCGTCGGCCGACGAGCAGGCCGAGGACGTCGACCCCGCTCCCACGGACGAACCGTCGGCCGCGGAGGAGGTGGAGTACGGCGCGCAGTCCTTCACCGTCACCTTCACCCTCGACCCCGACGGCTACCACAAGCCCCAGACCGGCCGGGGTGCCGACATCGGGATCTACGAGGGCGACGTCTACCTGCGCACCCTCTCGTGCCTTGTCTACCTCGACGCGGCCGACGCCGGCAAGAAGGCCACCTGCCTCGCCGACGACGGCTCGAGCACGTTCGAGCTGGGCCCCGGCGAGCGGGCGGAGGTCACCGGGTACGAGGACGATGGAACGTCGCGCACGATGACCGTCGAACCCTGCCCGGCCGCCGAGTGCTCCGCCGAGCCCACGTCGGTCGACTTCCTGGTCCAGGGACCGGCGCCCATCGCTCAGAACCGCTCCCTGCAGGCTCGCCCCGGCGAGCCGGTGACGCTCGACGTGTTGTCCTTCGACAACACCGGCGACCCCGACACCGTGGTGACCGTCTCCCAGCCCGGCCACGGCTCGGTGCGCGTGACCGACGACGAGCTCCAGCGCCTGGTCTACACGGCGGCGGAGGACTACTCCGGGCCCGACTCCTTCGCCTACACGCTGACCAACACCAACGGCAGCAGCACGGGCGAGGTGACGATCGCGGTGTCCGAGGACGCGGTGACGCCGGACTTCGGCACGCGCAAGTACCGCATCGGCACCCAGGTCGCGAGCGGCGCCTTCGTCCCGGAGGGCACCACCACCGTGGGCAGCACGATCACCATCACCACCTACCCCGCCGGCGGTGGCGCACCCGAGGTCGAGACGTGCACGACCTCGACCGGCTCGACCGGACCGTTCATCCCGACCGACGGGCCGTTCTTCCCGCCGTTCGAGCTCGCCGCGGTGGCCGAGGGCCCCACCGGCCTCAGCTCGTGCCCGGGCGACATCACCGGAATCGGGTCGTTCCTGCGCCTCTACACCGCTCCTGCCGGGGCCCGCGTCGAGATCACGCAGTCGGCCGTCCCCGACGGCCAGGCGCTGCTGCCCGACCCGCGCACGGTCGTCATCGAGCCGTGCGACCTGAACCTGACGCCCAGCTGCGGCACCGAGGAGGTGACGTTCACGGCGACCGGCTCCATCCTGCCGGTGACGCGCCCCGACACGGCCACCGCCGAGCAGGGCGGCCCCGCCATCGAGGTGGACGTCCTGGCCAACGACGACAGCGAGGACCCGGACACCGGTCTCGAGGTCACCCCGCTGCCCGAGGGCCGCGGCACGGTCGAGGTCGTGGGCGCGGCCGAGACGCCCGTGCCCGAGCCGACCGACGGCGTCGGCACCCTGGCCGTCCCCTCCGCCGGCACGCTGCGCCTGCGCTACACCCCGCCGACGGGATTCAGTGGGACGGTGCCGGTGCAGTACGCCGTGACGAACTCCAACGGGTCCACGACGGGCACCCTGACGATCACCGTCGAGGCGACCGAGCCGGTCGACCCCGGACCCGTCGACCCGGGCCCCGTCGACCCGGACCCCGTCGACCCCGATCCCGTCGATCCCGGCACCGACGGTGGCGACACCGGCAGTGGCGACACCGACGGTGGCGACGTCGCACCGGCCGCGGCAGCTCGCGACGACGCGAGCAGCACGACCGCCTCACGGACCGGCGTGCTGCCGCGCACCGGAGGACCCGATGCGGCCCTCGCGCCCCTGGGTGCCCTGCTGGTCGCCGCCGGTGCCGCCGCACTGACCCGGGCCCGCCGCCGACCTGCCGCCTCGCGTGGCCACTGAGGGGCCGCCACCGGGAGAGCCGGCGTGGCCGTACTGGTACGTCCGTGCCCTCGGTCCGGGCTCTGCGCCGCTGTGGTCCGCCGTGCTGCAGTCGGGGCGGCACGGCGACGGGACGCGCCTCGCGCTGCCGGAGGACGAGGCGCTCGCCGAGATCGAGGGTGAGCCGCTCGTCGCGAGGGCCCAGCACGGTCCCGCCGGGACGGTCGAAGCCATCGAGGTCACCGCGGAGGCCGCACCCAAGGCACCTCCGCTGTGGTTCGCCGAGCTTCCTGAGCCGAGCAGCAAGCCGCCCGCCACGGTCCTGCTCGCCTTCACCGGCCACGGCGTCCCACCCGGCGGCCTCCTCGACCGACAGGCTCTCCGCCGAGTCGACGTGACGAGCGAGGACCAGCTCGGGGCCTACCGCTGGTACCCGTCGTCGGGCTTCGTCGACCAGATCTACGTGACCCCTCGGTGGCGGCGCCGCAGCATCGGGACGGCTCTCGTCGCCGCCGCCTCGAGCCTGGTGCTCGCACGCGAGTGGCCGCGCATGTGGAGCGACGGCCAGCGGACGGCGGACGGCGACCGGATGCGGGCCGCCTCGCGCTGGACCGACCGGACGGACGATCTCACCCACCTGATGCCGCCGATGACCCCGTTCGACGAACGCTGACGGCGGCGGCCGCACGCCCTGCTGCGCGTGGGGGCCTGTGGTCGGCCGCGCTCAGACGACGAGACGCAGTCGTCGCGACGACCGGCCGACCGTGAGCCGCTGGCCGAACGACAGCGTCACTGCATCGGCCTCGATGCCGTCGCCGAAGCACACCAGCGCGTCCGACTCGACCGTGACGACGAGCGATCCCTCCGCCTCGAGGACACCCTCGGTCACCGTGACCCCCGTGGCCGGCGACGGCCACGCCTCCCGGACGAACCAGCACAGCCTGGCGTCGGTCGCCGACGGCAGGTCGAGCGGGCTGCGGCGCTCCTCCCACGCCGAGCGCAGCCAGCCGGTGGCCCCCGTCCCGGTGCCGACGAGGATGCCCGACGACGACTGCCGCTCCACCTGGTCGCCGCACTGCAGCACGTAGCGCGCCGACTGGTGGCCTGCGTGCCCGACGAACACCTCGTTGAGGGCCGAGATCATCTGTCCGTCGTCGGTCCGGGCCTGCACCATCGTGCGTTCCTGGACCTGCCGGTCCGCGCGCGCGAGGGCCGCCAGCACGGTCACGACGTCCTCGGGCCGGTGCGGGACGAGGACGCCAGGGTTCCAGGCGGGTTCGGGGTTGACGCCCACGACCGGCTGCCCGTCGAGGTACTTGGCCGCGTTCGCCACGAGCCCGTCCTGGCCGACGGCGACCACCACGTCCTCGGGGCCGAAGACGAACCGGTCGAGCTCGCCGCGCTCCACCTCCGCACGCCGCCAGTGCAGCGGGATGGCCGCCGAGACGGCCGAGCGCGCCCGGGCGAGGGCCTCGTGGCGGTGCTCCACCTCGACGATGTCGCGGTCGCGGGAGGCCAGGAAGAAGGCCGCCTGCTCCCGCGTGGCGTGACGTGCCACGAGCTCGTCGAGCTCGGACCGCCGGTGGACGACGACGGCCCTGGGCCGCAGCGTCACGCCGGACCGGGCTCCTCGGCCGCCGCCCGGTCGTCACCGTCGCGGTCACCGAGCCGGTCCAGCAGCGGCGCGAGCAGCTCGGGCGTGACGGTCAGGTGGGTGAGCGGCGGCAAGTTGCCCGCGAGCTCACGCGCGGCGATCGCGAGGATCCGACCCTGGTCGATCTGCGCGTACGACGCGAACGCGGCGGACTCCGCCTCGGCGCGCGCCTCGCCCACGGTGCGCTCCTGGTCGGCCTCGGCACGGGCGAGGACGCCCTGGCGCTCGGCCTGGGCGGCCGCCGTGATGCGGTCGGACTCGGCCTGCTCGGTGGCGCGCCTGCGCTCGTTCTGCCCGCGCTGGGCCACGAGCTCCTCCTCGCGGCGGGCCAGCTCGATCTGGTTGGTCAGCTCGTTCTCGGCGATCGCGCGTTCCTTCTCCACCGCCATGGCGCGCCGCTCGAAGGTGGCTCGGTCGGCCTGCTGCTGCACCGCCTCGCGGGTGGGCGTCTGGAGGGCGCGCTCGAGGTCGGCCTCCGCACGGATGGCGACGACGCGGACGTCGGTGACCGCCAGGCCGCGCTCGACCAGGCGCTGGTCGCCGGCCAGCTCGTCGGCCACGCGCTGACGCACCGGGGAGATGCCGTGCGAGAGCGCGTCGGTCAGCGAGGTGCTCGCCAGGTGGTCGAGCGCCGGCTGCTGCGCCAGCTCGGTGAGCAGACCGCCCAGGCGCTCGAGGGGGCGCGCGTTCCAGGCACCGGTGCGCGGATCGATGCCGAAGTCGATGCGGGTCGCGGCCACGGCCGGGTCGACCACGCGGTAGGTCACCGTCGCCTGCACCGAGACCACCTGGAAGTCACTGGTCCGGGCGGTGAACTGCAGCGCCTGCTCGCGGTCGTCGAGCGGCACCTCGGCGAGCGCGGCGGTGCTCGGACGGAACCAGAAGGAGATGCCGGCTCCGGACTTCGTCGGTCGTCCCCCGCTCAGCTTGAGCACGAACGACGTCGGGTCCGACCTCAGGTGGTTCAGGAACGGACGTCGGGTGATGTCGGCCATGGGTGCCCCTCGCTGTCGGCTCGACTCGGCGCGCCCAGTCTGCCGCACCCGGTCCTGGGCGATGCTCCCGGTTCAGAGAGGGCGCAGGCTGGTGACCTGCCAGGACCCGGAGTCCGACCTCTTCGCCGTGACGGCGAGCTGGGCGGCCGACACGTTCGCCTGGTCCTCGCCGGCCCGGCGGCTCGACTGGTCGACGTAGACGAGCAGGCTCGCCCGGTCCCCCTCGAGCTCGGTGACCCCGGCGGCGCTGACCTTGGCGGTGAGCACCAGCTTCTGCCCCGGCGCCTGCTTCTGCAGGGCGGCGAAGAGCGTCTCGTACTCGCTGCGCGCCTTGCCCGCGAGCATGGTCCTCGCCGACTCCTCCGTCGGCGTCGGGTCGGCGTGGTCGTAGGTGAGCACCCGCTCGAGCGCGACCGCGACCTGCGACTGGACCTCCGTCGTGCCCTTCTCGTCGACGAGGGCGGCGTTGTCCCCCGCCGGGCCCGACGTCAGGTCGACGTACTGCCACCACCCGACACCGCCCGCCACGAGCGCGAGGACGGCCACGGCGACCACGACGACCCGCTGCGCGCCCCTCATGAGACGTCCACCGCGAGCTGCTGGAGGTCGCTGACCTTCCACGTGCCGCCGGAGCGCTGGAGCGTGGCGGTGAAGCGGTTGCGCTTGACGACCGGCTCGGCGTCGACGTCCGCGCCGTCGCGGACGGTGGTCTCGACCGACGCGATGACCTCGGCGGTGGCACCGTCGACGTCGAGCACCGCTGCCTCCACCACGCGACCCTTCGAGATCTTGCGCTGGTCGGCGAGCAGCTCACGGTCCTTGGCGTCCAGCCCGGCGAACTGGTCGTGGAGCGTGCCGGTGGTGACGGCCTTCCAGCCGTCGAGGCCGGCCTGGACGTCGCGGTAGTCGAGGCTGTTGAGAATGGCGACGTCGCTCGTGGTCGCGATCAGCACCGCGTCCCGCGTGCGCGCCAGCTGCAGGTCCTCGCTGTGCGCGGCGGTCCACCACGCCACCGACCCGCTCAGGGCGACGACCAGGCCCAGCGCCACCAGCACCCAGCCGAGGACCCACGGCTCCCGCTTCTGCGTCCCCGGTGCCGGCGGGCCGACCTCGTCCGGCGGCACGGCGTCGTCCGTCATCGACTGCTCCCCCACGTCCTCGCGCTCGGCGAGCGCGTCCTTCGTGATCATCGTGCACCACCCATCAGGTCGGACAGCGAGTCGGCCATGCGGACGTCGGCCGTGACGGCCGGGCCGTCGGGTGCGGTCGCCACCGACGCCAGGCGTCGGGGCGTGCCCTTCGGTCCGCGGACGTTGGAGGCCTTCGCCGACGAGCGGCAGCCGGCCTGCAGGTTGAAGGAGGAGCCACCCGACGTCTGCGACCCCGGCCGCGGCGTGGTGCCCCCGTAGCCCGTGGTGCACGGCAGCGGCGAGAAGTACGACTGCGAGAGCGCGAGGTTGATCCCCCGCGAGCCGGTGACCGTCCACCCGATGCTGAACGCCTTGGGTGCGGTCACCAGCGCGTCCTGGACGCCCCCGGCGTTGATCCCGAACACCTGCGCGGGGGTCACCAGGTTGGCGAGCACGACTCCGAGCGGTCGGCCGACCTCCTGGAACAGCACGTCGATCTCGCGAGCCGCGGCGGGCGTGTTGTCGATGAGCCGACGCAGGTCCCCGTCGGAGGACTCGAGCGTGGAGGCGATGGTGGCGAGGTCCGCGCTGAACGAGCGGATGCTCTGCGACGACGCCTCCTGCGTGCGGAGCACCCGGTCGGAGTTCTCGATCAGGCCCCGCGTGGCGACGAAGTTCCGGTCGGCCGCCGCCTGGAACTCCTGCGAGCTCTCGAGCAGCGAGCCGAAGTCGAGCGCGACGCCCTGGGAGGCGTCGTAGCCCTCGTCGATCACCGACGTCAGCGCCTCCTCGGGCACCGAGGACACGAACTTCTCCCCGGACCGCAGCACCCGGTCGATGCCCGGAGGCTGGGACTCCTCGCCCGCCGACAGCCGGTCGCCGTCCGCCAGGGCGGCTCCCCCTGTGGTCCCGCCCTGCAGGTCCACGTACTGCTCGCCGATGGCGGAGCGGTTGACGACCTTGGGTGCGGCGTCGGCCGGGATCCGCGGGGCGTCGCCGTCGATGGACATCGTGATGCGCACGCCCTCGTCGGTGGCCTCGAGGCTGTCGACGCGGCCGACAGGCACCCCTCGGTAGGTGACCTGGCCGTTCTCGAAGGCACCTCCTGCGGAGGGCAGGGCCGCCGTCACGGTGTAGCCGGTGGAGAACGGGTTGATGCCCACGTACGTGGCGCCGAGGTAGGAGGTGGCGACCAGCCCGAGGACCACGAAGGCCACGATCTGGGCTCTGATGCGTCCGGTCAGCATCACTGCTCACCCTCTCGAGGAGTCGTGGTCGGATCGACCGAGGGCGACGGGGAGGGCGACGGGCTCGGCGAGCCGTCGGGGGTGGGCACCGTGGCGCTCGGCACGGGGATCGTCGGTGCGGGTGACCCCGGGGCCGGGGACGACGTGGGCGGCAGCAGGCTCGGCGGCACGTCCTGCTCGTCCTCGGCCCCCTCGAGCCGCTCCTCCAGCAACGCCTTCGGATCGAGTCCCTTGCGACGCACGCCGCTCATCGGGTCGTCCGGGTAGTTCGGGTCCTCGACCTGCGCCCAGGCGCACCCCGCCGCCTCGCATCCCGCGGGCAGGGTCCGGAAGTTCGTCTCGATGAAGGCGTTCACGTAGTCGCCCTCGATGGCCCCCATGACCGAGTCCGGGAAGGGGTACGTCAGCAGGATCTCGAGCGACTCCGGGAGGTCGCGCCCGGCACGTGCCAGGTTCTCCAGGATCGGGTCGAGCGCCTTCAGGTCGGCGACGATGTCGTCCTGCGAGGCGTCCAGCGTCTTGACCGTCACCGTCGAGAGCCGGTCGAGGGCCGACAGCATGGCCACGAGGTCCTCGCGCTGGTCGACGAGCACCTGCATGCCGGGCGACAGTCCCTCGAGGGCCGAGACGATCTTGTCCTGGTCGGCCTCCAGGTTCTCCGACAACCGGGCGAGCCCGTCGATGGCCGCGGTGATCGACTCCTTGCGGTCGTCGAGCGTGGTGACGAACGTGTCCATCTCCCGGAGGAACCCCCTGATCTCCTCCGGACGACCCGTCGACACCTCCTGCAGCTCGCGCGAGATCTCCTGGAACTGGCCGATGCCGCCACCGTTCAGCACCATCGACAGCGACCCGAGCACCTGCTCGACCTCCGCCGCCTGGGACGTGTCGGCCAGACCGAGCCGGGTCCCGTCGGCGATCGGCTGGCCGGCCTGGGGCGTCTGCGGCCGGACCAGGGCGACGTACTTCTCACCGAGCAGCGACGTCTGCTGCAGACGGGCGACCGTGCCGGCCGGAAGCTGCGCGTCGCGGTTGACGAGCAGCGTCACCCGGGCGCTGCGTCCGTCCGGGTTGAGCCGGATGCGGTCGACGCGGCCGACCGCCACGTCGTCGACCTTGACGCTGGACTGGGGCACGAGGTCGAGCACGTCGTCGAAGTCGGCCGTGATGCGGATCGGCTCGGAGCCGACGTCGACGCCGCCGGGCAGCGGCGTGTCGTAGACCCCGCCGCCGAGCACGCCACAGCCGGACAGCGCGGCGAGACCGGCCACCACCGCGGCCACCAGCAGGCGCCTCATCGGCCCTCCCCTCATCGGTTCACCTCCGGGAGCAGGGCGGGTGCGTCGCCGCCGTCCTTCCAGATCGAGGCCTCGTTGAGGTTGCCGCGACCGGTGAGCGCCTTGAGGTCCGGGTCGTACGCCCGCAGGAAGTTCTGCAGGACGAGCGGGACCAGCCGGACGGTCTCCTCCAACGCCTCGCGCTGGTTGACGAGCACCCGGGTCGGACCCTGCAGGTTCTCGACGCTGGTCCTCAGCGCGCCGCGGTTGTCGCGGATGAAGTCGTCGACCAGGGCGAGCGCCTCACCGAGGTTGTCGATCGCTCCTGCCAGGTCCCCGCTGCTGTCGGCCAGGTAGTCGTTGACCTCGGCGAACTGCCGGTTCACGTCGGCCACGGCGTCGTCGTTCTCCACGAGCATGTCGTTGAACTCCCTGACGTTCGAGATCGTGGCGAACAGGTCGTCGCTGGAGTCCGCGAGGGTTCCCGAGGCGTCGCCGAAGTCGCCGATCAGCTGGTTGATCTTGACGCCCTGGCCCCGCAGGTTGCGGTCGGCCACGTCGAGGAAGCGCGACAGCGCGCCGTCGCGGTTGGCGCCGTCGGGACCGAGCTTCTCGCTCACGTCGGTGAGGCTCGCGTAGAGGTCGTCGATCTCGACCGGCACCGCGGTGCGCTCCATCGGCAGCACGGCGCCGTCCTCCAGCGTCGGGCCGCTCGTGTGCGGCTTCGTCAGCTGCACGAAGCGGTCGGACACGAGCGTCGGCGCGACGATGACCGCGGCCGTGTCGGCGGCTGCGGCCTGGCCCGGGTCGAGGCGCATGGTCACGGTCACGCCGGCGGGGCCGGGCGCGACGTCGGTGACCGTGCCGACGGGCACGCCGAGCATCTGCACGTCGGAGCCGGCGTAGAGACCCACGCTGGACTCGAAGACGGCCTGCACGGTGGTGCGGTCGCGCGCAGCGGTCGCGCGCCAGCCGACGACCGCCACGACGGCGAGCGCGGCCACGAGGGCGATGACGAGGGTCCGGCGTCTCACTGGCCCCCTCCCTTCTTCGGTGCGCAGTCACGGGCGACGTCGTTGCGCAGCTCGGGTGCGCCGCTGGCGTCGAACAGTCCGCAGATGTAGGCGTCGACCCACGGGCCGTTGCCGGTAGCCGACGCGAGCGTGCGGTAGTACGGACCGAGGCGCCGCAAGGAGGCCTCGAGCTTGCTCTGGTTGGCCTGGAGGATCTCGGCCACGTCGTCGAGCTTGGCGAGGGCCGGCCGCAGCTGCTCCTCGTTGTCGCGCACCAAACCGGTGAGCTGGGTGCCCAGCCGCTCGGTGCCGTCGAGCAGCGCCTGCACCGTCTCGCGACGGGACGCGAGCTCCTCGAGCAGGCTGCTGCCGTCCTGCAGGAGCTTCGCGAACTCGGCGTTGCGGTCCTTGAGGGTGCCGCTGACCTCACGCGTGGAGGCCAGCAGCGCGGCGAGCTCGTCGTCGCGCTTGGCCACGACGCGCGAGAGGTCGGTCAGCCCGGCGACGGACTCGCGCACCGCCTTCGGCGTGTCCTCGAAGGTGTCGGACAGGACCTCGAGGCTGGTCTCGAGCTGGTCGGTGTCGATCTCGCCGATCGTGTCGGAGAGGTCGGAGAACGCCGCGTTGACGTCGTACGGCGTGCTCGTGCGCTGCAACGGGATGGGCCCGTCGATCTCGCCGGCCCCGAGCGGGTCGACGGCCAGGAACTTCTGGCCCAGCGTGGTCTTGACCTTGATCGCCGCCCGCGACTGCGGTCCGACCCGCACGTCCTTGGCGCGGAAGGTCACGACCACCGTGTCGCCGTCGAGCTCCAGCCCCGTCACCTCGCCGACCTTGACCCCGGCCACGCGGACCTCGTTGCCCGGCTTGAGCCCACCGGCCTCGGCGAACTGCGCCTGGTAGGTGCTTCCGCCGCCGATGATCGGCAGGGCCTGGGCGTTGAAGGCGAGCAGGAAGACGATGGCCATGGTCAGCAGCCCGACGACGGCGATCACGACGCGGTTGCGCTCCGCGAACGCCGTCGGGAAGCGGGGAGCCTTGCGTGTCCGGGTCATGCGGTGCACCTCTTCGCGACGGGCTGGGCACCGAGGTCGCCGAAGTAGCCCTCGGGACGCGGGATGACACCCGTGATCTCGCACTCGTAGAAGTTGATCCAGGACCCGTACGACGCCGTGCGTCCGATGCGGTCGAGCTTGCCCGGCAGCGTGTCGAAGAAGCGGTTCAGCACGTCCTCGGCGTCGGCCAGCTCCCCGGACAGCGAGCCGAGCGAGGCGATGGAGTCCTTGAGCGGGCGGCGGCCCTCCTCCAGGAGGTCGGCGACGCTGCTCGTGAGCCGGCCCATGCCGTCGAGGGTGTCGCCGATGGTCTCGCGGTCCTCGGCGAGACCCGAGACGAGCTGCTGCAGCGTGATGATGGTCCGGTCGAGCTCGTCGGACCGCCCGTTCACCGTGGTGAGCACCGACGTGAGGTTGTCGATCAGCTCGCCGATGACCTGGTCCTTCTCGGCCAGGGTCGACGTGAGGCTGGCTGTGCTGGAGAGCAGCCCCTCGACGGTGGCGCCCTCGCCCTGGAACACGGCGATGATCTGCCCGCTGAGGGCGTTGACGTCCTTGGGGTCGAGGAACTGCATGAGCGGCTGGAAGCCGTTGAACAGCATGGTCAGGTCGAGGGCCGGCCGCGTCTCCTCCAGGCCGAACGTGTGACCGGTCGGCAGCGTGTCGGTGTCCGCGACCTCCGGCGGCTCGAGCGAGATGTACCGCTGCCCGACGAGGTTGCGGAAGCGCAGCTGGGCGGTGGTCCCTCGGGGCAGCCGCACGGCGTCCTGGACGGTGAACTCGACCCCGGCCACGCGGTTGTCGTGCACGGCCACCTCGGTCACCGTGCCGACCTTCACCCCGGCCATGCGGATGTCGTCGCCGCGGTTCAGGCTCGTGGCGTCGGAGAACAGCGCCGTGTAGCTGCTCGACGAGCCGGGCGTCGAGTTGCGGATGGTCCCGGCCAGCGCCACGGTCGCGAGCACGGTGACGACCGTGAACACCAGGCTCTTGAGGACGAGCGTCTTCATCGCAGCTCCACCTTCGTGCCGCGCAGCGTCGGACCGACGAGCAGGCTCGCCCAGCGCGGGTAGTCCTGGGGGCTCATGCCCTGGCTCGGCGCGACCAGCTCGGCGATGAGCTGGTTCTCGGCCGGTGAGTTCGCCTCGCCCAGGCCCGCCGACGCGACCGCGGACCCGCGCGGGTCGTAGGCGGGCGGCTGGATCGCCTCGGGCTCGGACGCGGTGGTCGCGGACGACGCCCGCGCGGCGGCTCCGGTGGGGACGTAGGGGCACGACGGCTTGCCGCCGCCGCTGAACGAGGGGGTGTCGCGCCCGGGCTGGTAGCCGCTGCGCGGCGGGCTGACGTTCAGCACCACCTTCAGACCGGGCTGGTCCGTGCCCTTGCCGAGCACCCGGTCCATCCGCGGGATGAACTGACGCGCCGACCGCAGCAGGCACGGGAACGTGCGGGCGTAGGGTGCCGCGGCCTCGAGCGCCTTGCGACTGTCCTCGGCCAGGATCTCGATGGTGCTCGCGTTGCCGGCCACCCAGCCACGGCTCTCGTCGGCCGACGCGATGACCCGCTCGTACACCTCGGTGAGCGCCTGGCCCTTGGCCACGAGGGTGCCCGAGGTGGTCGTGAGGTCGTCGAGCGCCGTGAGCAGGTCGGGAGCGGCGTCGGCATAGGTCTCGGCCACGGTGCCGAGCCGGTCGAGGTCCTCGGCCAGCAGCGGCACGCTCGGCTGCAGCCGCTGCACGTACTCGCCCCACGCCTGCAGCGTGTCGCCCAGCTCGCCACCGCGGCCGCGCAGCATCGTCGCGAGCTCGTTGAGGGTGGACTGCAGCTTCTCGGGCTGGATGGACTGCAGCAGCGGGAGCAGCTCGTCGAGCACCTTCTGCAGCTCGATCGCCTCCGCCGACGCGTCCTGCTCGATGACCGCACCCGCCTGCAGGTGGCCGCCGGCCGGGGCCGTGGTCTGCAGCTCGACGTAGCGCTCGCCGAACAACGTCTTGGGCAGCAGCCGGCCTGTGGTGTCGGGCGCCAGCCGCTCCAGGACCTCGGGCTGGAGCGCGAGCGTGAGGACGGCTCCGTCGTCGGCCGTGGTGATCTTCGAGACCTCGCCCACCGGGACGCCGTGCAGCTTCACGTCCGATCCCTTCTGCAGGGCGTTGCCGATCGCGTCGGTGCGCAGCTCCACGTCGGAGCTCGGCACGAACGCCCTGTTGTAGGCGAGCACCGCGCCCCCGACGAGCGCCACGACGACGAGCCCGTAGCCCAGGCCGAGCAGCACGTCGACCCAGCGCGGAGCGCCCCGGCGCGCGCTCATCCGGCGATCCGCACGGTCGTGGTGGTGCCCCACAGGGCCATCGACAGGACGAGGTCGAGCACCGCGACGGTGACGATGCTGCGGCGCACGGCCGTGCCGACCGCGATGCCGACGCCGGCAGGCCCGCCCTGCGCCATGAACCCGAGCCGGCAGTGGATGAGGATGATGAGGACGGCGAAGACCAGCACCTTGGCGAACGACAGCAGGATGTCGATCGGCGGCAGGAACAGCGAGAAGTAGTGGTCGTACGTGCCGGCCGACTGCCCGTACAGGTGGACGGTGACCATCCGGGCGCCGAAGTACGACGTGAGCAGGCCGATCACGTACAGCGGGATGATCGCGACGAAGCCGGCGACCACGCGGGTGGTGACGAGGTAGGGCACGCTCGGCACCGCCATGACCGTGAGGGCGTCGACCTCCTCGTTGATCTTCATGGCACCCAGCTGCGCGGTGAAGCCCGAGCCGACCGTGGCCGACAGCGCGAGCGCGGCCACGAGCGGCGCGATCTCGCGGGTGTTGAAGTAGGCGGAGATGAAGCCGTTCAGGGCCGACGTGCCGATCTGGTCGAGGGCCGCGTAGCCCTGCATGCCGACCACGCTGCCGACGAAGAGCGTCATGCCGAGCATCACGCCGATGGTGCCGCCGATGACCGCGAGAGCCCCCGAGCCGAAGCTGACCTCCGACAGCAGCCGGAGGATGTCGCGCGGGTAGCGCCGGACGGTGGCCGGGATCCAGGCCAGCACGCGTCCGTAGAAGCGCAGCTCGGCGCCGGCCGCGGCGACGGCGTCGATCGGCCGGTCCCACCAGCGGGCGGGTCGGTCGTCGATGCCGAGCTCCTCGGGCGTCGGCTCGGGCCGGGGCGTGCGCCCTCCGGCTCCGGGCCCCTGGGGCGGTGCGACCGTCATGTCAGGCTCCCTTGCCCGGGACGAGCTGCAGGTACAGCGTGGTGATCACGAAGTTGACGAAGAACAGCAGCAGGAACGTGATGACCACCGACTGGTTCACCGAGTCGCCCACGCCCTTCGGGCCGGGAGCGGTGTTGAGCCCCCGGTGGCAGGCCACGATGCCGGCAATGAAGCCGAACACCACGGCCTTGAGCTCGCCGACCCACAGGTCCGAGATCTGCGCCAGTGCCGTGAAGCTGGACAGGTAGGCGCCGGGCGTGCCGCCCTGCACCATGACGTTGAAGACGTAGCCGCCGACGACGCCGACCACCGACACCAGGCCGTTGAGCAGGATGGCGGCACCGATGCAGGCGAGCACGCGCGGCACCACGAGGCGTTGCACGGGGTTCACGCCGATCACCCGCATCGCGTCGATCTCGTCGCGGATGCGGCGCGAGCCGAGGTCGGCGCAGATGGCTGCACCACCCGCCCCGGCGATCACGAGGCTCGTGACGATCGGAGCCGCCTGCTGGACGACCGCGAGCACGCTCGCCGCACCCGTGAACGACTGGGCGCCGACCTGCACCGTGAGCGTGCCGAGCTGGAGGGCGATGACCGCCCCGAACGGGATCGCGACGAGGATCGCGGGGATCCACGAGACGCTCACGACGAACCAGAACTGCTCGAGCGCCTCGCGCGCGGCGAAGGGCCGGCGGAACGTGGCGCGGGTGGTGTCGAGGGCGAGGGCGAAGACGTCGCCCGTGGCGGTCAGCGACCGCGCGACGGCACCCGGCGTCGGGTTCGGCGGGACTCGGTGGGTGTCGTCGTCGTCGGCCACGTAGAGCGGTGCGTTGCCCGCGCTGACCCGCTCACGGTGACGCACGGAGCTGGGTCGAGCACCCCCCGAGCGGGGCTCGAGCTGGCGGGGCAGCACCTCGATCGCGCGGGCTCCGCCGTGGCGCAGGGGGCCACCCGTGCCGTAGTCCACCGGCTCGTCGAAGAGGTCGATCGTGCGGTGGTCGTTCTCCTCGCTCATGCCGATCGGACCCTCTGGGTCGCCGCTCATGAACTGGCTGACGACCGGGTGGTCGGTGAGCAGGAACTCCTCGCGCGGACCGAACATGACGAGCTCGCAGCGGTAGAGCATGCCGAGGTTGTCGGGCAGCGTGCGCGCCAGCTCGATGTTGTGGGTGACCACGAGCATCGTGGCGTCGGTGGCGGTGTTCACGTCCACGAGCAGCTGGGCGAGGTTGGAGGTGCGCACCGGGTCGAGGCCGGAGTCGGGCTCGTCGATGAGGATGATCTCGGGGTCGGTCACGAGCGCGCGGGCCAGGCCGGCCCGCTTCTTCATGCCGCCGGAGATCTCGCCGGGCACCTTGTGCTCGGTACCGAGCAGGCCCACCATGTCGAGCCGGTCGAGGACGACCTGGCGGATCTCCTCCTCGCTCATGCGGGTGTGCTCGCGCAGCGGGAAGGCGACGTTGTCGTACACGTTCATCGAGCCGAAGAGCGCACCGTCCTGGAACAGCACGCCGAACTTCTTGCGCAGCTCGAGGCGGTGGCCCTCCTTGACCGACACCATGTCGACGCCGTCGATCAGCACCTCGCCGCGCTCGGGGTCCACGATGCCCATGAGGGACTTGAGGAAGACGGACTTGCCGGTTCCCGAGGGCCCGAGCAGCGCGGTGATCTCCCCCGGCGGCAACGTGAGGGTGACGTCGTGCCAGATGTTCTGGCGCCCGAAGGACTTGGTCAGTCCCCGCACCTCGACGCTTCCGCCCATGCTCTTCGCCCCTCCGTCGTCCTGCAGGCCCGACGCATCCTGGGTGCGTCACGACCGTGGCCGACCGTAGGTGTGTCGCAGGCCACGCCGCCAGGCCCAGGGCCACAGAGAGTGCCTGCCGGTCATTTCTTGTCAGCCGCGTGACAACTTTCGGCGGGCCCGCGCGGCGGCGGCCCGCGAGACGTCGCGCCGCTACCGATGAGTCGCACCCTGGGAGCCGGGCACGAGCGCACGACCCGTGTCCGGAGCGCGCCCTAGCGTGGGCTGGACACCCCGTTCCGGGCGCAACGACGAAGGGACCCTGCATGGACGGTGACCACGCCCGACCCCGCTGGCTGCACGAGCCGTGCCCGTCCTGGTGCGCCTCGACGCACCGGGAGGACGACGCACCGGAGGATCGTCACCACGAGGGCACGCCCCACTACCTGCCCGTCGTGCTCGGCGTGCGGGAGCAGGGCAGTGCCCGACCGCGTCCGCTGGCCACCGACCTGCTGGTCGTGCGCACCCGGCGCTGCGGGGAGCCCGAGGAGTGGGTCTTCGTCGGCGAGCCCGACCAGCAGCGTCAGCACCTGGTGCTCGCCCCGGACAGTGCGCGACGGGTCGCGACGGCTCTCCAGGCCCAGCTCGACCGGTGACCGGAGGGACCGCCGGATGCTACTCATCGGTCTGTCGACCGATGAGTCGCACTGCGCCACGCTGCACGCGTGAGTCAGCCACTGCAGCAGATCCTCGGCCAACGCCTGCGCCGGCACCGTGAGTCCCTCGGCCTGAGCCAGGAGAAGTTCGCCGAGCAGCTCGGCTACCACCGCACCTACCTCGGATCGGTCGAGCGCGGCGAGCGGAACCTGACGCTCGTCAGCCTCGAGCACCTGGCCGCGCGCCTCGACGTCGACCCGTTGGACCTGCTGCGCCCCTGACCGGCTCCCCGACCCGCGCAGGAAGTTGTTACCCGCGTCACAAGTTCCCGATCGATTCCGTGCCGTCGGTACGTCCAGCCTGGACGCGCCCCGCACCCGATCGTTGACTGTGCTCGAGGGAACGTCCGCGCGGCCTCGGGCTCGCGGCACGAGCAAGGGGGAGACACATGACTGCAGTGGCACACGAGCGCGACGCCCGTCCGACGGAGTCCGGCCGGGACCGCCAGCTGCTGCGGGAGGTCCTGGGCCTACCGCAGATCGACGCCGCGGTCGTGGCCGGCTACCGACCGCGCTCGGTGGAGCTGACCCGACGCATCGTCAGCCGCATCCGGGAGGAGGTCGCAGGGTTCTCGGCCGACGCCGATCCCGTGATCCACAAGGGCATCGACGAGGCGATCACCCGCGCGGTGGCCGTCTTCGTCGACACCGTCGCCGGAGCGCCCACCTACGGCACCGAGATCTACACCTTCTACCGCTGGCTCGGCAGCTACCAGGCGGCGGCCGGCCTCAACCTCGACGCGATGCGCGCCGCCCACCACATCGCCACCCAGGAGTCGTGGACGGACGTGCGGCTCGCGGCCACGGCGCTCGGGCAGTCGGCCGAGGTCGTGGGGGCGCTCGGCGACGGCCTCATCGCGTACCAGAAGGCGCTGTTCGAGCACGCCTTCACGGGGTTCGTGGAGACGAGGGCCCGCGCGACTCAGGCGCGCGAGCAGGGTCGCGCGGCCATGCTCGTGGCCCTGCTCGACGGCACAGGTCCCGACGGCCTGCGCGAGGTCGCGGACCGATGTTCCTGGGTCCTGCCCGAGCAGGTCGTGGTGGCCGTGACCGCTCACGACACCGTGTCGACGTCGTTGGTCTCGGCGTGCCAGGAGGCGCTGTCGGGCGTGCGCCAGGACCGCCTCATCGTGGTGGCCGATCCCGCCACCACGACGCGTCTGGCCCGGACGCTGGCCGATCGCACCGGGCACGACGTCTCGCTCTCGTGGGCGGTGGCGCCCGACGAGGTGCACCGCGCCGTCCGCTGGACGAGCCGCGGGCTGTCGCTGCTCGAGGACGGCGTGATCGAGCCGCCGGCCGACCACGTGCTCGACTGCGAGCAGCACCAGTCACGCCTGTGCGAGCACGCCGACCCGACCCTGCGGCGGCTCGCCGACGAGAAGGTGCTCGCCCCACTGCTGGGCCAGTCGCCGAAGCGTCGCATCGCGCTGGCCGAGACGATGCTGCTGTGGCTGCAGACCCGCGACAGCGCCCCGGCCCTCGCGGCCCGGTTGGGCGTGCACGACCAGACGGTCCGGCACCGCCTGCGCCGGCTGCACGCGCTCTTCGGCTCGCGCCTGGACGAGCCGACCCAGACCCTCGCCCTGCTGTCGGCCCTGGAGTCGAGCATCGTGGCGTGGCGGCGCGCGGTGTAGCTGCTGAGTGCATCTCCAGCGCGCGAGGTGGCGCGAGCCCCGGAGGCTGTCGTCTCGGCAGATCGGATGGCGTTCCCGGGCTCGCGCCACCTTCATGATACCGATCGGTAGCGGCCTGGGAAGGGCTTCGTCCCCAGGCCGCCCCGCGTCCTCGTCAGCTGATGTTGATCGCACCGTCGGGTGAGGTGAGCTGGAGGTTCATGGTCAGGTTCATCGCCTGGCCGTTCTGCACCCACCCGAGGCATCCTCGGACCTTCGACACCGTGAGGTTGCCGGTGAACCCGGTCTCCTCGATGGCGAGGCGCTGCGTTCCCTCGTCGAAAGTGAACCGTGCCGAACCGGTCACGGTGTACTCGCAGACCGCGTACGACGACACGATCGTGACGTCGTCGAGGCGGCCGCGCACCTGGTCGGTGGAGCCGGACGTGGCTGATCCCGTCACATGCAGTGTCGCTGGTGCCGTCAGCCTCGTGTTCATGGCGCCGAGGGGCCACGTGCATCCCTGGAACGACATGGCTCGAACGGTGAGGACATCGGTGACGCCCGTCCCGCCATGCACCTCGGAGACCGGACTCGACGGGATCTTCGCACTGGTACAGCCCCACGCGAGCGCAGGCGCCGCCCACGAGACGGACCCCTGAGTCGTCGCGCTGAACGGGTGAGCACTGGGAGCACTGGTGCCTCCGACGGCGACTGTCACGCTGTTCCCCGTCGCTCCGGCCGGGCCGACGCCGACGGCCAGGCACAGGGCTGCGGCGGTGCCGGCGAGGAGCCGGCGCACAGTGATGTTCCTCATGGTTCTCCTTCGATGCGTGGGCGATGCACGTCGGCCCCGCGCCCAGGGGGACGCGGGGCCGACGAGGTCAGGGCGTCACTCCGCGACGACGCCGTTCGTCACGGTGATGTCGACGGTGTTGCCGGAACCGGGCACGAGGCTGTTGATCAGCGGCGTGTTGATGCCGCAGTTCTCGAACTTGCCGATCGTGTAGGTGCCGACGAGCTCACCGCCGTTGATGAGGTCGAAGCCCTCGTCCGGACGCGTGCCGACCGGGATGGACACGGGCGCCTTCGTCTTGCACTTGCTGCCCGCGAAGGTCGGGAACCCGGCGACCTTGATGTCCGACAGCTTCACGTAGTAGGTCGCCGTGGAGCTCACCTGGGCCTGCGTCTGGGTCAGGTTGATGTGGCCGGTGAGTGGGGCCGCCTCGATGAAGTCGACCTTGGCCTTCACCGGGAGGAAGCCGGCGATCTTGAACTCCGTCGACGTGCCCGGCAGCGGCAGCGATCCGGTGAAGTCGCCGGTGTCGATGTCGAGGTCGGTGCGCAGCGTGGTGGGGCCGAGGGCGACGTCGGAGTTCGTCTTGGCGATGTGGGAGGTGCCCTGGGCGTCGTAGGTGATCGTGACGATGGTGG
This sequence comes from Aeromicrobium sp. WCS2018Hpa-31, assembly GCF_031843905.1. Classification (NCBI taxonomy): domain Bacteria; kingdom Bacillati; phylum Actinomycetota; class Actinomycetes; order Propionibacteriales; family Nocardioidaceae; genus Aeromicrobium; species Aeromicrobium sp. WCS2018Hpa-31. Next base: position 322,981 of record NZ_JAVTJF010000003.1, on the reverse strand, counting down.
CCGCGTGAGCCGCGACGGGGACGAGCGCGACGGCGGCGCCGGCAGCGGCCACGGCGGCGCGCTTGCGCCAGCGGGGCGCGAGGGTGATGGACATGGGTGCTCCTTGAGGACTGGTGGTGCGAGGGGTGGTCGTTCGGGTGAGGTCAGGGACGGGTGGGGCCGAGCGTGGGCTCGGCCCCACCCGTGATGGCCCGCCGTGTGGTGCAGCAGGCCGGGACGCGTCAGCTGACGTTGATCGCGCCGTCGGGCGACGTCACGTTGAACGTGCCCGTGAAGTTGGCCGCCTGGCCGTTCTGGACCTGCCCGAGGCAGCCGACCACGTTCGACACGCGGAGGTTGCCGGTGAAGCCCGTCTCGCTGACCTGCAGACGCTGCGTCGACTCGCTGAACGTGCCGTTGGCCTTGCCGGTCACCGTGAAGCGGCAGACGGCGTTGGCGACGTTGGCCGTGATGTTGTCCACGTGGCCGGCGACGACGTCGGAGGTGCCGGACGTGGCCGCGCCCGTCCCGTGCAGCTTCCACGAGCCCACCGTGGTGACCGTGAGCGTGCCGCCGGGACCGGTGCAGCCCGCGAAGTTGATCTTGTTGATCGCGGCGATGTCGACGATGCCGGTGCCGCTCGCGACGCTCGAGACCGGCGAGGTCGGCACGTTGGCGCTCGCGCAGCCCATGGAGAGCGTCGGCACCGCGAAGCTGAGGGCACCGGACGAGGCTGCCGTGATGGTGTGCGTCCCCGAGGCCGAGCTGCCGCCGACGGCGACGGTGTAGGAGCTGCCGGTGGCGAGGGCCGGGCCGGCCGCCGCCACTGCGGCGAGGGCAAGGGCTGCGCCCCCGATGGCTGCGTTCTTGATCTTCATGTCGTGCTCCGATCTGCCGAAAGGTTGAGTGACGTGCGTCACCGCCTCAGTAGGCCCCTCGCCACCCCCTGTCCAGCAAGCCACCGCGGTCGGCACCGGTCACATCGAGCCCGAAATTGTCACTCGCATGACAATTTCGTCCGTCGTGCGATGGGCTCCCTCCTCCTGGACATGGGGTCAGCACCCGTCGCCTGTCGATGTCCGCCACGGAACTCTTGTCATGTCGGTGACAAGTTCCGACGGCGGCCGGCCTTCGATCCGTCAGGGCCTTGACCGCCGACGACGAGGCGATCGACGCTGCTCTCCATGACCACTCGGCGCAGACTTCGCGGCTCCGTCCTGATCGTGACGTCCTGCCTGCTGCTCCTGCTGTGCGCCGTCGTGGGGGCGGACGCGGAACCGCAGCGCGAGGGACAGCAGCCGGGCCTGCCGTTCGTGCCGTGCGAGGACATGCCCGAGAACCCGTGCCCGTCGGAGGACTTCGCCGACACCTACCAGTGGATCAACTTCGTGCAGCTGGGCATGACCGGATCTCCGAAGGCGCGGCAGTGGGCACGCATCCCCCTGGCGGTCATGGGCAACGTCGCACTGCTCGGCTACGGCCAGAACCTCTCCAATCCACCTGAGTACTACTCGGGAACCGACTTCTTCTTCGAGCTTCGTACCTTCTTCGTCTCTCCCCCTGGAAGCGAGCACAACTACGGACTCTCGCCTCTCATCCCGGTCCGCACGGTCGCGTTCGGGTCGATCCCGGTGCAGATCGACCTGCAGATCGAGCAGCGGCGCGACGCGAACGGCCTTCCGTACCCGCTGAAGGCGTCGGCGAAGGACAACATCCGCTACGGGCTGGGCGATCCGTCCGGACCGACGCGCATCGAGGTGTTCCCGGCGAGGCTGGAGGACAGCGTCCTCGTGCGGGTGCGAAGGGTGCAGGTGGACGGTGTCGACATCAGACTCGGGTCCACCTGCCGGACCTCCTCGCCGGCCCGGCTCAAGATCGAGAGCGAGTACATCGAGGACGTCTCGGCCGACGGCGCCTTCCAGTTCGAGCGCTTCGACCCGAAGGACGGCTTCTACGGTCTCGCCGGTGGCACCCTCGCGGGCGCCATCGACATCCCGTCCTTCACGGGGTGCGGCACTGATGGGCAGGACGACCTGTCGCCGTTGTTGACGTCGGCGATCTCCGGTCCGGGCAACCCGGTCGAGGTCGTGGTCGGCGAGATGTCGTGCATTCAACCGTCCGAGGACGGCTCGCGCCTCATGCCCCCGGCACCCGGGGCGACGACGCCGGAGTCGATCAACTGCCAGAAGTTCAGCCCGAACCCCAACGTCAAGCCCGTTCCCGACGAGCTGCCGTTCCCGGCCGAGGCGCCTCGGATCACCGGAGGATAGGCGTCGGCGAGGGCACCTGGACGCCACCCCGTCGTGACATGGTCGCGCGGCACGCTGCGGACGCCGGGTCCCCGCCATGACGTTGCGCCGGGACGACTGCGCCGCCAGTCCGAGCGAGGGCGCACGCCTCGTCATTTCTTGTCACGCGCATGACAAGAACGGGACGTGCGCGGGCCGGCGGCTCGTCCAGGAGGCCCGGCGTGCGGCACAGTCGCGGCGGGGGCGCGGTCCGCGGTGGACCGATCGACGCACGACGGGAGGGTCGAGACCTGCGCATCGCGACGCACCACTTCGTGCTGCTCCGCTCGCTGCCCACGGACGTTGACGCCGACCCGGCAGCGGGGTAGAACTCGGTGCAGCCACACGAGTCATCGGATCGGGGAGCCGGCGATGGAACCTGGACCGCACGGGTCCGCGCGATGACGCTGTTCGCGGACCGTTCCACGTCCGACCTCGTCGCCGCCCACGCACGCCGCGTGCGTCGCGTCGTCCCGACCCTCACCACCGAGATCATCGACGCCGTGTGCGAGCGCGTGCCGCAGTTCGCGCGCCCGACGAGCCGCGCCGTGGCCGCCGAGGCGGTCTCGACCGCACTGCACCGCTTCCTCGACGAGCTCGACGGCGCCCCCCACCGCGACCGGGGCGTGGACGACGTCTTCCGCTCCCTCGGGCGGCGGGAGGCCCGGGCGGAGCGGACGCTCGACGAGTTCCAGGTCGGGCTGGCCGTCGCCGTGCGCATCGGCTGGGCACGCTTCCAGGAGCTGGCCGAGGACGGGACGACGTCGGCCCTCGTCTCCGACGGGCTGCTGGCGTTCGTCGGCCACCTGCAGCGGCAGGTCGAGGCCGGGCACGAGGAGGCACGTCGACAGCGGGCTGCCGACCCGAACCGCGCCCGAGCGGCGCTGGCCGAGCAGCTGCTCACCGGGACCGTCCAGCCCGGGACCGACGAGGTCTGGCCGATCCCGGCCTCCATCGTGCTGGCCGTCGCCGAGCTCGGTGGCGAGCGTCCCGACCTGACGGTCCTCGCGCAGCGCGCCCTCCTGGTGCGTCACGACGAGACCGTCGTGGCGATGGTCGACTCCGCCGACCGCGCCTGCATGACCAGCGCCCTGGTGGACGCCGGCGTCACGCGGGTGGCCGTGGGCTGGGAGGTCGAGCCCGCGGACGTCCCGTCGGCGTTCCGGTGGGCCCGGCGTGCACTCGACCTCGTGCGCCGCGGCGTCGTCCCCGACGCGCAGGTGGTCGACTGCCGGGAGCATCGCACCCAGATCTGGCTGCACGCCGAGCCGACCCTGCGCCAGCAGCTGGGCCAGGAGCTGCTCCGTCCCCTCTTCGCGGAGACCCCCAACTCCCGCGAGATCCTCTCCGAGACCCTGCTCGTCTGGCTCGAGACCCGCGACAGCGCGCCCGCCATCGCCGCCCGCCTCGGCGTCCACCCCCAGACCGTCCGCTACCGCTGGAAGCGCATCAACGAGCTGTTCGGCGAGGCCATGCACGACACCGAGTTCCTCGTGCAGCTGACCATGCTCCTCAAGGCCAGCGTGCCGCTGTGGAAGGCCGGCGACCAGAGCGACTTCGAGCGGTTCCGGGCGGAGGACGCGTCGTGACCGCGCACGCGGCAGCCGCCTCGTTCTCCGCGCAGGCGTCGCGTCGTTGCCTGGTGCTCACGTTCGCCGTCGGCCTGGTGCTGACCGCAGGCACGGTCGGCGTCTCGATGGTCCCCGACCTGCGCTTCCAGGGCTGGCCGTGGACGCTCGTCGGGGTCGCCGCCCTCGCCTTCGTCCTGGCCGCGCCCGTGCACCAGCGGTCCCTGGCCGAGCTGGCGAGCCGGCGACCCGGGGCTGCCACGCTCGGCAGCCTCGGCCTGGTCGTCGCGCTCGTCGTCACCCTGTACGAGGCGCTGGCCGAGGAGCGGCCCACCACGGCGATCGCCGTCGTCGCCTCCGCAGCGCTGCTCAGCCTCGTGTCGCTGTGGCGAGGCGACGAGAGCATCGTGGACGCACCCGCCTGGTTCGTCCTGTCCGTCGTCGCCGCGGCCACGGTGGCCGCCGCGGTCTGGGCGGTGGTCGAGACGCCCGGTCGTGGTATCCAGGTCGCCGCCCTCGTGCTCGTGTCCGCCGGACCGGCCGGTCTGGTCGCTGCCGGGCCGGCGGCCCTGCGGGTCGCGCGCCGCCGCATGGCCCCGCACGACGTCACCTTCCCCCACCCGGCGGCGCTTCCCCAGGTGGCGGCCGCCGACGTCGCCCTCCTCGACAAGGACGGCACCGTGACCACCGGTGCCCTGCGGGTGACCTCGATCGATCCCGTGGAGCCCGACCACGAGCGCAACCTGCGCTGGTTCGCCGGCGCCCTCGAGCACGAGCAGGAGGGGCGCGTGGCACGCGCCGTCTCGCGACTCTCCGGTCGCGGTCGGGTCACCGAGCTGCAGCGCCACGGCGACGTCGGCGTGTCGGGCCGGGTCGACCGACACCCCGTGCGCGTCGGTGATCTGCCCTGGCTCGGCCTGCCGGCCCAGGAGGGCGTCTGGACCACCGTGGGCGTCGAGGTCGACGCACGCGTCCTCGGCACGCTGACCGTGGGTGACGACGTCCGGGCCGACGCCACCGAGGGCGTCCAGGCCCTGCGCGACCTCGGCCTCGAGATCGCCCTCCGATCCCCTGACACCGACGCCCGCACGCGCGAGGTGGCCGCGCAGGTGGGCATCGACGACGCCGCCGGTGACGTGGACGCCGACGGCCAGCGCGCCACCGTCGCCGCGTGGACGGACGCCGGTCGACGGGTGCTGCACGTGAGCACCGGCTCGACCCTCACGTCCGACCTGGGTCTGGCCGACCTCGACGTCGGCCGGGTGGCGCGGGCCGTGGGGGCCGCCCGCGGCGCGGTCGAGGCGGCTCGTCGTGGTCAGTCCGTCGCCCTGGCCTGGAGCGTGCTGGCCGGCGCGGTCGCGGCCGCAGGGCTGCTCGGTCCCGGTCTGGCCGGCATCGCCGCCGGCGTCGGCGTCGCCGCCACCGTGGTCGTGGCAGGCGGTTGAACCTCGACGGGTCTTGTCATGCGCGTGACAAGAATCGGCCGTGTTGGCGGCACCGGTGCCGTCGTGCGTTGACGCGGTGCATGGACCGCTGTGACGGTGCAGCCATGGCGTCGACGGGAGCGGTGCGACCCTCCCTCCCGCACCACCCGTCGAGTGGCCTCCCTGACGGGGCGGGGTTGCGCGGCCGGCTCGAGAAGCTGGTGCGCAGCTCCGTCCCGCGCGCGACCGACGCGTGGGTGGACCTCGCTCTCGCCTGCGCCGACGCCTTCGTCACGCACGGCGGCGACCCGGTGACCGCCGGTCGCAGCGTCGCCGCCCGCTGCCTCCACTTCGGCGAGACCCAGGCCCAGGCCGGGATGACCGACGACGAGCTGACCGCCGTCGTCCAGGCCGTCGGACGTGGCCTGCGGCGACACGTCATCCCGGCCGTGGTCCGCGAGCAGGACCTCCCCGACGTCGAGACGTTGTCGCGCGCCGTGCAGGAGCTGCTGCTGCGCATCGTCGGCCACGTCCGCCGGGGCATGCAGGCGGTGCTGCGCCTCCACGCCCTCAGCCCGGCCCACCGTCGGCGAGCCCTCACCTCCGCGCTCTTCGGCGGGTCCGACGGACCGGGCCTGCGCGGCCTGGCCATCGCCTGCGGCATCGACCCGACCGCCCGCCTGACTCCCGTCGTCGCGACGGCCTCGGGCGCGGTCCTCGACGCCGAGCTGCGCGGACACGACGACGTCCTCGCCGCCCCTCGACCCGAGGAGGCAGCCGTGCCGGCGGCGTGGTCCGACGACCGGGTCCGCAGCCTCGCCGGCGTCGACGTCGCCCGGGGACCATCGGTCGACCTCGTCTCACTGCCCGAGGCGGTCCGGCTGGCCCGCGCCACGGCCGCCGTCGCCGAGCCGGGTAGGCCAGTGACCGCGTCGGTCGACGTGCTCGCCCGGCTCGTCGTGGCGTCGTCGCCGGTGCTCGTCGACCTGCTCGTCGACAGGCGGCTGGCCGCGTTGGCGGACCTGCCCGCGTCGCGTCGGATCTCCCTCGCGAGCACCCTGCTCACCTGGCTGGAGCACGGCCGCCCGGCCAACGAGGTCGCCCGCCTCATGGGCGTGCCGGCCCAGACGGTGCACACGCGGCTGGGCACCGCCAAGCGTCTGCTCGGCGACCCGCTCACCGACCCCGACGTCCGTCTCGAGCTGCTGATCGCGCTCCGCGCGGCCGTCCCCCGGTGGGAGCTCGAGGCCCGCTGACCCGACCGCTCAGCGAGCGGGGCGGCGCCAGATCGAGATCTGCGCCTGCTGCGCCAGCACCGGCAGGTTCTGCACGGTGCCGAGCGCGTGGTGCGCCGCGGCGAGCTCGGTCTGCAGCTCGGCCACCTTCTGCTGGAGGGCCATCACCTGGTTCTCCAGGGCGATGACCCGCTTGACGCCCTCGAGGCCGAGGCCCTCGGCGCTCAGCTGGGCGACGGTGCGCAGCAGCTCGATGTCACGCAGCGAGTAGCGGCGGCCGCCGCCGCCGGTGCGGCCGGCCTCGACGATGCCGAGCCGGTCGTAGGTGCGCAAGGTCTGCGGGTGCAGGCCCGAGAGCTCTGCCGCGACGCTGATGACGAAGACCTTCGCCTCGGGGCCGGGTGGGACGAACGGGCTTCCCGTCATGAGCTGGGCACCTCCTCGAACAGGCCGTCACGCGGGGTGGCGGCGCCGCGCGCCTCACGCAAGGCCTCGACCGCCGCGCGCTGGGCGTCGTCGAGGCTGGTGGGAACCTGCACCTCGACGGTGACCAGGAGGTCGCCGCGTGTGCCGGCCTTGGTGGTCGCGCCCTTGCCCTTGGCGCGGAACGTGCGACCGGTGGGCGTGCCCTCGGGCACCTTCAGGCGCACGGGCGGGCCGTCGAGCGTCGGCACGCTGATCTGCGCGCCGAGCACGGCCTCGTCGAACGCGATCGGCACCGTGATCGTCAGGTTGTCGCCCTTGCGGCCGAACATGGTGTGCGGCTCCACGTGCACGACGAGGAACAGGTCGCCGTCGGGAGCACCGCCCTCGCCACGACCGCCCTTGCCCTTGAGCCGGATCTTCTGGCCGTCCTTCACGCCTGCCGGGACGCGCACCTGCAGGGTGCGGCTCGACGGCGCGCGGCCGCTCCCACGGCAGGTGGTGCACTCGTGCTCCACGACCAGGCCGCGTCCGCGGCACTGCGAGCACGGCTCGGTCATCGCGAAGACGCCGCCGGAGGCCCCGGTCTGCATGCCGCTGCCCTGGCACTTGGTGCACACCTTCGGCACCGTGCCGGGCTTGGCGCCCGTGCCGTGGCACGTGGGGCACGCCTCGTCGCTGGTCATGCGCAGCGGGAGCGTGGCGCCCTCGACCGCCTGGGCGAAGGTGATGGTGGCCTCGGTCTCGAGGTCGTCGCCCCGACGGCCCTGCGGCTGCCGACGTCGGCCGCCGCGCGACCCGCCACCGCCGAAGATGCCGCCCAGCAGGTCGCTCAGGTCGAAGTCGGCGGTGGTACCGCCGCCGCCGTAGGTACCTCCGGGCTGGCCGAAGCCGCCGCCACCGAAGCCGCCCTTGAACTGGCCGAACAGGGTGCGCTGCTCGTCGTACTGCTTGCGCTTCTCGGCGTTCGACAGCACGGCGTAGGCCTCGGAGACCTCCTTGAAGCGCTCCTCGGCGGCCTTGTTGCCGGGGTTGGAGTCGGGGTGGTTCTCGCGCGCGAGCTTGCGGTAGGCCTTCTTCACGTCGGCGGTCGACGCGTCCTTCGACACGCCCAGCGCCTTGTAGAAGTCCTTGCTCGCCCAGTCACTCGGGTTGCTCACGGCTCACCCCTTCCTCTCCTGATCGATCGGTGGTCCGGTCGGGCAGCAGCACACGGCTGCTGCCCGACCGCCTTCACTCGTCCTCGTCGCTCGCCGGCGGCGCCTCGCCCGAAGCGGGCTCGACCACGCCGACCTGCGCGTGGCGCAGGACCTCGTCGCCCATCCGGTAGCCCGTGCGGACCACGGGACCGACCGACGTGACCTGCACGTCGGGCGACTCGCCGGCTGCGAAGAGCGCCTCGTGCAGACGGGGGTCGAACACGTCGCCCTCGGCACCGAAGCCCTCCAGCTTGTGCGCCTTGAGCGCCTGGTGGAGCGCGTCGGCGACGGCCTTGAAGCCGCCCGTCAGCTCACCGTGCTGCTCGGCCCGACCGATGTCGTCGAGCACCGTGAGCAGCGAGCGGAGCACCGCGGCCTCGCCCTGCTGGCGCGACTGCGCGCGATCGCGCTCGACCCGCCTGCGGTAGTTGACGTACTCGGCCTGCAGCCGCTGCAGGTCCGCGGTGCGCTCGGCCAGCTGCTGCTCCGGCGTGGGCTCCGCAGCCTGCTCGGGCTCGGTCGGCTCCTCGGCTGCTGCCTCGTCCACGACCTCCTGCTCGTCCGCGGGGACCTCGACGGCCTCGTCGACAGCCTCGTCGACGGGGGCCTCCCCGGAGGTCTCCTGCGAGACCTCCGGGTCAGCGCCCTCGGCGGGGCCGTCGGGCCCAGCCGTCACTTCTTCTCCTCGTCGTCGACGATCTCGGCGTCGACGACGTCGTCGTCGGAGTCGGTGCCGGCGTCGGCGTCACCCGTGGGTGCGTCGGTGCCGGCGGCCTGCTGCTCCGCGGCGGCCGCGGCGTACATCGCCTCGCCCATCTTGGAGCTGGACTCGCCGAGCTTGGTGACGGCGGCCTGGACGGCGTCGTTGTCGTCACCCTCGAGCGCCGCCTTGAGCGCGTCGACGTCGGCCTGGACCTCGCCCTTGACGTCGTCGCCCACCTTGTCGCCGTTCTCGGCGAGGAACTTCTCGGTGGTGTGCACGAGCGCCTCGGCCTGGTTGCGCGTCTCGACGGACTCGCGACGCTTGCGGTCCTCCTCGGCGTACTGCTCGGCGTCCTTGACCATCTTGTCGATGTCGTCCTTGGACAGCGCGCTGCCGCCCGTGATGGTCATGGACTGCTCCTTGCCGGTGCCGCGGTCCTTGGCCGACACGTTCACGATGCCGTTGGCGTCGATGTCGAACGTGACCTCGATCTGCGGGACGCCACGCGGCGCCGGGGGCAGGCCGGTGAGCTCGAACGTGGCCAGCAGCTGGTTGCCCGCCGCCATCTCGCGCTCGCCCTGGTACACCTGGATCGCCACGGACGGCTGGTTGTCGTCGGCCGTCGTGAAGACCTCGCTGCGCTTGGTCGGGATCGTCGTGTTGCGCTCGATGAGCTTGGTCATGACGCCGCCCTTGGTCTCGATGCCGAGGCTCAGGGGGGTGACGTCGAGCAGGAGCACGTCCTTGACCTCGCCCTTGAGCACGCCGGCCTGGAGCGCGGCGCCCACGGCGACGACCTCGTCGGGGTTGACGCCCTTGTTGGGCTCCTTGCCGCCGGTGAGCGTCTTGACGAGCTCGCTCACGGCGGGCATGCGGGTGGAGCCACCCACGAGGACGACGTGGTCGATCTGGTTCACAGAGATGCCGGCGTCCTTGACGACGTTGTTGAACGGCGCCTTGGTGCGCTCGAGCAGGTCGGCCGTGATCTTCTCGAACTCGCTGCGGGACAGCGTCTCGTCGAGGAAGACGGGGCTGCCGTCCTGCACGGTGATGTAGGGCAGGTTGATCGACGTCGAGGACGAGCTGGACAGCTCGATCTTCGCGCGCTCGGCGGCCTCGCGGATGCGCGGCATGGCCATCTTGTCCTTGGTCAGGTCGATGCCCGTCTTGGACTTGAAGGTGCTGACGATCCAGTCGACGACCGCGTTGTCCCAGTCGTCACCACCGAGGTTGTTGTCGCCGCTCGTGGCCTTGACCTCGATGACGCCGTCGCCGATCTCCAGCAGGGACACGTCGAACGTGCCGCCGCCGAGGTCGAAGACGAGGATGGTCTGCTCGTCGCCCTTGTCGAGGCCGTACGCGAGTGCGGCAGCGGTGGGCTCGTTGATGATGCGGCTGACGTTGAGGCCGGCGATCTCACCGGCCTCCTTGGTGGCCTGGCGCTGGTGGTCGTTGAAGTACGCGGGCACGGTGATGACCGCGTCGGTGACCGTCTCGCCCAGGTAGGCCTCGGCGTCGCGCTTCAGCTTCTGCAGGATGAAGGCGCTGATCTGCTGGGGGTTGAACGACTTGCCGTCGACCTCGGTCTTCCAGTCGGTGCCGACGTGGCGCTTGACCGAGCGGATCGTGCGGTCGACGTTCGTGACGCCCTGGCGCTTGGCGACCTCGCCGGCCAGGACCTCGCCGTCCTTCGCGAACGCGACGACGGACGGGGTGGTGCGAGCGCCCTCGGCGTTCGCGATGACGGTGGGCTCTCCGCCCTCCAGGACGGCGACGACGGAGTTCGTCGTTCCGAGGTCGATTCCGACGGCTCGTGCCATGGGGGTTCCTCCTGCTGATCGGGTGCTGCTGCGGGGTTCGTGAGCTCGGGGATTCGTTGCCGAAGTGCTGGCAACTGACTTGAGTCTGATCGTATCAACCTTGGTGGAGCCCGCAGTATTCCGCCCTCACCCACCCATCGCGCGGCCTCTCCTCGCCGGTCGAGTAGCCACCATCGCGAGGAACGAGCAGGTGGTGGCGTATCGAGACCACCCGGCAACGACTCGACGTCACCCACAACCACGGGGAGCAGCGCCGAGGCGCCGACTCAGAGCTCGACGTCGACCGCCGCCACGACGTCGGCGACGCGGTCGGGGCCGCCCTGGAACTGCCAGTAGAGGTTCGTGTGCGCCACGACCTCGGCGGGAGAGGGCGCTCCGTACGCGGTGAGGTCCTCTGTGGTGTGGGCGTCGGAGACGAGCGTGACGTCGTAGCCGCGAACGAACGCGCCGTGCAACGTGGCCCGGATGCACGCATCGGTCTGGGCGCCGGTGACGACGACCCGTCCCGCGCCGCGTTCGGCCAGGACAGTCTCGAGCTCGGTGGCCTCGAAGGCGTCGCCGTAGTCCTTGTGCACCACCGGCTCGCCGGCGCGTGGCTCGAGCTCGGGGACGATCTTCCACCCCTCGGTGCCGGTGGCAGGACCGTCGTCGTCGGCGAGAGAGTCCTGCACCCACACGACCGGCACGTCGGTGGACCTGGCTCGCTGCACGAGCTCGGCGATCCGCCCGACCACGGCATCACGCTCGTGGGCGTTCTCGACGACGCCGTTCTGCACGTCGACGACGAGGAGGGCGGTGCATGACCTGTCGGGGAACTGGCTCATGTCCCGACGCCAGACCCGCGGGACGACGTTTCGGAGCGCCCGGATGCAGATCAGACCGTGGGTGGAGGCGTGGCGCTGCGGGAGCACCTAGGGTCGGGCGGGTGAGCACGCCAGCGGACCGTCCGGGCGGTCGTCGACCGTGGCGGCTGGGTCCGCGCGCCACCCAGTGGTTCGACGCCGCGCTCGTCGCCGGGCTGCTCCTGCTCGTGGCCGCGACGCTCGGGATCGATCAGCCGCTGTACGTCACCGCGCTCAGCGGGCTGCAGGTGGTGCCGCTCGTCTGGCGTCGCCAGCGCCCGGCCACGGCCTTCGCGCTGGTCTGGGTGTTCAGCGGCGTGCAGGCACTCGTGCACGACTACCCCGCGATCGGGCAGCTCGCCTACCCCGTCGCGCTCTACTCGCTCGCCCGCTTCGGCCGCCCGCGTGACTCGTGGATCGGGCTGGCGCTGAGCGCGGTGGCCACCGGGGTCGCCACGTACGTGTGGGTCATGGCCGGTCGCAACGACCCGGTGCTCATGGAGATCCAGGGGCCTGTCGGCCCGCGCGACTTCGTGCCCTACGCGCTGAGCATCGGGGCGATCGTGATCGCCGCCTGGGCCCTCGGCACGCAGGCTCGCCTGCGACGCGCGTACGAGGCGGCGCTGATGGAGCGCGGTGAGCGGATGGCGGCCGAGGCGGAGGAACGCACGCGCGCCGCGGCCGCCGAGGAACGCACCCGGGTGGCGCGAGAGATGCACGACGTCGTCGCGCACGGCATCACCGGCATGATCGTGCAGGCCGACGGTGCGCGCTACGCGGCGGAGCAGGACCCGGCCGTCGCGGTGCGCACGCTCGGGACCGTGGCGGCGACCGGCCGCGAGGCGCTCACCGAGATGCGACGCCTCCTCGGCCTGCTCCGTGGGACGTCGGACCCCGAGCTCGTCCCGCAGCCGGGCCTGCGCGAGCTGCCCGCCCTTCTGGCCGCCGACGTCGAGGCCGGGCGTGTGCGGGCCACGCTGCCGGACCCGACGCCCACCGTTCCCGACGGCGTGGCGCTGACCGTGTTCCGCGTGGTGCAGGAATCGCTCACCAACGTGCGCAAGCACGCCGGCCCCGACGCGACCGCGGACGTCGAGGTCCGCGAGGACGGTGCCGACCTCGTCGTGACGGTCGCCGACGACGGCCGCGGCGCAGCAGGGTCGCCGACGTCGGGCGGCCTGGGGCTGGTCGGCATGCGGGAGCGTGTGGCGGTGCACGAGGGCACGCTCGACGTCGGCCCGGCGCCCGGCGGCGGCTGGCAGGTGCGTGCGAGGATCCCCCGGTGAGCGACGCGACCGCACCCACCCGCGTGCTGCTCGTCGACGACCAGCAGATGGTGCGTGCCGGGTTCCGGATGCTGGTCGACAGCCAGCCCGACCTCGAGGTCGTGGGCGAGGCGGGCGACGGCCAGGCGGCGCTGGACCTCGTCGGCGAGGTGGCTCCCGACGTCGTGCTGATGGACGTGCGCATGCCGGTGATGGACGGCGTGGAGGCGACGCGTCGGATCCTCCAGGACGACCGCGAGACCGCGCCCCGGGTGATCGTGCTGACCACCTTCGACCTCGACGAGTACGCGTTCGCTGCCCTGCAGGCGGGGGCGTCGGCGTTCCTGCTGAAGGACGCGGCACCCCCGGACCTGCTGGCCGCCATCCGAGCCGTGCAGGCCGGTGACGCGGTCGTAGCGCCGTCGACCACTCGGCGCCTGCTCGACCACTTCGTGCAGCCGTCGGGCTCGCGCAGCGTGGTGAGCGAGGCGACCACCCGGCGGCTCGCGGAGGTGACCGACCGCGAGCGCGAGGTGCTCGGCCTCATCGCCCGCGGCCTGACCAACCCCGAGATCGCCGCGACCCTCGTCGTGTCCGAGGCCACCGTGAAGACCCACGTCGGCCGACTGCTCGCCAAGACCGACTCCCGCGACCGCGTCCAGCTCGTCCTGCTCGCCCTCGAGGCGGGGCTGGGGTAGGCGAGGCCGCCGGGGGACGCACGATTCTGCGTTCGTGCGCAACGGCCCGAACGATGCTGCGTTCACGTCCGGATCCCGTCGCGTACGCAGCATCGTTCGTGTTCTGCCGCGCGAAGGCAGAACCTTGCGTCCTCCTCGAGTAGGGAGGTAGGCCTCGCACCCCACACGGACCCGATGAGGTGCGAGATCTACCGCCGACCCCGCGATTCGGTGCGAGACCTACCTCCGACGGCCGCGACGCGGCCCAGCGTCCACCCACGGGATGACGCCAGGACCATCCCTCGCTCCGACGACTCGGGGGGTGCCTGATCCATAGCGTCGTCGGCATGACGATCACAGCACAGGCAGCCGTCGCGACCGCCGCGTCGGCGCGCGACCTGACCAAGACCTACGGCACCGGCCCGGCGGCCGTGCACGCCCTCGACGGTGTCTCCCTCGACCTCGCGCCCGGACGCTTCACCGCGATCATGGGGCCCTCGGGCTCGGGCAAGTCGACGCTCATGCACTGCCTCGCCGGGCTCGACCGGCCGACGCACGGGACCGTCTCGGTCGACGGCGTCGAGCTGACCAGCCTCGACGACGACCGACTCACCCGGTTCCGCCGCGACCACCTCGGCTTCGTGTTCCAGGCGTTCAACCTTCTGCCGATGCTGACCGCCCGGCAGAACATCGTGCTGCCGTTCGAGCTGGCCGGCCGACGCATCGACGCGAACGTGCAGGACGACATCGACACCGTCGTCGGGGTCCTCGGGCTCGGCGACCGGCTCGACCACCGTCCGAGCGAGCTGTCCGGCGGGCAGCAGCAGCGCGTCGCGATCGCCCGCGCGCTGGTGAGCCAGGCGTCGATCGTGTTCGCCGACGAGCCCACCGGCAACCTCGACAGCAGCGCCTCGGCCGAGGTGCTCGCCTACCTGCGGCGTTCCGTGCGCGAGCTGGGCCGCACGGTCGTGATGGTCACCCACGAGCTCGACGCCGCCGCCTATGCCGACGACGTCGTGGTGCTGGCCGACGGTCGAATCCGCTCCCACCTCGTGGACCCGTCGCGGGCCGAGCTCGCCTCGGTGCTGGCCGCCCGTCCCGACGCCGACCTGACGCGACCCGAGGGAGGCGCCCGATGAGGACCGTGATGCTCGCGTCGCTGCGCACCCACACCCGCCGCTACGTCGCGGCGCTGCTCGCCGTGACCATCGCCGTCGGCTTCGTGGTGGCCACCAACGCGATCGCCTCGGCGGCCAAGTCCGGCCTCTCCGCGGGGATCGACGAGGCCTACCGCGGCGCCGACCTGGTCGTCGGCGACGACTACGGGATCGCCACCGAAGACGTCACCCCCGTCCTGGAGACCGCGGCGCGCCAGGGGGACGCCGCGACGGTCATCGGGTCGTCGTTCGAGCCTGTCACCCACGACGGCATCGGCCTCGGCTCGGACACGTCCATCGGCACGGTGAGCACCGACGAACGGCTGCTGCGCCAGCGCATCGTCAGCGGTCGGGCCCCGACCAGCGACGACCAGGCGCTCGTGGACGAGCGCACCGCCACGGCGGCGCGACTCGGCGTGGGCGACGAGCTGGTCGTGGGCAAGGGCGAGGAGGCGAGCACCGTGACGGTCGTCGGCATCGCGAAGCCGTCGTCGTACCTCGCGGCCGACGTCTACGTCCCGTGGGGCACCCTGTCGAAGCTCCCGTCGGCCTACCCCGACGCCGTCGTCTACGACGTGCGCGGCGGTGACACCGCAGCCGCCACGTCCGCGCTCTCCCGAGCGGTGGACGCGGAGGTGCGCGACCGCGCCGCGTACGTGGACGCGCGCGTGATCGCCGTGAACCAGGGCGTCGACGTGATCAGCTACGTGCTGCTGCTGTTCGCCGCCATCGCCGGCTTCGTGGCGGTCCTGGTCATCGCGAACACCTTCACCATCCTGTTCGCGCAGCGCACCCGCGACCTCGCCCTGCTGCGCTGCGTCGGCGCGACCCGACGCCAGGTCGTCCGCTCGGTCCGCGTCGAGTCCCTCGCCGTGGCGTTGGTCGCGTCGACGGTCGGCGTGCTGGCCGGCGCCGGGGCGGGCTACGGCATCGTCGCCGCGGTGCGCGGGGTGACCGGAGGTCGTCTGCTGGGGACCGTCTCGTTGTCTCCCACCTGGATGGTCGCAGCCTTCGTCGGCGGCATCGTCGTGACGGTCACGGCGGCCTGGCTGCCGACCCGACGCGTGGTGCGGGTCAGCCCGCTCGCCGCGCTCCGGCCGATGGACGCGGACGTCCGCACCCGTGCCGGCAAGGGACGTGTGGCCCTGGGTGTCGCGGCCGTGCTCGCCGGCTCGGCGGCTCTCGCCCTCGCGGTGCAGCAGACGTCCATGCCGCCCCTCCTGGCCGGCGGCATGCTGTCGTTCGTCGGCGTGCTGCTGCTCGGACCCGTGCTCGTGCCGGCGATGCTGGGAGTGGCCGGACGTCTCCTGGGCCGCACCGGTCTCGCCGCCCGCCTCGCCACGGCCAACGCGGTGCGCAACCCGCGCCGCAGCGCCGCCACCACGGCGTCGTTGCTCGTCGGCGTCACCCTGACCACGGCGGTGCTCACCGGCATGGCCAGCGCCCGCGGGGCGATGGACGACGAGATGGAGAAGCAGTACCCGGTCGACGTCGCGCTCACCGGTGACGGACCCGTCTCGGCCGGCACGCTCGAGTCGGTGCGAGCGACTCGCGGCGTCCAGGATGCCGAGGCCGTGCCCGGCGTCCGCGCGACGCTCGACGGTGTCGGGGAGGTTCCCGTGCTCGCGCCCGACGCCGCCGCCTCGTCGGTGGCGCGAGGTCGTGGGTTGGTCGAACCCGGTCGCCTGCAGGTGTTCATCCCGCCGGACGTCTCGGCCGACACCGAGACCGGGTTCCCCGAGACGATGACGCTCGAGCGCGCCGGCCGCACCGTGGACGTCGAGCGGGTGCTCGTGGGCAGCGAGTGGGGGCGGTCCGTCGTGGCCGGGCCCGGCGTGCTGGAGGCCCTCGGCGGCAGCATCGAGCCGCAGGCCGTCTGGGTGCGAGCCGACGACGGCGCGGACGTCGACGAGCTGAGCGGCAGCCTGGGCGCCGTCGCCCGCGACGGTGACCTCGAGCTCACGAGCACCCTGGAACAGCGGGGGTGGGTCGAGAAGCAGCTCGACGTGCTGGTGTGGTCGGTCCTCGGCCTGCTGGCCGTGTCGGTCGGCATCGCCCTGGTGGGCATCGCCAACACCGTCGGCCTGTCGGTCCTGGAACGCGGCCGTGAGCACGCGCTGCTGCGCGCCCTCGGACTCACCAGGCGCCAGCTGCGACGCATGCTCGCTGCCGAAGGTCTACTGCTGGCGCTCGTCGCCGCGGTCCTGGGCACGGCGGTCGGCGTGACCTACGGCTGGCTCGGGACGCTCGCGGTCGTGCGGACGGCCGTCTCCGACGTCTCCCTCGTGACGCCGTGGGACCAGCTGCTGGCCGTGGTGGTCGTGGCCGCCCTGGCGGGCCTCGCCGCCTGCGTCCTGCCCGCCCGACGGGCGTCGCGGGTGGCTCCGGCCGAGGGCCTGACGCTCGAATGAGGCATCGGCGTGACGGAGGTCCCGGAAGGTCCGGGACCTCCGTCACGGATTCGAACGTGTGCTTGTTTCTTGTCTGATCTGTCCTATAGAATGAGGGTAGACCAGCAGGAGGAAGCATGAGCGTCGCCGCACTCGACACCCACCCGGTGCCGGCATGCGTGCGCAACGCCCGCGAGTCGTTCTCCGCCTTGCCCACCGCCGCGTGGGACGGACTCGAGACCGGCGAGGTGCGCCGTCTGATCGGCGAACTGTCCCGGTTGGAGTCTCAGGTCGCGGCGCACAAGATGGCCGCCGCACGGGTGCTCGAGAAAGCCCGCACGGCCGCCCAGAACGGTGACGGCCCTCGAACCGGGACCGGCACGTCGACCGGGGCGACGATCTCGATCGACTTCGGTGGGGACCGCAGTGGCGCCGACGCGCTGGTGAACACCGCCGAACGGATCGAGGAACAGACCACCCTCACCGAAGCCGCCCTCGCGGCAGGCGAGATCACGATGAAGCAGGCCGACATCCTCTCCCGCGCCCTCGCGAAGCTGCCCGAGGACGTCACCAGCGAGCAGCGCCTGATGTGTGAGAAGACCCTGCTCAAGGACGCACAGAAGCTGACCCTGAAGGACCTGCGCCGCAGGGCCGCCCGGATCACCGAGACCTACCGCAAGACCGTCAACGAGGTCGACGCCGACGAGGACGAGATCCTCCGCCGCCGCGAGGATGAGGCCCGCAAGAAGACCAGCTTCTCGATGTGGGACAACAACGACGGCACCGTCACCGGACGTTTCACCCTCCCCGAAGCCCAGGGCGCCATGCTCAAGACCGCGCTCGACGCTTTGGCTGCGCCGCACCAGAAGGTCGGAACCGTCAACGCCGCGACCGGCGAGCACGACGAAGTCGGCTTCGGGCAGACCTACCCTCAGCGCCTCGGGCACGCGTTCGCCACCCTCGTCGAGCACCTCCCCGCCGACCAGCTCCCCAGCAACGGTGGCGTCAGCGCCGTCGTGACGGTGAACCTGGACCTCGACACCCTGGTCGGAGGCGTGAAGGCCGCCGGGCTTTCGGACGGCACCCGGATCAGTGCCGGTGAGGCGAGGCGACTGGCGTGCTCGGCACAGATCGTCCCCATGGTCTTGAATGGCAAGCCGCTCCCGCTCGACCTCGGCTCGGCCAATCGGTACTTCAACCGCAGCTCGCGCCGAGCCATGGAGAAGAGAGACGGCGGATGCACGACACCCGGGTGCGACCGCGACGCCAGGTGGACCGAGGCTCACCACCTGAATCCTCACGCGATCTCCAAGACCACCGACATCCGCGACGGGGCACTGCTCTGCCCGTTCCACCACCACCGAGCCCACGACCAAGGCTGGATCGGACGGATCAACCCCGACGACGGCCACGTCGAGTGGAAGCTCCCCGGCTCCGACACCTGGCAACGCAACACCCGCTGGCGACCCTGAACCCCGTCCCATCACGACACCCCGACCACTGGTCGGGGCATCCGTGCTGCCCGGCTGCCACTAAGCCGCCTGGAGTGGTCTCGATACGCCTCCCCTCGCTGGCGCTCGTGGAGGCACTCGACCATCACCCACCTCGCTGGTCGAGTAGCCGTCCCGGCGAGCGCCAGCGAGCTCGGGACGGCGTATCGAGACCACGCACCAGCGATGTCGACACGCAGGGCGGCTACCGCTGAGCCGCTCAGAGTGGTCTCGATACACCTCCCCTCGCTGACGGTCGTGGAGGCACTCGAACACCACGTGTTGAGCCGCCTGGAGTGTCTCGACTCGACCATCGGCAGCCGGCAGGGTCGGACGAACCCGGTCATCGGTCGAGCTGTGACCACCAGTCCGGCACGAGCCGGCCGTAGATCGCCGTGAACGCCGCCGCGTCCGGGTCGGGCAGGTCGATCCACGACCGGATGACGCCGACCGTCCCGAGCGCGATGAGGCGTAGGGCCGCGTCGGCGACGACGTCCGGGTCGGCGCCGGGGACCTCGGTGGGCAGCGAGAGGCGGCCCTGCTCGAGCAGCTGCCGCGAGGACCCGAGGAAGTGCTCGCCGAGCATGGCGTGCAGACCTCCGGCTCCCGCGTCGTCGGCCAGTCCGCGGCGGTACACGGGCAGGTGCCTCAGGACGTGCTCCAGGACCCGTCGTGTCGTCTCCACCACGGCCGCGTCGGTGCCTCGGCCGGGGTCGTGGAGGAGATCGGCGCGCAGGCCGTCGAGCTCGGCGAGGAGCGCGGCACGCAGCAGTCCGTCCGGCGTGGAAGCGTGCTCGTAGAACGTCGAGCGATGCACGTCGGCACGGCGGGCCACCTCGGTGACGCTCAGCTGCTCGACGGGCGTCTCGGCCGCGAGGGCAAGGACGGCAGCGAACAACCGGTCACGGCTACGTCGGGCTCTCGCGTCCATGGAACCCCTCCTCACCGACGTCGCCGGGACTGCCCCGGTCTCGTTCGTCACACCGCTGGGCAAGTCTATCCGACAGTTGTAGGATGAAATTTGTCCGACAGGTGTCGGACAGAAAGTGAGGACATCATGGCCACCTACGACGTCGCGGACCGTTCCGCGATCGTGACTGGCGCCGGCTCCGGCATCGGCCGGTCCGTGGCCCTGCTGCTCGCCGCGAACGGAGCCTCGGTGCTCGTCCACGACCTGCGACAGGACTCGGCCGACCAGGTCGTGAAGGAGATCGAGACCACCGGCGGCACCGCGCGCGCCTTCGTCGGCGACGCCGCCGACCCCGCGGTCGCCCAGGCCGCCGTCGCGGCAGCCCAGGAGATGGCACCGCTGCGGATCGCCGTCAACAACGCCGGCATCGGCGGTGCCGCCGAGCCCGTCGGCAGCTACCCCGTCGACAGCTGGGAGAAGGTCGTCAGCGTCAACCTCAACGGCGTCTTCTACGGCATGCGCGCACAGATCCCCGCCATCACGGACGCCGGCGGCGGCGCGATCGTCAACATGGGGTCGGTGCTCGGCTCCGTCGGCATCGCCGGCTCCTCGGCCTACGTCACCACGAAGCACGCGCTCGTCGGCCTGACGAAGAACGCAGCACTCGAGCACAGCGCCGACGGGGTCCGCGTGACGGTCGTCGGCCCCGGCTTCATCAGCACCCCGCTGCTCGAGGCCAACCTCGACGACGACGCGCAGGCCGCCCTCGCCGCCAAGCACGCGACAGGCCGCCTCGGCACCCCCGAGGAGGTCGCGTCGCTCGTGGCCTTCCTCGCCTCGGACGCGGCCACGTTCGTGACGGGCAGCTACCACCTGGTCGACGGCGGGTACGCGGCCCAGTAGGCAGCGCTGCCCGGGCCGGCGTCGCACCCTCGACCGGGCCCACGATCGCCGGCACGACGTCTCGTCATCCCCTGGAGAGGCGTCGTGCCGGTCCCGCCGTCACGCGTCGCCGCGTGCTCGCAGGACGTGGACCGCCTTCGCGTCGGAGTCCCAGTGGCGCAGGGCGGCAGGAGCGCCCACCAGCTCGGGCGGGATCCCGGCCAGGAGGTCGAGCGCGTGCGCGAGCTGCTCGTCGTCGAGACGACGGGCGAGCGTGACGTGCGGCGTCCAGCGGCCCGGCAGCGTGAGGTCGGGCCGGCCGGGCGCGTCGGCCATCGCCGCGTCGACGATCGCGTGAGTGGCCAGCAGAGCCGCGCTCGGGATCACCACACGCGAGACCACGGCGGACCGTCGTCCCCTGAACACCAGCAGTCCCCCGAGCCGGATCTCGTCGGGCAGCTCGACGTCGGCAAGGCGCTCGATCGTCGCCTGGCTCAGCGCCGACGCGACACCCAGCGTGACGTGCGGGGCGTTGGTGAGCCCCAGGTGCAGCGCCTGGCTCGGCAGCCCCGCCGCCGACAGCAGGTCCCACTCCCCGCGCACGGCGGCGTCGAGGTCCTCGTCGAGCGTCAGCTCGATGGTCTGTGGCACGGTCCCGTCCTCTCCGGACCGACCGTAGTTCAGCCGGCCCAGAAGCCGCGGCCGGGCCAGCCGCCGAAGCCGCCGTCGAACCCAGCGCCACCGCCAGTGCCACCGCGGCGGGAGCCGAGGTAGGACTCGACGACCGCGACGCCGAGGTCGTCGAGCTCCGGAGCCACGACGGTGCCGTCGACCTTGCGCGCCATCTGGTCGATGAAGCGGGCCAGGCCCGGGTCCTCGCCCAGCCTGAAGAAGGTGGTCTTCGCGCCCAGGCGCATCGACGCCTCCAGCTCGCGGACGCTCAGGGCGATCGTGACCGGGTGGGGCGGGTAGCTGAAGAACACCTCGCCCGACGACTCCAGGTGCGACGTCGGCTCGCCGTCGGTGACGATCAGCAGCACCGGCTGGGCATTCGGGTGCTTGCGGAAGTGTCGGTTGGCGAGCAGCAGGGCGTGGTGCAGGTTCGTGCCCTTGGCGTACTGCGCGTCGAGAGCGGTCAGCTCCTCGATCTGCATCGACTCGGCATGCCGGCCGAACGAGATCAGCTCGAGCGCGTCGCCGCGGAACCGGGTGCTGATGAGGGTGTGCAGCGCCAGCGCCGTGCGCTTCATGGGCACCCAGCGGCCGTCCATGGCCATCGAGAACGACGTGTCCACGAGCAGCGCCACGCAGGCCTGCGTGCGGTCCTCGGTCTCCTGCACCTCGACGTCGCCGATCTGCAGCCGCACGCCGTCGCGGGCCATGGACGCCGCGGTCCCACCCTCGCCGACCGTGCGCACCACGGCGTTCGTGACCGTGCGGGTGACGTCCCACGGCTCCGTGTCGCCGAAGGCCCACTCGCGGGTGGCGCCCGACCGCTCGCCGGCCGCACCGGCATGGCGGGTGTCGCGCTGGCCCTGGCGACCCGACATCGACTCCGCGACGTCGCGCAGCAGCGCCTTGCCCAGCTGGCGCATGGCCTTGGGGGTCAGCCGCAGGGCACCGTCGGTGCCGCGCTGCACCACGCCGGAGTCGCGCAGCGCCTTCTCCAGCTCCTTCAGCGTGCGCAGGTCGACCGATGCCTCGTCGCCGAGCTGGCGCGAGAGCGCGTCGAGGTCGACGTCGTCGAGGTTCGACCCGCGGTAGGACTGGGCCAGCTGCTCGGCCAGGGCGTCGAGGTCGGCGAGGTCCTGGAAGACGCCCGTGCCGTCGCCCAGGCCCACCCCCTGCTCCCCGTCCATGGGGGTGGAGCCACCCCAGTCCTCGCCCGGCCGCAGGGACTGGAGGTTGCCGTCGAGCCGGTCCAGCGCCTCCATCAGCTGGGGCGAGCCGAACGCCTGCGCCGACATCTGCATGAGCTCCTGGCGCTGCTCCGGCGTCATGGAGTTGAGCATGCGCTGGGCCGCGGCGGACCGTTGGGCCATCGTGTCGAGCAGCTCGTCGAGGTTCGACGGGTTCTCCGGGAAGTGCTCGCCGTGGCGCGCCATGAAGTCGTCGAAGTCCTGCTGGGTGTCCACACCCTGCTGACGCTTCTCGAGCAGCCCGTTGAGGTCGTCGAGCATCTCGTTGACGGCCTCGCGGTCGGCGTCGGTGGCGTTCTCGAGCGCGCTCTTCATGCCCGCGAAGCGCTGGTCCAGCAGCTCACGCCCGAGCAGGTCCTTGATGCGTTCGTAGTCCTCGCGGGCCTGCGTGGACTGCCAGTCGTAGCCGTTGAGCTCGCTGACCGCAGCGGCAGGTGAGGGCGGGAGGTTGTCGAGCGTCAGCTCGGCGAGCGCCCGGTCGCCGTCGTCGAGGTCGACGTCGCGGGCCAGCTGCTTGCGTTCCTCGAGGACCGCGCGGTCGAGGAGCTCCTTGACCTCGGCCAGGGTGCCGTCGAGGTTGTGCTTCTGCATGAGCTCGCGCCGCTTCTCGGCCACCCGGCGGGCCAGGTCGTCGAGACCACGCTGGTCGGCGCCTCCACGACGCAGGAACTCCTGCAGGGCGTGGTCGGGCGAGTACCCGGCCATGACGTCCTCGCCGATGGCCTCGAGCGCCTCGCTGAGGTCGACCGGCGGGGCCAGCGGGTCGGGGCCGTCGACGTACGCCCCGTACCGGGAGGCACGGGACAGTCGACGGTTCTGGCGACTCACGCCGTCACCCGTAGACCGTCTCGCCGCCGGCGGTGTCCTTGCTGATGCGGCGGGCCAGGAAGAGTCCCTCGAGGGCCAGCTCGATCGCGCCGGCGCGCTCACCGTCGTTGCCCCCACCCTCGAGCCCTGCGCCGACCCGGTCGCAGACCTGGTCGTAGAGGTCGGACTCGCCCAGCACCGGCAGGCCGGCGAGGAAGTCGCGGGCGCTCACCTGCTCGCCGGTGGCCACCAGCGAACCTCCCTCGAGCGCCTCGACCAGCAGCCCGAAGTCGATGCCCGTGAACAACCCGCGGACGGTCTCCGCGGTGGCGGTGCGCAGGAGGTGGTCGAGGACGAGGTCCTCGCGACCCTCCTCGCCGGACTCGAACTCGATCTTGCCTCCGAGCACGTCGACCGCGGTCTCGAGGTCCACCGGACGGGCCACGGCGTCCGGCTCGCCCTGCCGGGTGGCGCGGTGCAGCGCCGCGGCCGCGATGGTCTCGGCCCCGGCGATGGCGAACCGGGCGCTCACGCCGCTGCGCTGGTCGACCGCCGACGACTCGCGCAGGGCCCGCGTGAAGCGGGCCAGCACCTCGACCAGCTGGTCGGGGACGGTGGCGACGAGATCGGCCTCCTGCTTGATCACGGCGATCTCGTCGACCAGCTGCGTGGGGTAGTGGGTGCGGATCTCGGCACCGAACCGGTCCTTCAGCGGCGTGATGATGCGGCCGCGGTTGGTGTAGTCCTCGGGGTTGGCGCTGGCCACCACCAGGACGTCGAGCGGGAGCCGCAGCACGTAGCCGCGGATCTGGATGTCCCGCTCCTCCATCACGTTGAGCATCGCCACCTGGATGCGCTCGGAGAGGTCGGGCAGCTCGTTGATGGCCACGATGCCGCCGTGGCTGCGCGGGATGAGCCCGAAGTGGATCGTCTCGGGGTCACCGAGGCTGCGCCCCTCGGCCACCTTCATCGGGTCGACGTCGCCGATGAGGTCGGCCACGCTCGTGTCGGGCGTGGCCAGCTTCTCGGCGTAGCGGTCGTCGCGGTGTCGCCACCGGACGGGCAGGTCGTCGCCCAGCTCCTCGGCACGTCGGAGGCTGGCGACGGTGATCGGCTCGTAGGGGTGCTCGCCCAGCTCGGACCCGTCGATGACCGGCGTCCACTCGTCGAGCAGACCGACGAGCGTGCGCAGGATGCGGGTCTTGCCCTGGCCCCGCTCGCCGAGGAGCACGACGTCGTGGCCGGCGATGAGGGCGCGCTCCAGCTGGGGGATGACGCTGTCCTCGAAGCCGTGCAGGCCTGGCCACGGGTCACGACCCTCGGCGAGGGCCGCGAGCAGGTTGTCGCGGATCTCCACGCGCAGCGGCCGGTGCACGTGGCCGGAGGCGCGAAGCGCCCCCACGGTGGTGATGTCGGGGGCGGGGGTGGTGGCAGTCATGGGGTCCTCACGCGTCGATGCTGGACAGGTCGCCGTAGCGGTCGCCCTGGACGGCGTCGCGCGGGACCGCGGACTCCAGGTCGGCCACGACGTCGGGAGTGAGCTCGACCTCGAGCGCGCCCGCGTTCTCCTCGAGGTAGGCCACGCGCTTGGTGCCGGGGATGGGCGCCACGCCCACGCCGTCGCGACCCGAGCGGCTCAGCACCCAGGCGAGCGCCAGCTGGCCCGGCGTGCAGCCCAGCCCCTCGGCGATCTCGCGGATCCTCGCGACGAGCCTCAGGTTGGCCTCGAGGGCCTCGCCCTGGAATCGCGGGAAGTACGACGTGGTGCGCGAGTCGGCCTCCTCGAGGTCGGACTCGGCGGTGATGGCGCCGGTGAGCAGGCCACGGCCGAGCGGCGAGTACGGCACCAGGCCGATGCCGAGCTCGCTCAGCACGCCCCAGATCTCGTCCTCGAGGTGACGCGTGAACAGGGAGTACTCGGTCTGCAGCGCGGTGATGGGGTGCACGGCGTGGGCCCGACGGATGGTCTCGGCCGACGCCTCGGACAGACCGAGGTGGCGCACCTTGCCGGCCTGCACGAGCTCGGCCATGGCGCCGACGGTCTCCTCGATCGGCACGGTCTTGTCGACGCGGTGCTGGTAGTAGAGGTCGATCGTGTCGACGCCGAGCCGCTGGAGCGAGGCGTCGCAGGCGGAGCGCACGTAGTCGGGCTTGCCGTTGACGCCGAGCCGGGTGCCGTCGGGCAGCCGCTCGTTGCCGAACTTGGTGGCGAGCTGGACGGCGTCGCGTCCCTGGGCGCTGGAGGCGATGGCCGCACCGACCAGCTCCTCGTTGACGAACGGGCCGTACATGTCGGCCGTGTCGAGGAAGGTGACACCGAGGTCGAGCGCGCGGTGGATCGTGCGCGTGGCCTCGACCTCGTCGCGGGTGCCGTAGAACTCGCTCATCCCCATGCAGCCGAGTCCGAGCGGGGAGACGTCCAGGGGCGAGGTGGTGCCGAGCGTGGTGTGCGTCGTGGTCATGACACCAGTCAACTCCGCCCGCACAAGGTTGCACCTCGGGACGATCGCGCGCTCAGGCGCGGGACGACCTCATGCCGGCCCGGTGCTCGAGCGCGTCGTCGGCGAGGAATGCGGCGTACTCGGTCGACTCGACCGGGACCAGCGCCACCCGGCCCTCGGCGTCGTGGTGCAGGCCCCACCCGTAGCGCTTGACGAGGGGCGAGGCCCGCAGGCAGGCCTGGCCCTTGGCGAAGAAGGTGTCGCGGTCGATGCCCCGACGCTCGCCCTGCGAGGCGTGCACCACGTCGTCGGACGTGTGCGCGTAGGGGGCGTCGGCGAGCATGTCGTACTGGATGCGGGCGACGCTCGGAGTGGCGCGCTCGGGAGGGACCTCGGCGACCGTGGCCGGGCAGTCGGGCGCGACGGCGATGAAGGTGTCGGTGTAGTTCGTCGTGTGCTGGGCCATGGGGCGCTCCTGGATCGTCCTGCTGCCATCGTGCACCGGCGCGCCGACGGAAATCCAGCGTCGCGGTCAGGCTCGCGCCGAGGGCGCCCAGGCGGGGTCGCGTCCGATGAAGGCGACGAACCGGTCCTGCACCGACGCGTCGTCGGGCACGGGCACGGCCGGGCCGTACTGACCGGACGCGCGCAGCATCTCCTCGATCGGCCGCATGCCGGCGAGCATGGCGGCGCAGCGGTCCGCGTCGAGGTCGACGTCCTGGCCGCTCGCCCGCGCGAGGTCCCAGGTGTGCATGAAGACGTCGGCCGTGTAGAACTGCGCGACCGCCTGGTCGAGCGGATGGGTGCCGGCGTGCGGGTGGGTGAACGGGCGGTCGGCGTCGGGACCGTCCAGCAGGTGCTGCACGGCATCGGCGTGGGCGCGCCAGGCCCCGGCGGGGGTGCCGGGCCGCGGGCGGCGGACAGCACCGGCGGGGGTGCCGGGCCGTGGGCGGCGGACAGCACCACCAGGATCGTCGCTCGGCAGGTCGACGTCGAGCGCGACTCCCCCGCCGGCGAGGAAGGCCGGGAACCAGGTGACGAGGTGGTCGACGACGTCGCGCGCCGCCCACCCCTCCACCGGTGCGGGTGCGTCCCAGTCGGTCACGCCCTCGACGACGGTCGTGAAGTCGGCTGCGACCCGGCGGTGGTCCTCGGCGGGTCCACTCACTCGGGAACCGCTCACCCCAGGGCCCCGTCGGCGAGGAGTGCGTCGAGCTTGGCGTAGCCGTCGTTCACGCCGACGTCCATGCCGCTGCTGAGCATCCCGTCGCGGGCCTCGAAGGAGCCGACGAGGCTGGTGGCGTGCATGCGCGTGCGGCCGTCGCCCAGGTCCTCGAACGTCATGGTGTCGAGCGAGACGCCCTCGGGCATGCCCTCCCAGGTGAACGTCTGGACGAGCCGGTCGTCGGACACGTGGTGGAAGCAGCCGTGGAAGCCCTGTCCGGCGTGCTCGTAGCGGTAGCTGCCGCCGGTGCGCCCGTCCCAGTGGTCGATCGTGGTCACGTAGCCGTTCGGCCCGATCCACCGGACGAACAGCTCCGGGTCGGTGTGTGCCCTGACGAGCTGGGCCGCGGTGGCGGCGAAGTCGCGGGTGATGTGGATGGCCGGGACCGTGGGGTCGGCCTCGATGGCGGCCTCGGCCTGCTGCTGGCGCGTGCTGGTCATGATGCTGCTCCTTCGGTGGTGGTGGTGCCGTCGGTGGCACCGTCCTCGGTGGTCCCGTTCAGGTCGGCGAGCACGGCGTCGAGCCGCTGGTAGCGCTGCTCGGCCTGGCGCCGGTAGCGCTCGATCCACTTCTCCATGAGGTCGAACACCTCCGCCTCCAGTCGGACCGGTCGGGTCTGGGCCGCGCGGCCCTTGGTGACGAGCCCGGCGCCCTCGAGCACCTTGAGGTGCTTGGAGACCGCCTGGAGGCTGACGTCGTAGGGCTCGGCGAGCTCACCCACGGTGGCGTCGGCGACGGCGAGCCGGGCGACGATGTCGCGTCGGGTCGGGTCGGCGAGCGCCGCGAACACCTGCGAGAGCTGGTCGGCCATCGGAGATCCTTTCTCAACCATGTGGTTGATCACAACGTAGACCTGCTCCTCAGCCTTGTCAACCATCCGGTTGATCTCGGGTGCGCGATACTGCCTGCATGAGCCCCGACGACGTCGACCCCCTCCTCGCCGGTCGCGGTGGTCTCTCCTACGCCGAGCTCGACGACTGCGCCCGCCGCCTGCGCGGCCTGCTGGTCGCCACCGCCGAGCGCCAGATCGGTCGCCCGCTCCTGCACGAGTTCGAGATCGACGTCGACACCGACGGCGCCCTGCAGCTGAGCCCGCCCGACGGCTACCGCCGACCGGCAGCGGGCGCGGTCACCGTGCGCGTGGTCGTGCAGTCACGCACCTCCACGGCCGCGCGCCTCGGCCTGCGGGTGACCGTGTGGCCCGCGCTCGGCGGCGCCGACGTCGTGGACCTCCTCGTCGTCCGCGAGGGCGTCGAGTCCATGGAGGGCTCGGCCGAGGGGCACCGGCTCGAGGTCCGCATCGACGAGATCCACCCCGAGCCCACCGAGGCGCTGCAGCGCCGGGTGAACGACTTCGTCGCCCGCCAGGTGGCGCTCGTGGTGAGCGACCTCAACATCGCGATGCAGCGACGTCTGTCGAACCCCGACTGGGACGGTGGCGAGCTCGGCTGAGGCCCGCTCGGGGGCTGGACGTGCGACGCCCCGCGTGCGCGGCTAGGTTCCGGGCATGCGCCGCCTCCAGCCTCACCCCGTCCAGCACCGTCCCGTCCGGTCCGCCCTCGTCGCCTCGGTGGCCGCTCTGGTGCTCGCCGCCTGCGGAGGGGGCGACGGCGGGTCCGACGACCCCGACGCCTCGAGCTCGGCGTCGAGCAGCGACTCGGCCGCCACCTCCGACGTCGAGCCCGCCTCGGGCGACACGATCGAGGCCGACGGCTTCAGCTACACGGTGCCGGAGGGCTGGGAGAAGAACACCGACCTGCAGGGCACCGCGATCACCCTCGCGCTCGACTCCACCGACAAGGACGGCTTCGCCGACAACGTCAACGTGGTCACCGACCCCACCATCACGAGCCTCGAGGGCGACGACCTGGCGGACGCCATCACGAACGCGCTGGAGCAGGCCGACGTCACGGAGATCTCCGTGCGCGAGCCGTTCGTCGTCGACGGCCAGGAGGCCGTGCACACGACGGGCCTGTTCAACCTCAACGGCAACGAGTACCGGGTCGACCAGTACACGCTCACCGTCGACGGGACGGGCTACGTGATCACGTTCTCGCACAACGCGGACCAGTCCGAGTCCGAGCGCGACGACGTCGACCACTCCATCCTGGCGTCCTGGTCCTGGGCCTGACCCTCAGGCGTGCGCGGCGCACCGTGACGAGGCCGCCGCGCACGACGGGCAACGCACCATCTGCCGCACGCAGGCCAGGTCGGCGCAGTCGACGACGTCGCGGCTGGCGGTGCCGCACGTGTCGCAGCGTCCCACCACGGTCGCGTCGGGGCTGAACTCGACCGTGGTGCGCGCGTCGAACACGTACATCGACCCCTCCCACAGACCCCCGTCCCCGAAGGTCTCGCCGTAGCGGTGGATGCCGCCGTCGAGCTGGTACACCTCGCCGAACCCGCGGCTGCGCATGAGCGGGGTGAGGACCTCGCACCGGATGCCGCCCGTGCAGTACGTGACGACCGGGCGGTCCTTCAGGTCGTCGTAGGCGCCGGAGTCGAGCAGCTCCACGAACTCGCGGGTGGTCTCGACGTCGGGTCGGACGGCACCGGCGAACCGGCCCACCTCCGACTCGATCCTGTTGCGTCCGTCGAACAGCACGACGTCGTCGCGCTCGGCCACGAGGTCGTGCAGCTGGGCGGGGGTCAGGTGCGTGCCGCCGCCGACCACACCCTGCGCGTCGACCTGGACCTCGTCGGGGGTTCCGAAGGTGACGACCTCGTCGCGCACCTTGACCGACAGCCGCGGGAAGAGCGCCGTGGTCACGCCGTCGTCGAGCGCGCGTCCGGCCGACCACTTGACGTCGGCTCCACGGAACGGCGCGTAGTCGCGCAGGCCCCGCACGTACCTCTTGAGCACGTCGAGGTCGCCACCGAGCGTCGCGTTGATGCCGTGCGGTGACACGATCACCCGGCCGCGCAGACCGAGCGAGCCCGCGAGCTGGCGCTGCCACACCTGGATCGCCTCGGGGTCGGGCAGCGGCGTGAAGACGTAGAACAGGATCACCTTCGGCACGGCCACGCCGTCGATTGTCCCCGAGCCGATCGACGCGTGGCACGCTGGACGGGTGACCGCGCTGCACGAGCTCGACGCCCACGCCATGGCCGACGCCCTCGCGCGGGGCGAGACCACGTCGCTCGAGCTGGTGGAGCACCACCTGCGCCGCATCGACGACCACGGGGCCGCGCTCGGTGCCTTCGTGACCGTGACCCACGAGCGCGGCCTCCAGGCGGCACGCGACGCCGACGCCACCCGACGTGCGGCGTCGCCCGAGGCCCTGCCGCCGTTCCTCGGCGTGCCGACGGCGTTCAAGGACCTGACG
Organism: Aeromicrobium sp. WCS2018Hpa-31; assembly: GCF_031843905.1. Taxonomy (NCBI): domain Bacteria; kingdom Bacillati; phylum Actinomycetota; class Actinomycetes; order Propionibacteriales; family Nocardioidaceae; genus Aeromicrobium; species Aeromicrobium sp. WCS2018Hpa-31. The sequence continues at coordinate 293,011 of NZ_JAVTJF010000003.1, read as the reverse complement.
TCGACGGCCGGTGTGCGCACCACGCTCGGCTCGCGGCTCATGGCCGGCCACGTCCCCGACGTCGACGCCCACGTGGTCACGCTCGTGGAGCGGGCCGGGTTCGTCAGCCTGGGCAAGACGAACACTCCCGAGCTGGGTCTCTCCTCCTACACCGACAACGACGTGGTCGGGCCGGCGCGCACGCCGTGGGACCTCGACCGGACGGCCGGCGGGTCCTCCGGTGGGGCGGCAGCGGCGGTCGCCGCCGGGCTCGTCCCGCTGGCCCAGGGCAGCGACGGCGGTGGATCCATCCGCATCCCGTCGAGCTGCTGCGGGGTGTTCGGGTTCAAGCCGAGCCGCGGACGCGTGAGCGCCGGACCCGTCGGCTCGGACTGGAGCGGACTCGCCGGCGACGGCCCGATCGCCCGCACGGTGCGCGACGCGGCGGCCCTGCTCGACGCCATGGCCCACCCGATGCCCGGCGACCTGCGACCGCTCCCCGACCCCGTCGAGCCGTTCGCCGCCTGGGCCGGTCGACGGCCGGGTCGGCTGCGCATCGCTCGCTGGGTCGACCCCTACCTGCCCGGGCTCGAGGCCTCGGCGGGGTCGGTGGCGGCCTGGGAGCACGCCACCGAGGTGCTGCGCGGGCTCGGCCACGAGGTGGTCGACGTCGAGAACCCGTTCCCGCCCGAGCTGGAGCCGCAGTTCAACGTGGTGTGGTCGAGCGGCATGGCGGCGGCCCCGATCCCGGAGGAGGGTCTCGACCTGCTGCGCGGCACCACCCGCTACTGGCTGGAGCGCGGTCGCACGCACAGCGCCGCCGACCTGGCTCGCGCGATGCAGTTCCTGGAGGCCACCACGCGCGACGTCGTCACGTCGATGTCCGGGTTCGACGCCTGGCTCACGCCCACCCTGGCCCTGCCTCCCCAGCCCGTCGCCTGGTTCACCGAGTCCGGCGACCCGGCGGAGGACCACCGTCGCGAGCTGGCCTTCACGCCCTACACGGCCGTCTACAACATGGCCGGGGTCCCCGCAGCGAGCCTGCCGCTCGTCGAGGTCGACGGTCTGCCCGTCGGCGTCATGCTCGCAGGACGCCCCGGCGAGGACGGACCGCTCTTCTCCCTGTGTGCGCAGGTCGAGGAGGCCGACCCGTGGAACCGGCGTCGTCCGCCACGTCCTCCCGTCCACGACTGAGCGAGAGACCGGGCGACGACGTCCTCGCCTGCCCTCCACCGAGGACGGGCCGCCGGCTCACTTCACGGTGGTGGTCCGCGCCGACGTCCTCGTGACCGTCGTGTAGCCGGACTTCCGTCCGGTCACCTTGACGGTGAGCCGCTTGCCCTTCACGCCCCTCGTCGGCACGTAGGTCGACCTCGTCGCCCGGTAGATCGCCTTGCCGTTGGCGTACCAGCGGTAGGAGAACGTGGTTCCGCTCGTCCAGGTCCCGCGGAGGGCGGACAGTCGACGGCCCACCTTCACGGTGCCGGAGATCCTCGGCGTCGAGTGGGTGAGCGTCCCCGGGACCACCGCAGCCGTCGAGGCCGACGTCCGCGAGATCGGGAGCAGCCCGAGGAGCGACCCGGTCACCCGGACCGACACGCGCTTGCCGCGGTGCGACGCGGCCGGGACGAACGTCGGCGCCGTCGCCCCGGTCACGGTCGCACCGTCGAGCCGCCACTGGTAGGCGAACGTGACGCCCGGCGTCCAGGTCCCCGTCCGTCCCGTGAGCCGGGACCCGACCTTGGCGACACCCGAGACGAGCGGCGTCGCGGACACGACCGTTGCGGGAGGAGCCGTGACGCCGTTCGCCACCGTGACGGTGGCGGCGGTCGAGGAGATCGCGTCGACGCGGACCGTCACCGAGCCCGACACGTACGACTGTCCGGCCCTCCACGCGCCCTGGCGCACCGTCCCGTCCAGACGCGGTCGCAAGGACGTCACGCCGGTCCCGTCGGTGGCCCGGGTGCTCACCGTGACCCCGGTGGGGTACTTCCTCGTGCCGCTGACCCACACCGAGCCGGTCGCCTCGCGGGCGTAGTAGCTCGACGCGTCGCGGCCCGTCGCCGGCCGCCACTCCACCCAGTGGCTCGTGCCGCCGGAGCGGACCTCCAGACCTCGCAGGCCGGAGGTCGAACCGCGCGCGGCGAGGGTGCGGGTGACCGCCGTGCCGGACGGAACGACCTCGACCTCGCCGGAGCCCGCCAGTCCGAGCTGGGCGCGGTACTCGGTGTCGAGCGCGGTCGTGCCCGAGCCGGACACGGCGAGCCCCATGGGGCTGTAGAGGTCCCAGTACTCCACGGACTCGAGGTTGGCGTGGCGCAGGCCCAGGTTGTGACCGACCTCGTGCACGAGGGTCGGCGTGAAGACGCGCGAGGACTCCGTGAGGGTCACCAGTCCGCCGTCGGCCACCGATCCGCCGATCGTGCCCACGCCGGTGCCGTCGCACTGGTCGTCGACGACCACCACCAGGTGGTTGCCCTCCGCCGAGAAGTCGACCGTCGGGAACCGCTGCATGGCCTCGCTCCACAGGCCGCTGACGTCGTCGAACCCGCACCGGTCGGCGCGGGCGGACGAGTACCGCACCGTCCCCGCCCGGGAGAAGGTCGCCCCGGCCTCCTGCGACCACCAGGTGAGTCCCGCGGCGATCCTCGACTCGATCGTGCTCGTGGCGTCGACGCTGCCGCTGTTGGCCACGATCGCGACGTAGGCGCGGTGCGCGCCCGTCGTCGCGGTGGTCTCGCTCCGGTCGAACACCGCGGTCGCCACGTCGACCGCCTGCGTGACGGTGCCGTCGAGCGCGGACTCCAGCGAGGCGCTCTCGACCAGCTCGGCGACGACCGGGGCGCCGGCGAGGTCGAGCTCCTCCAGCGCCTCCTCACCGCCCGCGAGGGCCTCGAGGTCGACCGGGACGACCGACCCGTCGTCGGTCACCAGCACCGGCTCGCCGACCTCGGCGCCCACGTGGCCACCCTCCCCGTGGCCGTCGGACTCCGCCCGCTCGACCACGACCTCGCGCAGCACACCCTCGACCGTCGCGGTGGGCTCCCCCTCCAACGCGGGGTCGGTGTACACGACCTCGTCACCGCTCGAGCTGATCGTCGGCTCCTGCGCCGACACGCTCCTCGGTACGGCCACCAGCACGGCGGCGACCAACAGCGCTCCCACAGACATGGCGACACGACGCATCGCGGGGCCCTCCCAAGCTCCCTCGACCTACACTCCCGCCGTCAGCGTAGGACCAAAGTCACACGAACGGAGGGACTTGCGGCGCACTGGGGCGAACGCACCAGTCCCGCGTACGAGCCGTCGCGACGCGCCGCGTCAGTCGCGCGCGGTGAGGATGATCGGGTCGCCCTCGGTGACCGCGATGGTGTGCTCGCTGTGGGCTCCGCGGGAGCCGTCGGCGCTGCGGATGGTCCAGCCGTCGGGGTCCATGACGATCTCGTCGGTGGTCTGCAGGAACCACGGCTCGATCGCGATGACGAGCCCCGGGTCGAGCCTCACGCCGCGCCCCGCCCGGCCGTCGTTGGGCAGGTGGAGGTCGCCGTGCATGGTGCGGCCGACGCTGTGGCCACCGAACTGGGTGTTGACCTTGAGTCCGTGGGAGCGCGCGACGTCGCCGATGGCGGCGCTGATGTCACCCAGCCGGTTGCCGGCGCGGGCCGCGCCGATGCCCGCCTCGAGGGCCTCCTCGGTGGCGGCGATGAGCGCCAGGTCCTCCTCACGCGGGGTGCCGACCACGACGCTCACGGCGGAGTCACCGACCCAGCCGTCGACCGAGACCGCGAAGTCGAACGTGACCAGGTCGCCGTCGCGCAGCCGGTAGCGGTGCGGCAGCCCGTGCAGGACCGCGTCGTTGACCGACGTGCACACGACCTTGCCGAAGGGCCCGCGGCCGAACGAGGGCGCGTAGTCGATGTAGCAGGACTCGGCTCCGCGCTCGCGGATCATGCGGTGCGCGAGCGCGTCGAGGTCGAGCAGGTCGACCCCCACGTCGGCGGCGTCCACGAGGGCCGTGAGGACCTCGCCGACGAAGCGCCCGGCCGCACGCATCTCGTCGACCTGGTCGGGGGTGCGGAGCTCGATCGCCATGGGATCGAGCGTAGTCCGCCGGACCACGGGCCCGGGCCCTAAGTACCGTCACCTCCTGTTCACCCAGGGTCCACGTCGGCGTCCGGCGGCGCTCCTACCGTCATGGCGTCGAAGGGGGGCGGCCCGACGCTCCCCCGCTCTGGAGGACTTCCGTGACGATCACGCCCGAACGCCCCTTGCTCCCCGTCGTGACCCTCCCCACCGAGGGTGCCGCCGGAACCTGCCCGCCCGAGGCGCCCTGCGCGTCCGGACGCGCCGCCCTCACCTGTCGCTACCGCTGCGGCGACGCCTGCGCCCACGACGCGCCCAACACGTCGGACAACGAGACGTTCGCCGACGTGATGGCTCGTGCGGCCAGCCGCCGCGGCGTGCTGCGCGCCGGTGCCGTGATCGGCGCCGCCACGGCCGCCACCGCGGCGTTCGCAGGGCCGGCCGCCGCCGTGCCCACGGCCCCCGCCACCAAGGGCCCCAAGGGCAAGCCCGGCCCCGCCCCCAAGGGCAAGGGTCCGTACGGCCTGCGCTTCGAGCCCGTCGCCCCCAACACCGCCGACGCCGTGACGGTGCCGGCCGGCTACCGCCAGGACGTCGTCATCCGCTGGGGCGACCCGCTGTTCAAGGACTCCCCGCGCTGGTCGGTCGACCGGCAGAGCGCCGCCGCTCAGCGTCGCCAGTTCGGCTTCAACAACGACTTCCTCGCGCTCCTGCCGCTCTCGCGCGGCACGCAGCTGCTGGTCGCCAACCACGAGTACACGAGCGAGGAGCTCATGTACCCCGGCTACGACCCGGCCAACCCGACGCGCGAGCAGGTCGAGACGTCGTGGGCCGCGCACGGCCTGTCCGTGGTGGCGGTCCGGGAGACCCGCAACGGGTCGCTGGAGCCGGTCGTCGGGCACCAGCTGAACCGCCGCTTCCACACCCAGACGGAGTTCCGGCTCACCGGTCCCGTGGCCGGCCACCCGCTCGTGCGCACGAAGGCCGACCCGCGTGGTCGCACCGTGCTCGGCACCCTGAACAACTGCGCCGGCGGCACCACGCCCTGGGGCACGTGGCTGACGGCCGAGGAGAACTTCAACCAGTACTTCGCCAACGCCGCCACGGTGACCGACCCGACGACCGCGGCGCGACTCGCCCGCTACGGCGTCGCCGGCACCGCGAGCGAGCGCCAGTGGGAGAAGTTCGACGACCGCTTCGACCTCGCGAAGGAGCCCAACGAGGTCAACCGCTTCGGCTGGATCGTCGAGGTCGACCCGTACGACCCCCGCGCCGTCCCGCGCAAGCGCACCGCCCTGGGCCGCTTCAAGCACGAGGCCGCCCAGCCCCGCATCACGAAGGACGGACGGGTCGCCGTCTACATGGGCGACGACGAGCGCTTCGACTACCTGTACAAGTTCGTCTCGCGCGACCGCATGAAGAAGGGCCGGTCCGCGTCGGCCAAGCGGCACAACGACACGCTGCTCGACCACGGCACCCTCTACGTCGCGAAGCTGACCGGCGACTCCCCCACGTCGCAGATCGACGGCACGGGCACGCTCCCGAAGGACGGCGAGTTCGACGGCTCGGGCACCTGGATCCCGCTCGTGAGCGGCACGAAGTCGTTCGTGAAGGGCTTCACGGCCGAGGAGGTGCTGCTGTTCACCCGGCAGGCCGCCGACGTCGCGGGCGCCACCAAGATGGACCGCCCCGAGGACGTGGAGCCGAGCCCCGTGAGCGGCAAGGTCTACGTGGCCCTGACCAACAACTCGAACCGAGGTGCGGCGGGCAAGGCCGGTGCCGACGAGGCCAACCCGCGCAACGCCAACAAGAACGGCCACGTGCTCGAGCTGACGGAGCACCGCAACGACAGCGGCGCCACCCGGTTCGCGTGGAGCCTGCTGCTGGTGTGCGGCGACCCGAACGACCCGGCCACGTACTTCGGCGGCTACGACAAGAGCCAGGTCTCGCCGATCTCCTGCCCGGACAACGTGACGTTCGACCGGCACGGCAACCTCTGGGTCTCCACGGACGGCAACGCGCTCGGCTCGAACGACGGGCTGTTCGGCGTGGCGGTGGAGGGTCGCGACCGCGGCCTCACCCGCCAGTTCCTCACCGTCCCGCTCGGGGCCGAGACCTGCGGGCCGGTGGTGCAGAGGCACCGCGTGCTCGTCTGCGTCCAGCACCCGGGCGAGAAGGACGGCGCGTCGGCGGACGCCCCGGCGTCGCACTGGCCCGACGGCGGCTCGTCGGTCCCGCGTCCCTCGGTGGCCGTGGTGTGGCGCAAGGACGGCCGCGAGATCGGCGTCTGACGCACGGCACGACACGCGCACGACGACGGGCCCCGACCATGGCGGTCGGGGCCCGTCGTGGTGCGTGCGTGGGTCAGGACAGGGAGCGGCGCGCCGACGACAGCTGGTGGCACACCACGGCGGCCACGAGCGCGGCCGTCCCGAGCGTGGCCAGCGCGGGGGCGCCGAAGATCCGACCGGCCTCGGCAGCGGTGACCGCGGAGGCGAGGGCGGCGCCGCCGACCAGCGACGCGCCGGCCGAGGCGTGCACGAGCGGGGTCCGCTGCTGCGAGGTCACGCTCGCCCACGCCTGGTAGCAGATCCCGGCGATGACGACGGCGGCGACGACCACGACCACGCGACCGGGCACGACGAAGCCGTCGGGCCAGGCGGCGTCGCCCAGCACGTCGGTCACGTAGAGGGCGAGCAGCACCAGCTCGGCGAGGGCGGGCACCACGAGGCCGGGTCCGATCTTCATGGCCGCGACCCTACCGAGCGACGCCGGCCCACTCCTCCCCTCCCCGCCTTCGCGTTTCGACGCGTTCGCGTCGGTCTCGCGCCGAGGAATCGACGCGAACGCGTCAGAACGCGGGGGCGGGGAGGGACGGGTCAGGCCTCGAGGTGGCGGCGGTAGCGCTGCATGCCGGAGATCCAGCGGTCCGGGTCGGCGGCCTTCTGGGCCCACATGGTGGCGACGTCGGGGTGGGGCAGGGCCTGGAAGCGGCCGGCCTCCACGGCGTCGAGGATCGTCGCCGCGACCTCGGCCGGCTCGAGCGCGTTGCCCGCCGACGTGACCGCGCGCATCCCGAGGGTCGCGTCGGGGTCGTCGCTCGTCTCGCCCGACTCGAGCATGGCCGTGCGCACACCCATGGGGCAGGCGCAGGTGACCTGCACGCCGCGGTCGCCGTAGGTGGCGGCGAGCCACTCGGCGAAGCCGACGGCCGCGTGCTTGGTCACCGAGTAGGTCGGCGAGCCCAGCTGGGTGAGCAGGCCCGCGGCGGACGCGACACTCACGAAGCACCCCGCCGGACCGCTCTCTGCGGTCGCGCCCTCGACCCACCCGGGCACCAGTGCCCGCGCGGCGGCGACGTGGCCCATGACGTTGACGTCCCACGACGCGGCCCAGTCCTCCGGGGAGGCCTCGAGTCCGAAGCCGCGGAACACGCCCGCGTTGGCGACGTAGAGGTCGACCGGCGTCGGGGCGCTCTGCAGCACCGCGTCGACGCCGATCTCGCTCGTCACGTCGGCAGCGCGGCGGTGCACCCGGTCACCGAACTCGTCGACCAGGGCGTCGGCGGCGGCGTCGAGCCGGTCGCCGTCGAGGTCGGCCAGCACGACCGAGCCCGCACCACGCTCGAGCAGGGCCCGGGCCACGGCGAGGCCGATGCCGCCGGCCGCCCCGGTGACGACGGCCGACGCTCCCTCGATCCTCATCGAGCAGTCCTCATCGTGCCGCGTACTTCTTCAGCTCGGCGCGGGCGAGCGAGGCCTTGTGCACCTCGTCGGGTCCGTCGGCGAAGCGCAGGGTGCGGATCCCGGCGAACATCTCCGCGAGCGGGAAGTCCTGGCTGAGCCCACCGGCGCCGTGCACCTGGATGGCCTTGTCGAGGATCCACTCCACCGTCTGCGGGGTGGCGATCTTGATCGCCTGGATCTCCTTGTGGGCGCCGCGGTTGCCCACGGTGTCCATGAGCCAGGCGGTCTTGAGGGTCAGCAGGCGCAGCTGCTCCAGCTTGACGCGCGACTCGGCGATCCAGTCCTGGACCACACCCTGCTGGGCGATCGGCTTGCCGAAGGTGGTGCGGCTGAGCGCACGCTCGCACATGAGCTCGACCGCACGCTCGGCCAGGCCGATCGAGCGCATGCAGTGGTGGATGCGGCCGGGCCCCAGGCGCGCCTGGGCGATGGCGAAGCCCTCGCCCTCGCCGCCGATGAGGTTCGTGGCGGGCACGCGGACGTCGGTGAACCTCAGCTCGGCGTGGCCGCCGTGGTCGCGGTCGTGGAAGCCGAACACGTGCATGCCGCGCACGACCTCGAGCCCGGGGGTGTCGCGGGGGACGAGGATCATCGACTGCTGGCGGTGGCGCTCGGCCGACGTGTCGGTCTTGCCCATGACGATGAAGACCTGGCAGTTCGGGTTCATCGCGCCGGTGATCCACCACTTGCGGCCGTTGATGACGTACTCGTCGCCGTCACGCACGATCGACAGCTCGATGTTGGTGGCGTCCGACGAGGCCACGTCGGGCTCGGTCATGGCGAACGCGGACCGGATCTCGCCGGCGAGCAACGGCTTCAGCCACTGCTCCTTCTGCTCGTCGGTGCCGAACATCGTCAGCACCTCCATGTTGCCCGTGTCGGGCGCGGCGCAGTTGATGGCCGCCGGAGCGAGCTGGATGGACCGGCCGGTGATCTCGGCGAGCGGGGCGTACTGCAGGTTCGTCAGACCGCCCTCCTCCGGGTGGCCGGCGAGGAAGAAGTTCCACAGACCGCGCTCGCGCGCCTCGGTCTTCAGGCCGTCGAGCACGGCCGGCGGGTCCCAGCGGTCCTCGTCGTACAAGGCCTTGATCTGCTGCTCGGCCTCGTGCTCGGCGGGGTAGACCTTCTCGTCCATGAAGGTCTCGAGCTTCTGGATGAGCTCGGTGGTGGTCTCGTCGAAGGCGAAGTGCATCTCAGGCACCGGCCATGACGTAGATGACCTCGGCGATGCATACCGGCTTGTCGGAGCCTTCGCGCTCGACGACCACGTTGACGATGCCCTGGGTGCCGATCGGGATGTCGCGGGTCTCGACGAGGGTCGCGGTGGCCCGCAGCCGTGAGTCGACCGGGACCGGGGCGGGGAAGCGCACCTTGTTCGCGCCGTAGTTCATGCCGAACGCCAGGCCCTGGATCGAGTAGATCTGCTCGACGAAGACCGGCAGCAGCGAGAGCGTGAGGTAGCCGTGCGCGATGGTGCCGCCGAACGGGCCCGACGCGGCGCGCTCGGGGTCGACGTGGATCCACTGGTGGTCGCCGGTGGCGTCGGCGAACGTGTTGATCTGCTCCTGGGTGACGGTGACCCAGTCGCTGGTGCCGAGCTCCTCCCCGGCGGCTGCCTTGAAGGCGTCGAGACTGTCGAACACGCGGACCATGGGGGTACCTCCGGAAGTGGCGTCGGCTAAGCGCTTGCTTAGTTCGCACCCTAGTGCGTGACCCAGGTCCTGGCTAGACCGCCACGAGGAGCACCACCGGGACGGCGGCGAGCAGGGCCCCGCCGACCGCGACGGCCACGTCGAGCCGGGTCCACGGCGCCGGCTCGGCCCACGACCGGCCGTGGGCCGACGCGAAGCCGCGCGCGTCCAGGGCGATGGACTGGCGCGACGCACCGCGCAACGAGGAGACGAGCAGGGCGAAGACCAGGCCGCCGCCGTAGCGGGAGCGGGCGACCGGGCCACCGGCCGGTCCCGCGCCCCGGGCCCGGCGCGCTCGCACGAGCTGCTGCCAGGTGACCAGCAGACCGGCGGCCTGCTGCAGCGCCGACGTCACCGCCACCACGGGCCGCGCCGGCAGCCGGAGGTTCTGCGCCAGGTGGTCGCCGAGCCGGGCCGGGTCGACGAACACCGCCACCACGGCGCCCGGCCAGGCGAGCACCACGATGCGCAGGCCCGCGGTGAGGGCCAGCGTCTCGTCGTGCCCGCCGAGACGCCACGTGGAGTAGGCGACCGTGAGGCCCGCGAAGGCCGCGAGCGCCAGGCACAGCAGCGTGTACCGCACCGACGGCACCACCATCAGGAGCACGACGGCGTAGGCCGCCACGGTCACCAGGGCGATCGGCAGCGTCCGCACGGCGAGCGACCCGGGCACGGCAGCGACGCCCACCACGGCGAGCGCCAGCGGGTTCACGCGCAGCAGGAGCGACCGTCGACCGGTGGGAACGGTCTGCCGGGTCGTCATGCGAGCCGCCCCGCGTCGAGCCGGTGGACCCGGTCGGCGAGCGCCACGAGTTCGGCGTCGTGGCTGGCGGCCGCCGCGACGGCCCCGGCGTCCGCGGCGGCACGCCACCAGCCGGCCACCGCGGCCCAGGTGAGCCGGTCCTGGCCGACGGTCGGCTCGTCGAGCAGCACCGAGCCGGGCCGGTGCGCCAGCGCGGCGGCGAGGGCGAGCCGTCGCTGCTCACCACCGGAGAGCCGGTAGGGGTTCCGGTCCGCGTGGGCACCGAGTCCGAGGTGGTCCAGCACCGCGTCGACGTCGGCGGCTCGGCCGAGCCGGCCCGCGGTGAAGGCGACCTCGTCGCGCACCGTGGTGGTGAGCAGGCCGTGCTCGGGGACCTGCGGCACCCAGCCCGACACGGCCGCCAGTGCCGACGACCGCATCCGGTGCAGCGGCTCGCCCGCGCGCTCGACCGCTCCCGAGGTGGGGGCCTGCAGACCGGCGCACGCCGCGAGCAGCGTGGACTTGCCCGCCCCCGACGGACCGACGACGGCGTGCGCGGCGCCGTCGACCAGGCGCAGGCCGACGTCGTCGAGGGCGCGGGTGCGGGTGGTGCCGCGCCACGAGCGACGCACCAGCTCGACCGTGAGCCGCTCGACGTCGAGCGGCACCGAGCCCTCGTCCGGGGCCACCAGCCCCCGGTCCGGGAGCACCGGGACAGGAGCCGCGAGCCCGGGCATCCAGACCCCGGCCGCGCCGAGGGACTCACGGTGCGCGGCCACGAAGGTGGTCGGGTCCGTGTCGGCGAGCACGCCACCGTCACGGCCGAGGACGACCACCCGGTCCACGAGGTCGAGCCAGGGTCCGATGCGGTGCTCCACCACCACGAGCGTCGCGCCCGTCGACGCCACGGCGTCGGTGACCGCCCGTCGGACCTCGGCGGCCGAGGCCTCGTCGAGCATCGAGGTCGGCTCGTCGAGCAGCAGCAGACCGGGGCGCAGCGCGAGGGCACCGGCCAGGGCCAGACGTTGGGTCTCTCCGCCGGAGAGCGCGTCGGTGGGGTGCTCACGACCGTAGGGCAGGCCGACCGCGTCGAGCGCCGCGTCGACCCGGCGCCACGTCTCGTCGTGGTCGAGACCGAGGTTCTCGGGCCCGAAGGCGACGTCGCGGCCCACGCGGGCCGACACCACGGCGTCGCCGGGCTGCTGCGTCACGAGACCCCGCACGCCCTCGGCGCGGACCGATCCCGAGAGGTCCCCGGGCACGGACTCGCCCAGCGCACCGGCGAGCGCCAGCAGGAGGGTCGACTTCCCGGCGCCACTCGGCCCCGCGAGCAGCACCCGCTGGCCCGCGGGGACGTGCAGGTCGAGGTCGGCCACGACGGGTCGGGCGTGACCCACCGGCCGCCACCCGAACCCGTCGAGGCGGACCTCGACGGGTCGGGTGGTGGTCAGGGCGGTCAGGCCTGCACGCCCTCTCCGGCGGCGTCGCGACCGGCGCCGAAGGAGTCGAGCGCCCCGGTGCCCGCGAGCGAGCGGACGAGCATCCAGCCGAGCAGACCGGCGACGACCGCTCCCGACACGGCGAAGAAGCCGAGGTGGGCGACCTTGTAGGCGAGGCCCCAGTCGACGTAGTAGAAGTTCCACTCGTAGACGGAGGCGAACACGGCCGACAGCACGCCCGCGAGGACGGCCACGCCGAGACCCCACCGGCGGTAGCGACCGAGGGCGAAGCCCAGCTCGGCGCCGGCGCCCTGCACGAGGCCCGAGAGCAGGACGGTGAAGCCCCACTCGGTGCCGCCGAGCACGAACATCGAGATCGCGGCGGCCACCACCTCGGTGCCGAACGCGGCACCCGGCCTGCGGATGACCAGCCCGCCGACGACCCCGGCGAGGAGCCAGCCGCCGCCGAGCAGCGCGCCGGCCGGCGGGTAGCCGATCGTCGCGGCCAGGTCGAGGAGGCCGTAGAGCTTCCCCCAGGCCCAGAAGATGACCCCGAACGCGACACCGAGCGACGCGATCGTGACGAGGTCGATGGTGCGATAGGACAGACGTGCCCGACCCTCGGTCGGTGTACGCGTGGATGCAGAACTCATCGTGACTCCCTTCGCCGGTGCTAACCGGAGCAGGTTCAAGGGTCTGCGGCTGATCCGCACTCTCAGCGCCCTCTGCGGCGGCGCTCCCCTGTCGTGGTGACGCCAGCCTAGCCGTCCACGGGCCACCGCGCCCAGCCCGTCCGGGCCGTGAGCCGGGGTCAGGCCAGGAGGTCCGCGCGTCCGAACATCGCCGCGGTCTCGCGGGCCGTCGGGTGACCGGCGTCCGGGTCGGCGCCGGCCTCGAGCAGGACCCGCACCACCGCGTCCTCACCCTTGAACACCGCACCGGCCAGCGGGCTCTGGCCGCGGTCGTTCAGCGCGTCGACGACGGCGCCGCGGGCGGTGAGCGCGGCCACCGTCCCCGCATGCCCGTGGTAGGCCGCGAGCATGAGCAGCGTGTTGCCCGAGGCATCGGTGAGCTCGACCGGGACGCCCGCGTCGACGTGCTGCACCAACCGCTCGGTGCGACCCTCGCGGGCGTCGTCCAGCAGGTCCTGCGCCAGCGCCACGGCCCGCGGGTCGAGGGCGTCTCGGTCGGGGGCGGTGGGGTCGTCCGACGTGTCCATCCCTCGACCGTAGGGCGGGGTGACGGCCGTCGCAGGTCGGCCTACGCTCGAGGCATGACCGTGGCTCGCGACCTCCTGCTCGTGGCGCTCGACCCGGAGTCGGGCAAGGTACGGCTGCCGTCGATGGCCGCCGAGCCCGCGCTCGGTGGCGCGGCACTCATCGACCTCGTGCTGCTCGGTCGCCTCGAGCTCGTGGGCACGGGACGGAAGGCCCGCGTGGCCGTCGCCGACCGCACACCCGTGGACGATCCCGACCTGCAGGCCGCCTTCGAGCGCGTCTGGCAGAAGGGTCACCAGGCGCCGAAGGCGATCGTGACCCGCCTGGGCAAGAAGCAGCGCAAGGCCGTGCTCGCGTCCCTGGAGGCCGACGGGCTCGTGCGGGACGAGCAGCGCCGCGTGCTGGGCATCCGGCTGGAGCGGTACGAGCTCGTCAGCGTCGCACGACGCGACCAGCTCGTCGGCTCCATGCGGCAGGTGCTCCTGCACGACCAGCCCGCCGACCAGGTCACGGGTCCGCTCGTCGGCCTGCTCCTGGCCGCCGACCAGCTCGGCCTCGTGGTCGAGAAGCGGGAGAGGAAGGCCGCGAAGGCGCGGGCCAAGGTCGTCGCCGACGGCGACTGGGCCAGCGAGGGCGTCCGCAAGGCGATCCAGGACGCCCAGGCCGCCATGACCGCCGCGATGACGGCCAGCATCGCGGCCTCCACCACCGCGTCGAGCTCCTGACGAGGGCCGTCCCGCCGGGGCGACACGGCTCACGCCCACGCGTGAGGGAGGATGAGGCCATGGCGTCCGTCCGCACCCCTGACCCCAATCCCGGCTGGCTCTCCGAGATCGCGCTCGACGAGACCCGCTCGCGCGTGCCGATCCTCTACGTCGAGGGGATCCCCGTCCGGGTGGACGCCCACGGCCAGGTCGAGCACCTGGGTCTGCTGCTGCGTGGTTCACCCACGACCGGGGCCATGACGCGCACCTTCGTCTCCGGACGCGTCACCCACGGCGAGTCGGTGCGCGACGCGCTGCTGCGCAACCTCGAGAAGGACCTCGGTCCCACCGCCTTCCCGCAGCTGTCGGCGTCGATCGTGCCGTTCACGGTGGCCGAGTACTTCCCGCTGCCGGGTGTCACGCCCCTGCACGACCCCCGCCAGCACGCGGTGGCGCTCGTGTACGTCGTGCCGGTCACGGGTGAGTGCAACCCGCGCCAGGACGCCCTCGAGCTCAGCTGGATGACGCCCGAGCAGGCCCTCGACCCGGCCGTCCTCGACGAGATGGAGGGCGGGCGCGGGATGCTCGTCCGGCAGGCCCTCGCCCACGTCGGCGCCCTGGCCTGACCCCCCTGCCGGCACCGGTCGGCACGGGCGGACCATGGTCCGGTGACCACCCCGAACCGATGGTTGATGCTCGCCGTCGGCATGCTCGCGCAGGCGTCGGGGACGGTGGCCGCGAACGCCGCCGTCTTCCTCATCCCCTACCTGCACCTCGAGCGGGGACTCCCCCTCCCGCAGGCCGGCGCGCTGGCGTCCGCCTCGCTGCTCGGCACCACGGTCTCGCTCGTGGCGTGGGGCGTCGTCGTCGACCGGTGGGGTGAGCGACTGACCCTGACGCTCGGTCTGGTGGTCACGACCGGCGGCACCGTCGCCGCCGCGTTCGTGGACGGCTACCCGGCACTGGCGGCGTGCTGGTTCGTCGCCGGGGTGGGCGTGGCCAGCTCCAACGCCGCGAGCGGTCGGCTCGTGGTGGGCTGGTTCCCGCCCGAGCGCCGCGGCACCGCCATGGGGGTGCGCCAGACCGCGCTCCCGCTCGGGGTCGGGGCCGCGGCGGTCTTCGTTCCGACGACGGTGCAGGCCACCGACCTGCGCACGACGCTGCTGTGCATCGCCGCTCTCAACGCGGTGGTCCTCGTGGCCTGCGCCCTGCTGGTGGTCGATCCACCACGACGGTCCCGCGCCGACGCCGACGACGCGGGCGAGACGGGCAGCCCCTACCGGGGCGACGTCACGCTCGTGCGCATCCACGCCGCGTCGGCCCTGCTGGTCGTCCCGCAGTTCACCGTGTGGACCTACATGCTCGTCTGGCTCATCGACGAGCGCGGCTGGGCCGCCGGCGCAGCCGGTGTGCTCGTGGCGTCCACCCAGCTGCTCGGCTCGGCCGGCCGCATCGGGGTGGGCTGGTGGTCCGACCGGGTGGGCAGTCGCATGGGACCCATGCGGATCGTCGCGGTCGGGGCGGCGCTGACGATGCTGGCGCTCGGCGTGCTCGAGCCGACGCCCCTGGCCGTCGTCGTCATCGTCGTGGCCACGGTCGTGACCGTCGCCGACAACGGTCTGGCCTTCACCGCCGTGGCCGAGCGGGCCGGGCCGTGGTGGTCGGGCAAGGCGCTGGGCGTCCAGAACACCGGCCAGTACCTGGTGAGCGCGGCCGTCCCGCCGGTCGTCGGGCTCACCGTGGCCGGGCTGGGCTACGGGTGGGCGTTCGCGCTCGTGGCCCTCTTCCCGCTCGTCGCGATCCCGCTCGTCCCGCGCGACCGATGACGAACGACTCACACCACGCCGACAGGACAAGGCGGCGCCGCCCGGGATAGCCTTTACCTACCCACCGGTAACCGACCGCTGACCTGCCCGACCTTTGGGTGGCCTTACCCCGCGGACCCGCTCGCGAGGGGCTACTGTCAGCCCAACTGTCACGGTCGTCGCCCCAAGGATTGAGGCTCCATGCAGCTCGTCGCGATCATCGTCTCGTTGGCCGTCACGGCCATCACGATCCCCGTCACGGTCGTCGCCGTGCGCCGGATGACCGCCGTCATCCGTGCCGGTGGCCCGGCACCCGGCCGCACGAACGACCCCGCCGCGCGCACGGTGAACATGCTCAAGGAGACGTTCCTCCACACGCGCATGCTCCAGTGGAGCTGGATCGGCGCCCTGCACTGGTTCGTCTACCTCGCGTTCCTGGTGCTCGCGACGGCCGTCGCCCAGGCGTTCTTCCAGCTGTTCGACCCGGAGTTCGTCTGGCCGATCATCGGCCACTTCTTCCTCTACGAGTGGATCAGCGAGGCCATCGGCCTGCTCGGCGCTCTCGCGATCATCCCGCTGGCGGTCTACCGCCAGGTCAAGCACCCCAAGCGCCTCCAGCGCCAGAGCCGGTTCTTCGGCTCGCGGATGGGTCAGGCCTACTTCGTCGAGTTCATGGTCTTCCTCGAGAGTGCCGCGATCCTGTTCATCCGCGGCGCCGAGTACAACCTGCTGCAGGCCCGTGGCGGCGAGGACGCCGAGTACGCCACCGGCTTCCACTTCCCGATCGCCCAGTTCTTCGGCAACCTCTACCCGACGGGCGCCGAGAACATCGACACCCTCGAGAACATCATCGTCGTCATCGCGATGATCAAGGTGACGTCGGCGATGATCTGGCTGCTCGTCATCTCCACCAACCTGACGATGGGCATCGCCTGGCACCGCTTCACCGCCTGGCCGAACATCTGGTTCAAGCGCGAGTCCGACGGTGGCACGGCCCTCGGCGGCCTCGAGCCCATCCGCATCAACGGCAAGGCCCTCGACATGGAGGCCATGGAGGACCTCGAGGAGGAGGACTTCGAGAAGCTCGGCGTCGGCAGGGTCGAGGACTTCTCCTGGAAGGGTCTGCTCGACTTCACGACCTGCACCGAGTGCGGTCGCTGCCAGAGCCAGTGCCCCGCCTGGAACACCGAGAAGCCGCTCAGCCCCAAGCTGCTGGTCATGGGCCTGCGCGAGCACGCCTACGCCAAGATCCCCGCCCTGGCGATCCCCGAGGACGAGCGCACCGAGGAGCAGCAGAAGGAGGTCGAGCGTCCGCTCATCGGCGACGAGGAGATGTACGGCGTCATCGACCCCGACGTCCTGTGGTCGTGCACCAACTGCGGCGCGTGCGTGCAGCAGTGCCCCGTCGACATCGAGCACGTCGACCACATCGACGACATGCGCCGCTTCCAGGTGCTCGTGGAGTCCAACTTCCCGGCCGAGCTCAACAACATCTTCAAGGGCCTGGAGCGCAAGGGGAACCCGTGGGGCATGAACCCCAAGCACCGCATGGACTGGGCCAAGGACCTCGACTTCGAGGTCAAGCAGGTCGGTGTGGACGTGGAGAGCCTCGACGAGGTCGAGTGGCTGTTCTGGGTCGGCTGCGCCGGCGCCTTCGAGGACCGTGCCAAGAAGACCACGCAGGCCGTGGCCGAGCTGCTGAACACCGCCGGCGTCGACTTCGCCGTCCTCGGTGACGGCGAGACCTGCACCGGCGACCCCGCGCGTCGAGCCGGCAACGAGATCGTCTTCATGCAGCTGGCCATGGAGAACGCCGAGGTGCTCAAGGAGACCAAGGCCAAGAAGGTCGTCTCCACCTGCGCCCACTGCTTCAACTCGCTCAAGAACGAGTACGCCGAGTTCGGCGTCGAGCTCGAGGTCGTGCACCACACGCAGCTACTCAACCGCCTCGTGCGCGAGGGCAGGCTGACGCCGGTGGCCGGCAAGGCCGGTGCCGCCGCAGCCGAGCCCGAGAAGACGATCACCTACCACGACCCCTGCTTCCTCGGTCGTCACAACCAGGTCTACGAGGCGCCGCGCGAGCTGCTCAGCGTCATCCCCGGCGCGAAGTTCGCCGAGATGCCGCGCAACTCCGAGCGCTCCTTCTGCTGCGGCGCCGGTGGCGCGCGCATGTGGATGGAGGAGAACCTCGGGTCGCGGATCAACGTGAACCGCACGCAGGAGGCCGTGGCCACCGGTGCCGACCAGATCGCCGTGGGCTGCCCGTTCTGCCGCGTCATGCTGTCGGACGGCCTGACCGCCCAGCAGGCGGCCGGCGAGGCCCGCGAGGAGGTCGAGGTCCTCGACGTCGCACAGATGCTGCTCGCCGCCGTGAAGCGGGCTCCCGAGCCGACGGCCGAGGAGTCCGCCGACGTCGTCGACGAGGCCGAGGCGGCCACCGCCGCGGCCGCGGCGGCCGGGTCCTCCGACCAGGCCACGGACGCCGAGCCCGACGCGACCGACCAGGCCGACGACGCCTCGATCAGCGACACCGAGGACGCCGCGCCGGCCGCGGACGCCCACGAGGAGCCCGAGGCGACCGACGTCCCCGACGACGAGCCGCAGGACGAGCCCGCCACGACGTCGCGCGAGGAGGACGTCGAGGTCGCCGCCAAGCACAACATGGACGTCGACGAGTTGGGTCGGGCCGCGGACACCTCCGGCGACGCCGGCCAGGCACCCGGTGCGGACGAGGCCGAGACGGACGGCGCGAAGGCCTCGACCGAGAGCGACGAGTCCGGGGACGAGACGCCCGCCGCCGAGACGTCGAAGGCCGACGAGACCGGCGCCGACGGTGACGAGTCCGAGACCGAGAAGGACGAGCCCGTCCAGGTCGACGCTCCCCCGCAGCCGGCCAAGCCCGCCACCGACGACAAGGCCGAGGAGGGTGGGGACGAGCCGAAGGCCGAGTCCACCACCTCGTCCGACGGTGCACCCGAGCCCGACCCGGAGCCCGAGCCCGGCGACACGACCGACCCCGAGGTCGAGACCGTCCCGAGCAATGGTGCTGGGGGCGACGACGAGGCCAGCCCGGCCACCGCCGACGAGCCCGCACCCGCCGAGGACGAGCCCGTCGACGGTGGTGTCGTCGAGCAGGGGGCGCGCGAGGAGGAGGCCGACGCTGCCGACGTGGAGGCCAAGGCCGACACCGACGGAGCCGCCGCTGCTTCACCCGAGGCACCGTCGGAGGTCGTCGCCGTCGAGGACGCGCCGAACGCCGACCCGGAGTCCGACGACGTCGCGCCGCTGAGCGACGCGAACCCGTCGGGCACGGACGTCTCGACCGCGGCCACCGACGCGGCCAAGGACGAGGAGCCCCAGGGCGAGGACGAGCCCAAGGCCTGACGCACGACCGATCCCAGCCGAGAGGGCGCCCGCACCACGCGGGCGCCCTCTCGTCGTCTTCGTCCCCGTGCCACGCCCCGACAGGCGGACGGGCGCCTTCGCACGGTGCCGGCCGCGGGAGGTAGGTGGCCCGCGCAACCCCGGCACCCCGAGGTAGGTGACACGCGGATACGCGCCTCCTATCCGCGTGCCACCTACCTCTGACGAGTCGATTCCGCGCGCCACGTACCTCTGACGAGTCAGGGCCGGGGGGCGAGGGCCTGGTCGACGGCGTCGCCCAGGGACCCCTGCCAGGCCGGGCCGTGACCGGGGGCGATGGTGTCGGCGTCGAGGGCGCGCAGCCGCTCCAGCGAGCGCTCCGCCTGCACACCGTCGGCCGTGAAGAAGCCGGGCAGCTGCTGGGGGCCGCGCCGACGCGAGATCGCGTGGCCCGTCACCAGGGCGTCGCCGGTGACCAGCACGCCGGCCGCAGCGAACAGGTACGCCGCGTGGCCGCTGGTGTGGCCCGGCGTGTGCACCGGGACCGGGGCGCCCGGCACGTCGAGCGGCGCACCGTCGGTCCACGCGCGGGCGTGTTCGAAGGTGGGGTGCGACGTCGCGCCCAGCCGAGAGATCCGGGCAGCCCACAGCGCCGTCCGCGGGCGCCAGGCCCGACGCGCGACGTCGAGGGTGGTGGCCGACTCGACCCGCTCCCCCGTCGCGTTCGGCACCTCGTCGGCGTGCATCAGCACCGGCACCCCGTGGTGCTCCCACCAGCGCGCGACGCTGCCGACGTGGTCGACGTGCGCGTGCGTCACCAGCACGGCCGAGACGTCGCCGGGCACGAGTCCGAGCTCCCGCACCGACGCGTCCAGTCGGTCCGCGTCCCCGGGGTAGCCGGTGTCGACGACCGTCAGGGCGTCGCCGTCCTGCACCAGCACCCAGTTGACGTCCGTGCCGCCGGAGAGGTGCACCCCGTCACCGATCTGCGTGAGCATACGCCGACGCTACCCCCGCAGGCGTCAGCCTCGGCAGCCCCGAGTCGGGACCTTCGTCCCCGTGACCCACCTCACGGTTGCTCGTTGCAACCTGTACCCGCGTACCAGTCGAGGAGCCACCGTGCGTCGAGCCGTCCTGACCGCCCTGTCCGCCGCCCTCGTCCTGGCCGGGCTCGCCGCCGCACCCACCGCCACGGCTGCTGCCGCGCCGTACACCGTCACCTCGCTGTGGTTCCGCGTGACCGTCGGGGAGAAGAACGACCAGAAGTGCACCATCGTGGCCGACCAGTACCTGCCCCGCACGGCCACGGCGAGGAAGCCGGTGCCGGCCATCCTCACGACCAACGGCTTCGGCGGGTCCAAGGACGACCAGGCCGGTCTCGGGAAGCTCTTCGCGTCGCGCGGCTACGCCGTGATCAGCTACTCCGGGCTCGGCTTCGGCGGCTCGGGCTGCCCGATCTCCCTCGACGACCCCGCGGTCGACGGCAAGGCCGCCAGCCAGATCATCGGCTACCTCGGCGGCGCCACCGGCACGGCCTACCTCGACGCCGGCCTGACGAAGAAGGCGCCCGCCCTGACGGTCGTGAAGCGCGACGCGAGGAACCAGCTCGGGACGGTCTCGCGGAACGACCCCCGCGTGGGCATGGTCGGCATCTCCTACGGCGGTGGCATCCAGTTCGCCACCGCGGCCATCGACCCGCGCCTCGACACGATCGTCCCCGGCGCCACGTGGAACGACCTCAGCTACTCCCTCTCGCCCAACAACACCTCGCAGACGGGGGTCAGCTCGGCCACTCCCGGTGCGGCCAAGCTCGTCTGGGCGCTCGGCTTCGTCGGCAAGGGCGCGCTCGACGGCTTCACCGGAGCGCCGCAGGACCCCTCACGCATCGCCGGCTGCCCCAACTTCGTGGCGTTCGTGTGCCCGGCCGTGGTCACCGCCGGCGTCACCGGGACGCTCGACCCGGGCACCGTCCAGGAGCTGCGCAGACGCTCCGTGGCCAGCTACGTGAAGCAGGTGCGCATCCCCACGCTCCTGCTGCAGGGTCAGTCGGACACGCTGTTCAACCTCAACGAGGGCACGGCCACCTTCCAGGCGCTCCGGAAGCAGAAGGTGCCCACCAAGCTCGTGTGGATCAACGGCGGCCACTCCGGCCCCAACGCACCCGGCGAGATCGACTTCGACGCCCCGAGCATCGCCGGCCAGCACCTCACCGCGCGCCTCAGCGCCTGGTTCGACCACTACCTCAAGGGTCAGAGGACCGACACCGGGCCGCTGTTCTCCTACTTCCGCGACTGGGTCCCCTACACCGGCAACGCCCGTCCGGCGTACGCGACGAGCTCGACGTTCCCCATCGGCTCACGCACGCCCTTCTACCTCTCCGGCAAGGAGCTCACCCGCTCGAGGGGCGCCGTGGCGAAGGGGGCGCAGACGCTGCTCACGGGACCCGCCGGCGCACCCACCTCCCTCGGCACGATCGACGTCGTCGGCTCACAGCTGCCGATCGCGCTGCCGGAGCTGGACCTGCCCGGGACGTCCGCGAGCTGGACCACCCCCGCCCTCACGGCACCGCTGACGGTCGTGGGCTCCCCCACGCTCGACCTGTCCGTCACGGCTCCCACCGCGGCTCTCACGCAGGCCCTCGACGCCGGCAAGGTCGTGGTCTTCGTGAAGGTCCTCGACGTGGGCCGCGACGGCAAGGGCACCGTCGTGCGCGACCTCGTCGCGCCGGTGCGGGTGCCCGACGCCGGGCAGCCGTTCACCGTGACCCTCCCCGGCATCGCGCACCGCTTCGCGAAGGGTCACGCCCTGCGCCTCGTGGTCGCCGGCGGTTCGGTCAACTACCGCGGCGGCCTCGTCTCGGCGCCGGTGACGATCACGACCGGATCGGCGAACCAGGTGCTCACGCTGCCGCTCGTCTGAGCAGGTCAGGCGCAGCCGACGGCACCGAGCGCGGCGAGTCCCACCCGGTCGCCCGGGCCCCAGGCGTCGCGCGGGCTGCTCGGGTGCATCAGCTCTCCGAGGTCGTCGACGTGGTCGAGGCCGAGCACGTGGGCCAGCTCGTGCATGAGCACCCCGGTCGCGACGTCGCCACCGTTCCCGCGGCGCACCAGGTCGGGGGCGTCGAGCATGATCTCGCCGGTCACGTAGGTGCGCCGGTCGTCCCGCTCGACCCAGGTGCTGCCGCCGAGACCCCCCACGCGACCCTCCAGCTCGGCGACCTCGTCGGCGTCGGTCCAGCTGATCTGCACCGGACGCCAACCCTCCCCGTCCTCGGGATCGTCCTCGTGGGCGAGCGGCGGGTCGGTGGTCGTGCCGACGACCTGCAGGTCGAGCCCGCTGGTGTCCTCCACCTCCGCCACGGCCCTCCGGAGCACCGCGTCGGCGTCGTCGGGGGCGCGTCGCTCGTTGACGACGATCCGCACGGGCGTGCACGGGTCGTAGGCCACCGGCGTCTCACCGTCGGCCTGCGTCTGCAGGAATGCGTACGAACCGCCCCCGGGAGCCGTGCGGGTCTCGCCGGACGTGGCGGAACCCCGGTCGGGGAAGACCGTGCCGGTGGACTCCGGGGCGATCACGATCCACGCCATGAGCACGCCGAGCAGCCCCAGCAGCACGCTCACCGCGAGGACAGCACGCGAACGCGGGTCCCGCCGCCACGAGACGCCCTGTCCTGTCACCCGGACAGGATGACACCGCATGGCCAACGGGTCAGGGCGAGTGGTGGCGAGCGACGCTCAGCGCGGGACGAGCGGCACGCCGTCGGCGCCGGCGACGAAGGTGTAGCCGGAGGCCCCGGGGGAACGCTCGAGGATGCTGACGAACCAGTCACCGGGCCCCGGCGCCGCCACGGTCACCCGGTCCGGAGCAGCGTCGTGGTCGGCGTACGTCGTGACGACACCGCCCCGGAAGTCGCGAGCGTCCTCGGGCGAGCGGTAGTAGGCCACCACGTACACGCGGTGACCGGCCGCGGCCACGTGCTCCGTGCCCTCGACGATCACCCGCCGCCGATCGCGGCGCGAGCGCGGTCCCCGGACGTGGCGGCGTCGAGCCGGCAGCGCGAGCGACATGATCCCCTCCCTCGTGAGGCCGATCCCTGGGCGGTCCCACGGATCGATGAAACCTCAACCATCCGCGTTCTGGCCAGCGATTCTCGAAGATGTGTCACGAAACCGCAATAAATGGCCCGATAGGACTACTGATTCCGCACCTTCCAGGCGAGTTCGCGCCGGATGCTCACTGCGGGGGTCGCGCGCCGAGCGCGGCGATGCACCGCTCCGCGGCCGACCGGCCGGCCTCCAGGGCCGGCACCGGGTCGTGCCGACGCACCCACACCGACAGGAACCCGGCCGCGAAGGCGTCGCCGGCTCCCGTCGTGTCCACGACCGACGTGCGGGGCGCGGTCAGCTGCTCGCGCACGGGTGCACCGTCGACGGACCCGATGAAGGCCGCGCCCATCGAGCCCAGCGTCACCACCACCGCCCCGAAGCGACCCGCCAGGGCGTCGAGGTCGATCTGCGGACCGCGCGCGTCGACGAGGACGCGCGCCTCGTCGATGTTGGGGAACGCGAGGTCGGCGCCGTCGACCCAGTCGAGGAACGTCGCCCCGCCGCACGCCCGCAGGAACGACACCGTGCTGGGGTCGATGCTGACCCCGGCGCCTCGCGCCCTCGCCTGCGCCACGAGCCCGAGGGCCATCGACCGGGTGCCCTCGTCGAAGAACGAGTAGCCGGTGAGGTGCAGCCAGGTCACGCCCTCCCAGACCTCGGGCGGGACGTCGGCCGCCTGCAGCCGCGTGTTCGCACCCCGGTCGACGAACATCGTCCGCTCGCCGACCTCGTCGAGCTGCAGCAGGATGGTGGCGGTCGGCAGCTCGGGGTCGGCCGCCAGGCGGGCATCCACGCCGTGCGCCTGCAGGGCCGCCGCGTGGCGCTCCACCGCGTCGGCGCCGACCCGGCCCACGAACCGCGTCGGGACGCCGAGGCTGCCCAGCCACGCCGCCACGTTGGCCGCCGAGCCGCCGGGTGCCATCCGGATGGTCGCAGGCGTGTCGCTGGCCGGGGTGACCTCGGCGAGCGGCTGCACGCTGATGTCGTCGACCACGTCGCCGACGACCAGGATCGTCATCGGCTACAGCGCGGCCCAGGCCGACGCGATGTCGGCCGCCACCCTGATGTTGTTCTCGACGATCCGCAGGTTCACGGCCAGGCTCTCCCCGTCGGTGAGCTCGACGATGGTCGAGAGCAGGAAGGGGGTGACCTCCTTGCCCTCGATGCCCTTCTCCTCGCAGCGGCGCAACGCCTCGGCGAGCACCCGGTCGTGCAGGTCGGGGTCGAGCTGCTCGGCGACGGGGAGCGGGTTGGCCACGACGATCGCGCTGCACAGCTCCAGCTGCTCGCGCGACTCCATGACCGCGGCGACGGCGGCGCCGTCGGGCACCGTCCAGTCCAGCGGCTCACCGGACGACCGCAGCCAGAAGCTCGGGAACTCCTGCGTGCCGTAGCCGAGCACCGTGATCCCGAGGGACTCCATCCGCTCCAGCGTCGCGCCGATGTCGAGGACCGACTTCACGCCCGCGGAGACGACCGTGATCGGCACCTCCGAGAGCGCCTTCAGGTCGTTGGACTCGTCGAAGGTGCTGCCGGCCCCGCGGTGGACCCCACCCAGACCGCCGGTGGCGAACACCCGGATGCCCGCGTGGTCGGCGATGAACGACGTCGCTGCCACCGTCGTGGCACCGCTGCCACCGCGAGCCAGCACCACGGGCAGGTCGCGCATGCTCAGCTTGGCGACGTCCTCGGAGGCGACCCGCTCCAGCTCGGCGTCGGTCAGCCCGGCCTTCAGCTGGCCGTCGAGCACCGCGATCGTGGCCGGGACGACACCGCGGTCGCGCAGCATCTGCTCGAAGTGCCGTGCGGCCACGAGGTTGTCGGGGCGGGGCAGGCCGTGGGAGATGATCGTCGACTCCAGGGCCACGACCGGACGCCCGGCCGACAGTGCCTCGGAGACCTCGGTGCTGATCGAGAGGGGTAGGGACATGGGGGATCGCCCTCGGCTCTAGATGCGCGTCTGGTGGAAGTTGGCGTGGGACCGCGACGCCGTCGGGCCGCGCTGACCCTGGTAGCGGGACCCGTACTTGGCCGATCCGTACGGGTTCTCGGCCGCCGAGGACAGCCGGAAGAAGCAGAGCTGGCCGATCTTCATGCCCGGGTAGAGCTTGATCGGCAGCGTGGCGACGTTGGCCAGCTCGAGCGTCACGTGGCCCGAGAAGCCAGGGTCGATGAAGCCGGCCGTGGAGTGGGTCAGCAGGCCGAGCCGACCGAGCGACGACTTGCCCTCGAGGCGGGCCGCGACGTCGTCTGGCAGCGTCACGAGCTCGTAGGTGGACCCGAGGACGAACTCGCCCGGGTGCAGGACGAACGTCTCGTCGCCCTCGACCTCGACGGGGCGCGTGAGGTCGGACTGGTCGGCTGCCGGGTCGATGTGCGGGTACTTGTGGTTGTCGAACACCCGGAAGAACTTGTCGAGCCGCACGTCGATGCTCGACGGCTGGATCATGGAGCGCTCGAGCGGGTCCAGGCCCACGCGTCCCGCATCGATCTCGGCCAGGATGTCGCGGTCGCTCAGCAGCACGGCAGCAACGTAACCCATCGCGGGAGCGCGGGCGACCAAGGCGCCCGGTCCCGGACGGGGCGGGGCGACGCGCGGCGTCGTCAGGGCGCGAGGGGCCGCTGCAGCTCGGCGACCCAGCGGCCGTCGGCGCACAGCGTGCGCGTGTGCTGCAGGTGCGCCCGCTGGGCGAGCCAGGGGACGGCGTCCAGACCGACCACGGCCCACGGGAACGGCTCGCCGAGGGTGCCGTCGACGCGCAGGCGGCGCGACTCCTGCAGGATCCCCCCGTGCTCCTCGACCTCGACCAGCACGGTGCCGCCCGGCACGACGAGCTCTCCGACGCGGCGCAGCAGCCGGTCGGGACGGCCGCCGATGCCGATGTTGCCGTCGGCCAGCAGCGCGTGCTGCCAGCCGCCCTCCCCGGGCAGTCGCTCGAACAGGTCGCGCCGCAGCACGAGGGAGCCCCGCGCGCGGGCCAGCCCGATGGCCGAGCGTGAGCTGTCGACCCCGAGCGCGTCGAGGCCCCGGGCCAGCAGCGCCTGCACGAGCCGACCCGGACCGCAGCCGAGGTCGAGCGTGGGTCCGACGCACGGGTCGACGAACAGCGTCAGGTCGGCGGCGTCGGCGTCGGCGGCCCAGCGGTGGACCGCCAGGCGCTCCTCGGCACCGTCGTCGTCGACGAAGTGCGAGTCACCGGACGTGAAGACCAGGTCGAACAGCGAGTCGTCGAGCGTCATGCCACCGCCTCCGCGCAGCGGGCGACGGCCGCGGCGAACCGCGAGCCGGGCACGTCGGCGGCGACGCGCTGGGCGTCGGGCCACTCGTCGACGTCGAGCAGCGGGCGGAGCAGGTGCACGTCGCCGCCCAGCGCCTCGACCGTCCGGGTGCCCGTGTCGTCGCGCGACATCGGCACCGCGCGCAGCGCGTCGGCGTGCGTGGGATCAGGCAGACCGAGAAGCCACCAGCCGCCGTCCTCGGCCGGGCCCAGCACCTGCGTGCCGTCGCGGACGAGCTCGCCCGCGGTGACCAGGTCGTCGGAGGTGACCTGGGGGGTGTCCATGCCGATCTGCACGGTGCCCCACGCGGGACCGGAGGCCGACAGCACGCCGGCGGCGTCGGCGTGGGCGTGGGCCAGGCGGGCACCGAAGTCGTCGCCGCGCTGCAGCACCACGGTCACCCGGGCCAGTGCGTCCTGGACGGCACGCGACCGTGCGGCCTGCTCGAGGTCACCGGTCAGCGCGACCACGACCGGCCAGCCGGTCACGTCGTGGGCGGACGAGACGGCGTCGAGGGTGTCGAGCAGTGCGGCGGCGGCCACGTCGGCGGCCCGCTGCGGGCCGGCCACGCGACCGAGCCGCGTCTTGGCCAGACCCGGCACGGGCGCCTTGGCCACGACGAGCAGCACGGGGACGATCGTTCCGCTGTTCATCGCAGCACCTTCGCGAAGTCCTGCACCACGCGCGCGGTGCCCTTGACGGAGCCCGAGACCTTCGAGCGGGTCCCGGCGGCGCGCGGGCGGTAGTCGATGTCGAGCTCACGGACGGTCCAGCCGGCGCGCGAGGCCTTGACCATCAGCTCGAGCGGGTACCCGAAGCGTCGGTCGCGCACGTCGAGGTCGAGCAGGTCCTGGCGGCGGCACACCCGCATGGGCGCGAGGTCGTGGATGCCGAAGCCACTGGATCGGCGGATCCACGTGGCCAGGACCAACGTGCCGGCACGGGCGTGCCACGGCCACACGCCGCGGGCGACGGGCCGACGTCGGCCCACCGCCATCGTCACGCCGCCGTCACGTACGGCGTCGAGCAGGGGGAGCAGGTCGACGAGCCGCATGGAGTCGTCGCCGTCGATCACGCCGACGTACTCGGCGGTGGCGGCCTCGATGCCCGCGTGGACAGCGGCCCCGTACCCGGGTCGGGGCTCGTGCACGACGCGCGCGCCGAGCTCGCGGGCCACGTCGGCGGTGCCGTCGGTCGAGCCGTTGTCGACCACGATCGGGCGGAGTCCGGCGGGGAGGTCACGCAGCACGAGGGGCAGCGCAGCGGCCTCGTCACGGCACGGGATCACGACGTCGCACGCCCCGAGGTGATCCTGCATCCCCCGAACCTAAGCCGCGCAGGGCCCGCTCGCACGTCAAGGGGTCCTGCGACAGGCGCTCGACCACCTTCCCCCGGGACAGCCATGCGCCCCCTGGGTTCGCCGGATAGCGTGGCGCCATGCTGGCCCGCCCCCGCACGGCCGTGCTCTCGGCACTGGTCGGCCTCGTGCTGGTGACCGCCGCGATGGCGGTCCCGGCCGTCCTCTCCGACGACGTGCGCGTGCACTGGCCCCCGCTCCACGCCTTCTGGGGCCCGCGGTTCGATCCCCTCCTCCTGGTCGCCGTCGCGACGGCCGTGCTGCTCTGGTCGGCGCTGCCCCGGGCGTGCCGCGATCTCCCGTGGCGCGTCGTCGTGGTGCTCGCGACCGTCTCGTCGTGGCTCTGGACGTGCGCGCTCGGGCTCAGCGACGGGCGCTACGGCTTCAGCCGCGTGTACGGGCGCAAGAGCGAGTACCTGCACGACGCGACGGAGGTCCGCGACGTCCCCGCCGCGCTGCACGACTTCGTCGAGCGCATCCCGTCGGCCGCGGTCGACAAC
Organism: Aeromicrobium sp. WCS2018Hpa-31; assembly: GCF_031843905.1. Lineage (NCBI taxonomy): Bacteria > Bacillati > Actinomycetota > Actinomycetes > Propionibacteriales > Nocardioidaceae > Aeromicrobium > Aeromicrobium sp. WCS2018Hpa-31. Next base: position 265,000 of record NZ_JAVTJF010000003.1, on the reverse strand, counting down.
TGGCACACGCACGTGGCCGGGCACCCTCCGGGAGCGCTCCTGTCGTTCGTCGCGCTCGACCGCGTCGGGATCGACGACCCCTTCTGGGTCGCCATGGTCGTCGTGACGATCGGCGCCACGTCGGTGGCGGCGGTGCTGCTGACCCTCGACCTGCTCGGCAGCCGCGACCTGGCCAGGCGCGCTGCTCCCTGGCTCGCCCTGGCCCCGTTCGTCGTGTGGGCGGGGGTCAGCGCCGACTACTACTTCGCCGCGGTGGCGGCCTGGGGCCTGTACCTGCTCGCCCGGGCCGCGGTCGCGGTCGGACCCCGGTCCTGGGCGCTCGGGGTCGGGGCGGGGCTGCTGCTCGGGTGGTGCGTGTTCCTGTCGTACGGGCTCGTGCTGCTCGGCATCCTCGCCCTGGCCGTCCTCTGGCTGGCGCACGCCCGCGCCGCGCCGCGCCCGGGTGCGGGCTGGCGGGTGCTGCCGTGGGCCGTCGGCGGGGCGCTCGTCGTGACGGCGGTCTTCTCGGCGTACGGGTTCCACTGGTGGGAGGCCTACCCGGTGCTGCGCGAGCGCTACTACGAGGGCATCGCCTCCGAGCGCGCCTACGGTTACTGGGTCTGGGCCAACCTGGCGGCGTGGACCTTCACCGCGGGTCTCGCCGTGTGGGCCGCGTTCCCTGCCACCGTCGACGCCGCTCGCCGTCGCGTCCCGCTCGCCGTGCTGGCCGGCGCGGGCGTGGCCACGATCGTCGCGGCCACCCTGTCGGGCATGAGCAAGGCCGAGGTCGAGCGCATCTGGCTGCCGTTCACGATCTGGGTCGTCGCGATCCCCGCCCTCCTGCCGGACCGCTGGCAGCGCCCTCTCCTCGCCTCCCAGCTGGTCCTCGCCCTCCTCGCCCAGACCCTGCTCATCACCCGCTGGTGACGGCCGAGCCGTCCCCCGTCTCGGACAGGTGCGGGGCGGTTCGGAGCCCGCGGATGCCCCGCAGGTGTCCGAAACGGGGGGCGTAGACCCTCAGCGGCGACGGAGCGGGTCGGTGGCCAGGCGGGCGATGCCGTCCTCGGGCGCGATCTCGGCGCGGAAGCCGAGACCCTCGGCGGCCTTGTCGGGCGAGGCGAGCACGTGCCGGACGTCGAAGACCCGCGCGTCGCCCGTGACCTCCGGCTCGGGTCCGTCGACGGCGCGCGACAGCACCTGCGCCATCTCGCCGATCGTGAACGGTCGCCCCGACGCCACGTTGTAGGCCGTCACGCCCACCGGGTGCTGCGCCACCTGCTCCACGGCCAGCGCGTTGGCCAGCGCCACGTCGTCGACGTGCACGAAGTCGCGCACCTGGGCGCCGTCCTCGAACACGCGCGGCGCCTCGCCCCGCTCGAGCGCGGAACGGAAGATCGCGGCCACTCCCGAGTACGGGGTGTCCGCGGGCATCCCCGGCCCGTACACGTTGTGGTACCGCAGGGCGACGGCGTGACCGGACTGCAGCGTGCACCACGCGTCGGCGAAGTACTCCTGCGCGATCTTGGACGCCGCGTACGACGTGCGCGGTCGGATGGGCGCGTCCTCGGTGACCCGGCGCCACGTCACGTCACCGCCGCACACGGGGCAGCGCGGGTCGAAGCGGCCGGCCGCCAGGTCGTCCTCGCGGCGCACCGCGGGCGGCACGTCGCCGTGGTCGGGGCAGTCGTAGCGCCCGTCGCCGTAGACGACCATCGACGAGGCGAGCACGAGGTCCTGGACCCCTGCGCGGGCCATGGCGGCGAGCAGGCGTGCCGTGCCGAGGTCGTTGTGCTCGGCGTAGCCGGGCAGGTCCTGGGCGTCCACGCCGTTGCCGACCATGGCCGCCTGGTGGCACACGACGTCGACGTCGGCCAGCACGTCGTCGAGGTCGTCGGTGCGCAGGTCGAGCAGGTGCACGTCGGCGGGCGCGTCGTCCCGGGCGTTCGGTCCGTGCGCCATCGGCAGGTACGCGTCGAGCGCGACGACGTCGTGGCCGCGCTCGGCCAGCCGCAGCGCGATCCGCGACCCGATGAACCCGGCCGCGCCGGTCAGCAGGACCTTCACGGCAGCTCGAAGGGCAGGCTCATGCCGTCCACGGCCGATGCACAGGCGCAGTCACGCTCGCCGATCGAGCCGACGACGCCGGCCAGCGTCGACTTGAGGGTGTCGGTGTGCTCCCGGAACACCTGGAACACCGCTTCCATGCTCACGGAGTCACTCGCGTCGACCCCGGCGTCGTGGTCGGTGACCAGCGCCACCGTGGCGTAGCAGAGCGCCAGCTCACGAGCCAGGATCGCCTCGGGGTGGCCGGTCATGTTGATGACGGCCCAGCCGTTCTCGGCGTACCAGCGCGACTCGGCGCGCGTGGAGAACCGCGGGCCCTCGATCACGACCATCGCGCCGCCGTCGGTGGGGTCGTGGTCGGCGAGACCCTCGAGCAGGTGGCCACGCAGGCGGTCGCAGTAGGGGTCGGCGAAGGAGACGTGCACCGCGCCGGTGTCGTAGTACGTCTGGGTGCGCGCGGTCGTGCGGTCGACCAGCTGGTCGGGGACCACGAAGCTGCCCGGGCCCAGCTCGGGTCGCAGACCGCCCACGGCGCAGGGGGCGAGCACCTGGCGGACGCCCAGCGAGCGCAGCGCCCAGAGGTTCGCGCGGTACGGGACCTGGTGCGCGGGGAAGCGGTGGTCGGCACCGTGTCGCGGCAGGAAGGCGACCGTCCGGTCCCCCACGTGGCCCACCGAGATCGGCGCCGACGGCGCGCCGTAGGGGGTGTCGACCTCGACCTGCTCGGGGTCGTCGAGGAACGTGTAGAAGCCGGAACCGCCGATGACGGCGACGTCGGGTGTGGTCATGGCCCCACCCTTCCAGCGCGCGGCGGCGCACGCACGCGGTGGGGTCGAGGAGGGGCCGTCGGACCCTCGCGGGTCGCGCCGGACCGGACTACCGTGGCGACATGTCAGAGACCCCCGGCCCCGAGAACTCGTCGATCGACGTCACGGTCAAGCCCTCGGGCGCGGGGTGCGTGGAGTGCCTCGCGGAGCCCGACGGGTGGTGGGTGCACCTGCGGCGCTGCGCGCAGTGCGGCCACATCGGCTGCTGCGACAGCTCACCCGCCCAGCACGCCACGGCGCACTTCCGCGAGTCCGGGCACCCGGTCGTGCAGAGCTTCGAGCCCGGCGAGGACTGGTTCTGGGACTACGCGTCCGAGACCGCCGCGCGAGGTCCCCGGCTGGCCGACCCGCAGTCGCACCCCGGCGACCAGACCGCGCCCGGTCCGGCCGACCGCGTGCCCGGCGACTGGCGCGACCGGATCCACTGACGAGTCGACCCCGATCAGTCCGCAGTCGACGGATCCTGAGGGGACTCCGTCGCGGCGGCCCACCGGTCGGCCCACTCGACGAGCGGGTCCGCCAGCCGGAGCAGGTCGACACCGAGAGGCGTGAGCCGGTAGCCGCCGTCCCCCCGCTCGATGAGCTGGGCCTCGCGGAGGTCCGCCAGACGCTGGTTGAGCGTCGAGGGCGAGATCCGCAGGTCGGTCGCCTGGATCTCGCGGAAGGTGCGGGGTCCATCGCGCAGGGCCCACAAGCAGGTGAGTGCCCACCGCCGGCCGACCAGGTCGAACAGAGCCATGACAGGAACACCCGTCGACGACCCCCGGACGGCGCGCCCGGGAACCGGGCGGCGGCTGCCGACGGGGCCGGGCTCGGTGGAGTGAGTCACACCATGACCGTAGAGGATTGCGGCGCTACGTTTTCCGTAGCAGACTGTCGTCATGCCGACTCCGTCCGTCACCGCCGCCCGCACCACCGCCGGACCACCGTCGTCACGCGCCATCCTCTGGACCTTCGTCGCCGGACTCGTCTCGACGGGCATCCACTACACGCACAACTTCCTCTACGCCTCGGACTACCCGCCCGCCGGTCCGTTCGTCAGCGACCTCGCGTACCAAGCCGGCATCCTGCTCTTCTGGCCCACGCTCACGTTGTGGGGCGCCTGGGGGGTGCATCGCTACGGCCAGGGTCGGATCCGCGCCGCACTCGTCCCCCTCGCCGCCTGGACGATGCTGGGAACAACCAGCCCCGGCCACTTCCTCGGCGGCGTCCCGGACATCCCCGCGTACGCGATGTTCACCATCTCCACGGACTTCGCCACCGGCGTGGTCATGCTCGTGCTCGTCGGACAGGCGGCCGGCGCCTTGGTGCGTCGCACCGACGTGCGCGACACGGCGGCATAGGCGCCGGCCGCACGTCGGCGGCACGTCGGCGGCACGTGTCGCGGCGTCAGCGCGTACCGACGCCGCCGATGCTGAGGACCTCGACCGCCGGGGCACCGCAGCATCCGCCGTCGGAGGCTGCCTCGTCGTCGAACGTGCCCGCGCCCCCGCACACCCCGGTGTCCGGGAGCGTCAGCTCGACGCGAGCCGCCGCCTCGTGGTCGCCGGCGAGGGCCGCCGCGACCGACCGGGTCTGCTCGAAGCCGGTGAGCGCCAGGAACGACGTGGCGCGTCCGTAGGACTTCATGCCGACCGGGTAGTACCCGACCTCGGGCTGGGCCAGCTCGGCCACGCCGTGCGGGTAGACGGTGCCGCACGAGTGCTCGTTGGGGTCGATGAGCGGGGCGAGGGCGCGCGGTGCCTGCAGCACGGGGTCGAGGTCGAGGCGCAGCTCGTCGGTCCACCGGAGGTCGGGGCGGAACCCGGTGAGGGCGAGGACCTCGTCGACTCCCGCGACGACCTGCCCGTCGAACGCGACGAGGTCGAGGCGGTCGTCGTCGCGTCGCCGGACCTCGGCGGTGCGGAAGCCGGTGCGGGTGGTGACGGGGCCACGGTCGACGGCGGCCCGGGCCAGCTGCCCGAGGGCGCCGCGCTGGGGCAGCTCGTCCTGGCCCGACCCGGCGAAGGCCGCACCCACGCAGCTGCGGCGCACGAGCCAGGTGATCGTCGTGCCGGGCTCGCTCTCGGCCAGTGCCGTGAGCGCCAGCAGGGCGCCCTTCGCGGAGGCTCCGGTACCGGCGACCACCACGTGCCTCCCGGCGAACCGGGAGCGCTGGACCGCCTGGTCGAGGTCGGGCACGCGGTAGCCGATGCGGTCGGCACTTTCGCGCTCGCCGAGGGCGACCACGCCGTCGCCGCCCAGAGGGTTCGGCGTGCCCCAGGTCCCCGTGGCGTCGACGACGGCTCGGGCCGCCAGGTGCTCGGTGCCGGCGGAGGTGCGCAGGTGGAGGGTGAACGCCGACCGGTCCCGGCCCGAGCTGACGAGGCGGTCGCGACCGTGGCGGGCGACGGCCGTGACCCGGGTCCCGTAGCGCACGGCCGGAGCGAGCACCTCGGCCAGCGGGCGGAGGTAGTCCTCCACCCAGCGGGCGCCCGTCGGGTAGCGGTCGGGGTGCGGCGGCTCCCAGCCCTGCTCGAGCAGGAGCTCGCGGGCGACCGGGTCGACCAGCTCGCGCCAGGGCGAGAACAGCCGCACGTGGCCCCACTCGGCGACCGCGGCGCCGGGGCCCTCGCCGGCCTCGAGCACGAGGTGCGCCACGCCACGACTCCTGAGGTGCGCCGCCGCGGCCAGGCCGATGGGCCCCGCTCCCACGACGACGACGGGCAGGTCGGACGGTGCGGTGCTCATGTGTGCTCCTTCGGCTGTCCATCGACAAGTATCGATGTATAGACCCTACCCATCCATCGATGGATGTCAATGGATGGTGGATCTCTCACGCCAGCGAGGCGATGAGCTCCTCCACGCGGCCACGGATCTCGTCGCGGATGGGTCGCACGGCGTCGATGCCCTGGCCGGCGGGGTCCTCGAGCACCCAGTCCTCGTACCGCTTGCCCGGGAAGTAGGGGCACTCGTCGCCGCAGCCCATCGTGATGACGACGTCGGAGGCCTCGACGGCCGAGTCGGTCAGCTTCTTCGGCTGCTCGCCCGCGATGTCGATGCCGACCTCGGCCATCGCCTCCACGGCCACCGGGTTGATCGCGTCGCCGGGCATCGAGCCGGCCGACAGCACGTCGATGCGGTCGCCGGCGAGGTGGGCGAGGAAGCCGGCAGCCATCTGGGAGCGGCCGGCGTTGTGCACGCAGACGAACAGGACGCTGGGACGTCCGCTGCCGGTCGGGTTCTGGTCGTTCATGGCTGGTCTCCTTCGGAGGTCAGAGGTCGAGGTCGCGCAGGAGCGCGATGATCCGGCGCTGCAGGTCGTCGCGGACGTCCCGGACGGCGTCGAGGGTGGCGCCGTCGGGGTCGGCGACGTCCCAGTCCAGGTACCGCTTGCCGGGCAGGACCGGGCAGGTGTCGCCGCAGCCCATGGTCACGACCACGTCGGCCGCGCGCAGCACCGTGTCGGTGAGCGGCTTCGGATAGGCGGTGCTCAGGTCGATGCCGCGCTCCGCGAGCACGGCGATCGCCTGCGGGTTCAGCTCACCGGTGGGCGCCGAGCCGGCCGAGCGCACGTGCACCCGACCCGGAGCCAGGTGCTCGGCGATCGCCGCGGCCATCTGCGAGCGGCCCGCGTTGTGCACGCAGACGAAGAGCAGCTCGGGGACACCTCTGCTGCTGACGCCGTCGGCCTGGGCCTTCGCGGCCAGCAGCTCGGTGGCGTAGCGGCGCACCAGGATCGGCAGGTAGGTCTGCACCGTCGCGTGCGGCTCGAGCGCCTCCCGGGCCTGTGCGACGGCGGCGGTGACGACGTCGGGGGTGAAGGTGCCGTCGAAGGCGTAGGCCAGGTCGTCGGCGATGGCGGCCGGCGTGGTCTCGTTCATCGGTTCACGTCCTGGGAGGAGAAGAAGCGGCGCGCCCAGAGGGCGACGTAGACGAGGCCGACGAGCACGGGGACCTCGATGAGGGGACCGACGACGCCGGCGAGGGCCTGGCCCGACGTGACCCCGAAGGTGCCGATGGCCACGGCGATCGCCAGCTCGAAGTTGTTGCCGGCGGCGGTGAAGGCGAGGGTCGCGGTCTTGGCGTAGCCGAGGCGCAGCGCGTGGCCCAGCACCATGCCGAGGGCGAAGGTGATCGCGAAGTAGGCCAGCAGCGGCAGGGCGATGCGCACGACGTCGAGCGGGCGGCTCGTGATGGCGTCGCCCTGGAGCGCGAACAGCACGACGATCGTGAACAGCAGGCCGTAGAGGGCCCAGGGGCCGATCCGCGGCAGGAAGGTCGACTCGTACCAGTCGCGGCCCTTCGTCCGTTCGCCGATCGTGCGGGTGGCCCAGCCCGCGACGAGCGGGATGCCGAGGAAGACGAGCACGCTGACGGTGATCGACCAGATGGAGAACTCCGCCGACGTGGTCTCGAGGCCGAGCCAGCCGGGAAGGGTCTGCAGGTAGAACCAGCCGAGGGCGGCGAAGGCGAACACCTGGAAGACGGAGTTGACCGCGACGAGCACGGCCGCCGCCTCGCGGTCGCCGCAGGCCAGGTCGTTCCAGATCAGCACCATGGCGATGCACCGGGCGAGGCCGACGATGATGAGGCCCGTCCGGAACTCGGGCAGGTCGGGGAGCATCAGCCACGCGAGGGCGAACATGAGGGCCGGGCCGACGAGCCAGTTGAGGACGAGGGAGGCCACCAGGAGCCGCTTGTCGCCGGTCACGCGCGAGGTCTCGTCGTAGCGGACCTTCGCCAGCACCGGGTACATCATCACGAGCAGGCCGATCGCGATCGGCAGCGAGACCGAGCCGATCGAGACCGACTCGAGGGCCTCGTCGAGACCGTCGATCGTGCGGCCGAGCACCAGGCCGACGACCATCGCCAGGACGATCCACACCGGCAGGAAGCGGTCGAGCCTCGACAGCCTCGCGATCACGTCCTCGTCGGTCGACGCGTTCTCCATCGCCGTGCGGTCCACTCGCTGCTCCTCGGGTCGGCATCCGACGCAGTCGAACCTGCATCGACGTCGGTCTATGTACAGGTCACCGTAGCGGTCGCTCCATGACGTTGTCAGGCTCGGGGCGGGCCGCGGCGGTGAACATCGGGTGAACGCGCCGAGGGTGCGCGCGGACCGGCCCGGGGTCACCGCGACTGGGGCATACTCGCCTCATGGCCCAGACCCTCCCCGCGCCGCCGAGCGGCTGTGGAACGCCGCTGACGTCGGCACCCATCGAGCGTGACGAGGCCGTCGAGCTGGCCCGCACGTTCAAGGCCCTGGGTGACCCGACGCGAGTGCGACTGCTGTCGCTCGTGGCCGCGCACGAGGGTGGCGAGGCGTGCGTCTGCGACATCACCGAGCCGGTCGGGCTGAGCCAGCCCACCGTCTCGCACCACCTCAAGGTGCTGGTGGAGGCGGGCCTGCTGGCACGCGAGCAGCGCGGCACGTGGGCCTACTACTCGCTCGTGCCGGGTGCGCTCGCGCGCGTGGCCGGCGTGCTCTCCGACGCCGACGTCGACGCGACCGTCTGACCCGCCTCCCCGTGCAGCGCTCGGAGATCACGCTGGTCCCCCTGACGGAGCGCCACTGGCCGCAGGTCGAGAGGATCTACGCCGAGGGCATCGCCGCGGGCAGCGCGACGTTCGAGACCGAGCCGCCGTCGTGGCGGGACTTCGACGCCTCCCGCCTGCCCGGCCATCGGCACGTGGCCCTGCGCGGCGACGATGACGTGGTGGGCTGGGTCGCCTGCTCCCCCGTCTCCACCCGCGCCGTCTACGCCGGCGTGGTGGAGCACTCGGTGTACGTCGCCGCGTCGGCGCGGGGCCTCGGCGTCGGCGGCCTGCTGCTCGGCGCCCTCGTCACCTCGACCGAGGCGGCCGGCATCTGGACCATCCAGTCCAACGTGTTCCCCGAGAACGAGGCCAGCCTCCGGCTGCACGCCGCCCACGGCTTCCGCGTCGTCGGCACCCGCGAACGCATCGGCCGGGCCACGGTCGGCCCGCACGCGGGACGGTGGCGCGACACGGTGCTGATCGAGCGGCGGAGCGGCCGCGACGGAGGCTGAGGGACGTCCGGTCGACCCGGGTCACCACACCCCCGCCGCGGCGCCGGCGGCAGCGGCGGTCCTGCCTACCGTCCCCGGCCGGCAGGCTCCCGCCTGACCACCGGGTACCCGCCCATCCCCAGCGGGCGACTGACCCACCGAGCGAGCACGTAGTGCACCGATGCCGCGACCAGGAACGACGGCACGGAGGCGGTCGTGTAGACGAACAGCGCGCTCGGGACGTAGTCGATCGGGTGCAGGAGCGAGCTGTAGGTGAGCGCGCCGGCGACCACGGCGACGAAGGCCATGACGTTGACGCCGCCCCAGTAGCCGTAGACCGACTCCCCCACCGGTCGGTACAGCTCCCGCACGTCGATGCGGGTGCGCCGCAGGACGAAGTAGTCCACGATCTGCACGCCGCACAGCGGGGCCACGACGATGGCGCCCCAGGACAGGAAGCGTCCGTAGTTGTCGTACACGGTGGCCGGGAAGCACACCAGCACGGCGGCCGGGCCGAGGATCGCGAGCCCCATGACGGGCCACGGCAGGGCCTTGAAGAAGCGCCCGCCCCCCGAGCGCAGCGCCACCATCGACCCGTACCCCTGGGACAGGATGGCGGTGAGGTTGGCCAGGCCGATGGCCACGAGGGCGATCGAGCCCAGGACCACGCCGCCGAGCGGGATCATCCAGTCGGTCGGCTCGGTGCTCTGCAGGCTCAGCGCGGCGAGCACACCCACGACCGCGGCCAGCACGGACGCGAGGAACACCCCGAGCCAGTTCGGCCAGAAGGCCGCACGGGGACCGGTGCTGAGGCGCGCCAGGTTCCCGAGGTTCGGCCACCAGGCGAAGCCGCCGGCGATGCCGAGCTCGATGGCGAGCATGAAGTTCGTGCGACGGTCCGGCTCCTGCCCGAGGGACGGGAGCTCCGAGATCGTCGACCACGGCGTGCGCGTGAGGATGATGACGACCATGCCCACCAGCACGACGATGAGCACGGGCGCCACGACCGCGCTCACCCGCTCGACCGAGACCGGACCGCGGGCGAGGATCGCCCACGCCACCACGATCGCGACCATCGCGGCGACGGTCACCGCAGGTCCGGCGTGTCCCATCGACGTCCCGAGCACCCGGTTCAGGAGGTTGACGACGCCGTGGCCGAGCATGATCGCGAGGACGGCCGCCCAGGCCGCCGCGAAGATGGTGGACACGGCCACCATCACGACTCGCGCGCCGTTCGTGCCGAACACGCTGCGCAGGAGGATGAACTGCTCGATGCCGTACTTGGCGCACGGCAGGACCGGCGCCAGCGACACCAGCAGGATGCTGACCGCGTACCCGACCACGATGCTCGCGATCGCCTCGCGGACGCCCACGTAGTAGGCCACGGCCGCGCCCTGCAGGAACGCCCACGTGGCGATCGCGAGGCCGACGTTGACCCACGTGTACTGCCAGAAGCCCCAGATCCGCTCCGACCGCACGAGCGGCAGGTCGCTGAGGGTGGCGTCCTCGCCCGTGGTCGCGTCGCCGGGCCGGCCGGTCGTGGTGCTCACAGGGCCCACCACAGCAGGAGGGCGGAGACCACGACGCCGACCACGAGCAGCCACACGAGGTCGCTGACGGGCAGGTCGTCCTGGAGCATCTCGTCGGCTCGCGGACCCTCGAGGATCTCGAGCCGGCGCTCCAGCTCGGCTCCCTCGGGCTCGTTCGTTCGTCCCGTGTCGGTCACGTCGTCTCCTCGTGGTCGAGGCGGTGCGGCCGAGGTCGCGTCGCCTGCATGATGGTCCGGGCCGTCTCGCGGCCGGACCGGATGGCCCCGTCGATGTAGCCGTTCCACCGAGCGGACTGCTCGGTGCCGGCGAAGGACACCCGCCCGGCGGGCGAGCGCCAGCCGTCGGCGCCGTGCTCGAACCAGGTCCCGGGCGACGGGACGGCCGCGTACGCACCCTCGGCGAGCTCGTCGTCGGGCCAGCAGGTCGTGAGCACGTCGTCGGGGCGGTCGGCCTCCGGGCCGAGGGCGGCCACGAGCGGCGCCAGGATCGCGGTGCGACGCTCGGGCTCCTGGAGTCGCGACCAGGCACGGTAGGCGTCGCCGTAGACGAAGGCGGCGATGACGCCGCGCGATCCGTCGGCCGGCGAGTTGTCGAACGTGTACGAGACGGGCGACCCGTCGTAGGCGACCAGCTGGCCCGACAGGCCGGCCTCGCGCCAGAACGGCGTCGGGTAGACCACGTGCACCTTGGCGACGTCGCCCATGGGGCTGCGCGCGACCCAGCGTCGGCGCGCGGCCGGCAGCGTCGGGTCGAAGACGATCCGGGCCTGCGCCGCGGTGGTCCCGGTGACGACGACCCGGTCGGCCACGACGTCGCCGCCCGAGGTCCGCACCGTCACCCCGTCGGGACCGTGCGCGATCTCCCGGACCCGGAGGCCGAGCCGCACCCGGTCGCCCAGGTGTGCCGCGACGGCTCGCGCCGGGGCCTGGGCGCCGTCGACGAAGCGGCTGTCCTGGGCGCAGTCGAGGGTGCCCAGCAGCTGGCCGAGCCCACCGGCGGACCGGATGTAGAACAGGACGTGGAACAGCGAGACGTCACGCGGCTCGCAGGCCCACACGCCGCGGAGCACCAGTCGCATCCGGTCGCGCGCCTGCTCCTCGGAGATCTCGTCGCGGATCCAGCTCTCGAAGGTCGTCGCGTCCCAGTCGGGAAGCTCCGGGGTGCCGAGCGGGTCGTCGAGGTCGATCCTCTCCGCCATCGCGTCGAGGCGGGCCTCGGCGTCGGCGTACTCCGCCGCCCCGAACCCGTCGACGTGCTCCTCGGAGGTGAACGGCTCCGCGACGCCGCCGGGCCAGAGCTCGACGTGCCGGCCCTCGTCGTAGGACCGAAAGGTCCCGCAGCCGAAGCGGGCGGCCAGGCCGAGCAGCTCGGTCTGGGTGGGCCCGACCCACTGGCCCCCGTGGTCGATCACGACGGAGTCGTGCTCGCGCGACCACACCCGACCCCCGACCCGGTCGGCCGCCTCGAGGACCTCCACGTCGATGCCCGCGTCCGCGAGCTCGAGCGCGGCCGCGAGCCCGGCGTACCCGGCTCCCACCACGACGACCTTCATGGGCGCTCCTCCTTCGTCGAGCCAGGCTCCGTCGTCGGACCGGTCGTGATCGTGCACGGTCATCCCCTCATCCCACCCGCAGGGCCGGCAAGGTGCCGAGCAGCCCGGTGGCCTCGGCCACGATGGTGTCGACGACCTCGCGGACGGAGGCCACCTCGGTGACCAGGCCCTGGGACTGCCCGGCCCACCACATGCCGCCGTCGAGGTCGCCCTCGCCGAGGACCTCGCGACGCCCCCGGACACCGGACGCGAGCTCGGCCACGTCGTCGAACGTGGCGCCCGGGCGCGACCCGATGGCCCGGATCTCCTCGGACACCGCGTTGCGCGCCACCCGCGCGGTGTTGCGGAGCTCGCGGAACACGAGCACCGTGTCGCGCTCGTCGTTCGCCACGATCTGCCGCTTCACGTTCTCGTGGATCGGCGCCTCGGTGGTGGCCATGAACCGCGTGCCCATGTTCGCCGCGCAGGCGCCCAGCGCGAGGGCCGCGACGAGTCCGGCGCCCGTGGCGAGTCCACCGGAGGCGATCACGGGCACGTCGAGCGCCCTGGCCGCCGCGGGGATGAGCACGAGCCCCGGGACGTCGTCCTCACCCGGGTGCCCGGCGCACTCGAACCCGTCGATGCTGATCGCGTCGACGCCCTTGCGCTGCGCCGACAGCGCGTGCCGCACGCTCGTCGCCTTGTGGATGACCTTGATGCCGGCGGCGTGGAAGTCGGGCAGGTGCGGCTCCGGGGACGAGCCCGCCGTCTCGACGACGGTGATGCCGGACTCGACGATCGCGGCGCGGTACTCGTCGTACGGAACGGGCTCCCGCGTCGGCAGGATCGTCAGGTTCACGCCGAACGGCCCGTCCGTCAGCTCGCGCGTCCGGGCGATCTCGGCGGCGAGCGCCTCCGGCGTCGGCTGCGTCAGCGCGGTCAGGAACCCCAGCGCGCCGGCCTCCGCCACGGGGGCGATGAGCTCGGCGACGCCGAGGCCGGTCATGCCCCCGCAGACGAGGGGGTGCTCGACCCCGAACATCTCGGTGAAGTCGGTGCGGATCATGGGGTTCCTCGTTCCGGTGTCAGAGGTTGCGGGAGATGACGAGGCGCATGATGTCGGAGGTGCCTTCCTCGATCTCCTCCAGCTTCACGTCGCGCATCCACTGCTCCACGGGGTACTCGCGGGAGTAGCCCCAGCCCCCGAGCGTCTGGACGGCGGCGTGGGTCACGAACATCGCGGTCTCGGACGCCTGCAGCTTGGCCATCGCGGCCAGCCCGTTCACGTTCTCGCCGGCGTCGAGGCGCCGGGCGGCGTGGAGGGTCATCAGCCAGGCCGACTCGATGCGCGTGGCCATGTCGGCGAGGCGGAACGCGACCGCCTGGTGCTCGATGATCGGCTTGCCGAACTGGGTGCGCTCGCGGGCGTACGCGAGGGCGTACTCGTAGGCGGCACGGGCCGCACCGGTGGCCGCGGCCGCCAGGACGACACGGGAGACGTCGAAGGTCTCCATGAGGCCGCTGAAGCCCTGTCCCTCCTCGCCGAGCCGGTTCTCCTCGGGCACGAAGGCGTGGTCGAGGAAGACCTCGCGGCAGACGATCGCCCGCTGGCCCATCTTCTTCATGGGCTCGCCGAAGGTCATGCCGGGCGTGTCCTTCTCCATGAGGAACGCCGTGACGCCGCGGGAGCGCAGGGTCGTGTCGGTCTTGGCGAAGACGACGTACTGGTCGGCCAGGCCGGCGTTGGAGATCCATGCCTTCTGGCCGGTGATGGCATAGCCGCCGTCGACCTTCTCGGCGCGCGTGACGATCGACGCGGCGTCGGAGCCGGAGCCCGGCTCGGTCGTCGCGAGCGCGGTGAAGAGCGGCGTCGGGCCCGTGAGGGGGCGGAGCCACCGCTCCTTCTGGTCCTCGCTGCCGAGCGCGAGCAGGGGGTCGGCGAAGAAGCCGTTGGAGCACACGAAGTTGCCGATGCCGGGATCGCCCCAGCACAGTGCCTCCTGCACGAGGCACTGCGTGAACACGTCGGTGTAGCCGCCGCCACCGAACTTCTCCGGGAGCATGAAGTCGGTGATGCCGATCTTCGCCGCCTTCTCGAACACGTCGACCGGCGACTCGGTGTCGGCCTCGTCGACCGCCCGGCCACGGGGGCGGATCTCGTCGGCGGCGAACCTGCTGACGAGCTCGACGATGTCGCGCTGGTCCTGGGTGAGCGGCCAGTACTCGACGGTGGGCTGAGGCATCTCGGAGCTCCTTGTGGTGGTGGGGTCGTGGGTGGGGGTGGCTAGCGCTGGACGGTCGTCAGCTCGGTGAACTCGTGGAGGGCCTCGGGACCCAGCTCGCGCCCGAAGCCCGAGTGCTTCCAGCCGCCGAACGGCGACTCGACGGAGAACTCGGCGTCGTTGACGAGCACCTGTCCGGTCTGGAGCCGGGCGGCGATGGCGAAGGCACGGTCGTCGTCGTCGCACCACACGGCTCCGGACAGGCCGTACCGCGTGGCGTTCGCGAGGGTCACGGCGTCGTCGTCGTCCCTGGTGCCGTGCACGACGAGGACCGGGCCGAAGATCTCCTCGCAGCTCGCGGGGTCGTCCGGGGCGAGGCCGCTCAGCACCACCGGGCGTCGGTAGTGCCCCACGGCGGGGGTCTCGGTGCGCCGTGTGGCGACGTGCGCCCCGCGGGCGACGGCCGCAGCGACCAGCTCGTCGACCCGCTCGAGCTGGGCGGCGCTCACGAGCGGCCCGAGCTCGGTGCCAGGGTCGGTGGGGTCGCCGACCACCATGGCGTCGGCGTGCGCGCCGGCGATGCGCACGGCGTCGTCCAGCCGGTCCGCCGGCACCAGGAGCCGCGTCAGCGCACTGCACGTCTGACCGCTGTTGAGCATGCAGGACTCCACGGTCGCCCGGACCGCGTGCTCCAGGTCGACGTCTTCGGTCACGATGCTGCTCGACTTCCCCCCGAGCTCGAGCGAGACCCGCGCGAGGTTCGCGACGGCCGCTCCGGCGACCTGCCGTCCCACCTCGGTCGAACCGGTGAACGAGACGACGTCGACGCCGGGGTGGGCGACGAGGGGTGCGCCGACGTCCGCACCGGTACCCGGCACGAGGTTGAGCACACCCGCGGGAAGCCCTGCGACGAGCGCTGCCTCGGCCACCGCGTAGGCGCTGAGCGGGGTCAGCTCGGACGGCTTGTGCACCACCGTGCATCCGGCCGCCAGCGCCGGGCCGAGCTTCGTCGCGAGCTGGAACAGCGGATAGTTCCAGGGCGTCACGAGTGCCGCGACGCCGGTGGCTCGTCGCAGCAGGACCGCGCTCCCGCGGCGCTCGTCAGCCAGGAGGCGGGCGTGGTCCGCCACTGAGCGGAGCACGTCGAGCGCGGCGTGGACGTGCCACCGTCGGGCCGTCGTGATCGGTGCGCCGACCTCGGCGACGGTCAGGTCCACGAGTCTCTCGGCGTCGCTCTCGAGCACCTCGACGAGGCGATCGAGGTGGGCGGCGCGCTCGCCAGGCGCCAGCTCCGACCACGCCGGCAACGCCGAACCGGCCGCGGCGACGGCGGCGTCGACGTCGTGGCGAGTCGCGAGCGCCGTCGTGCCGACGACCGAGCCGTCGGCGGGGTTCACCACGTCGGTCGTGGACGAGACCGGGCGCCAGGACCCGCCGATGAGCACGTCGTCGCGCCTCATCGGTGCGCTCCGGGTCGCTCGAGCGTGACGAGCGCGTCGACGGCGACGGCACCCTTGGGCGAGACCCGCAGCGGGTTCACCTCGAGCTCGAGGAGGTCCGGGTCGGCCGCGACGGCCTCCGACACGGCGACGACGACGTCGACGAGGGCGTCGACGGAGGCGGCGGGGCGACCCCGCCAGCCGTCCAGGAGGGCCCGGACCCGCAGCGCGTCGACCATACGGAGGGCCGTGCTGCGGTCGACCGGGGCGAGCTCGGTCGTGACGTCGCGCCAGAGCTCGGCCTCGGTGCCGCCGGCCCCCACGGTGACGACCGGGCCGAAGTCGCGGTCTCGGCGGGCCCCGACGATCATCTCCACGACGTCCGTGGCGCCGTCCATCTGCTCCACGACGTACTCGCCGTCGCCGAGCCGACGGTGCATCCGCTCGAAGGCCACCGCCAGGGCGTCGGCGTCGCCCAGCCCGAGGACGACCCCGCCGTGCTCGGACTTGTGGGCGAGCCACCCGGCCTTCAGCGCACAGGGACCCACCAGGGTCTCGGCGGCGGCGCGCGCGCCGGCGACGTCGGTGACCCGCACCGCGTCGGGGACGGCGACGCCGAGCTCCCGGAGCAGGGTGCGAGCCGCCCAGTACCCGCCGCCCGGGTGCAGCGCACGCGGCGCGACCTGAGGGAGCTCGCGCCCGACGTCGTCGGCCAGGCGGTGCGCGTAGGCCAGCGACCTGACGGCGGGATCAACCGCTCCGTACGTCGGGATGTGGTGCTCCCACATGCGATCGACGGCCACCGAGCCGGCGCTCATGGTGTGCACCACGAGCGGGACCGAGGACCCGTCGACCAGGCGACCGAGACGGTCGACCACGTCGACCTCGGCCGACTCCAGGCTCGGGGTGTCCTGCCCGTAGCACCCGAGGTAGCCCGACAGCACGATCGCGTCGACCTCCCCGGACCGGGCCAGCTGCTCGCAGATCACGGCATACGTCTGCAGGTCCGCCTCGCCCGCGCCGGCCAGGTCGACGGGGTTGGACACCGCGGCACCCGCCGGGAGCAGCGCGGCCAGGGTCTGCTGGAGCTCGTCGCCGAGGACCGGCGTGTCGAGGGAGAGCGAGAAGCAGCGGTCGGCGGCCACGCCGCCCTGTCCCCCGCTGTCGCTGACGACCGCGACCCGCCGGCCCTGTGGCAGCGGGGCCACGCTCAGGTGGCGCGCGGCGTCCACGAGCTCGGTCGGGGTCAGCACGCGCACGGCACCCGCGGCGCGGCACGCGGCGTCGACGAGCTCGAGGGCGGACGTCATGGAGCCGGTGTGGCTGGCGGCGAGCCGTCGGCTGCCCTCGCTCGCACCGGCTGCGAGGACCAGGACGTGCTTGCCCGCGGATCGCAGGCGGCGCATCGTCGCGACGAGGTCCTGCCCGCCCGCGAAGCTCTCGAGGTAGAGGGCGACCGTGCGGGTCTCGGCGTGGGTCGCGAGGTCGCCGAGGAGCTCGCTGGCCGTGACGTCGAGCTGGTTGCCGACGGACACGAAGCGGGAGACCCCGATGCCGGCGCGGGCGGCGAGGTTCGCGATCTCCGAGCCCAGCTGGCCGCTCTGCGAGACGATCGCCAGCGACCCGGCCGTGAAGTGGCCCCAGGCCAGCTGCAGGTCGCTGCCGGCGTCGAAGAGGCCCAGGCTGTTGGGGCCGACCATCCGGGCGCCGTGCGCCTGCAGGGCCGAACGGATCCTGTCGTCGTCGGCCACCCCGGCGGTGATCGCCAGGAAGGCGCGCGAGCCTGCCGCGAGCGCCTCGTCGAGGACGGTGGGCAGCGACGCCGCCGGGACGCAGAGGACCACCAGCTCGGGAGCGGCCGGGAGCGAGGCGACGTCGCGGAACGTCCGCTCGCCCTGGACGACGTCGGACGACCGGTTCACCAGCCACACGTCCCGCCGTGCCCGCCCCTCGAGGGCGCCTCGAGCGAGCCAGTAGCCCCACTTCGCCTGGTCGTCGGAGGCCCCGACGACGGCGACGGATCGCGGGTCGCGGAACGACGACAGGGAGCGGGCGGACGACTCCGGGACGGTGGGCACAGGCACTCCAGCTTCTTCGCGATGCTGCGGCTCGACGAGGAGGTCGGCGCCGCGTGACGTGCGCCACGTTAATAGTTGACTGGCGCGTCAGTCAATAACTTTTCGACAGAAGTTTCCGCCCGCCCAGCACGTGCCGGGCGGGAGGACGCAGGCGCGTCAGCCGGCGGCGAGCAGCAGGTCGACGGTGCGCCGACAGGTCGCGCGCATGTGGTCGACGGTCATCGTGGGCGACCCCATGAGTGCCTGGATGGTGAGTCCGTCGAGCAGCGCCACCAGGACCGTGGCGTGGGACCGGGCCGTGTCGGCGTCGATGCCGTCGACGCGGCCGAACACCGACTGCACCCGCGCCGCCCAGTCCTCGTAGGCGCGGTTGTGCACCTCGGCGAGCTCGTCGTCCCGCAGTGCGGCGGCCCACCACTCGATCCAGACCCGCCACGACTCGGTGGTGGTGTCGTCCGCCGGCAGGTAGGTGTCGACCAGGGCGTGCAGCGTGCTGCGGACGTCGGCGTCCTCGTCGGCGAAGATCGCCGCCCGCCGCTCGAGCGACTGGGCCGCGTTCTCCTCGAAGGCGGCCCGGATGAGGTCGACCTTCGTGTCGAAGTAGTAGTGCACGATGCCGCCGGAGACCCCAGCCCCCTTCGCCACGTCGGAGACCCGCAGCCCCACGACGCCACGCTCGGAGATCTGCTGCAGGGCCGACCGGAGGATCTGCTTCTTGCGGAGCGCCTCGACGTTGGGCCGTGCCATGGGTGTCCCCCTCGGTGGACCGGCGGCGGGTGCCGCCGTGCGTGTCGGGACGACGATAGTGCGCGGAGTACCGCGCGGGTCCGCCAGAGGCGGCGTCAGCGGACGGTCGAGGCCGTTCGGCGCGATGGAGCCGATGACGGGATCCCTCGCGGGGCGCCTTCGGCGCGGAGGGGGGCCCGACTCGATTCCCGTCATCGGCGAGAGGCCGCTCCGCGGCGTGGAGCCGATGACGGGAATCGAACCCGCGTGTCTTGCTTGGGAAGCAAGCGCTCTGCCATTGAGCTACATCGGCCGGTGACGTCAGGGTACCCAACCGACGGGCGAGCGGCGACGATGGGAGCGTGCCCGCCCCGCCGTCAGCCCGCATCCTGGCCGCGGTCGACGCGCTCCGGGTCGAGCCGGGGATGCGGGTGCTCGAGATCGGGTGCGGTCCCGGTGCGGCCGCCCGCGAGGTCGTCCGACGCCTCGGACCCGACGGCTTCGTCCTGGCCACCGACCGCTCCGCGACCGCCGTCGACCAGTGCCGACGTCACGCTGTCGCGGAGGTCGCGGCCGGTCGGCTCGACGTCCGGCAGGTCGCCGTCGAGGACCTTCTGCTCGAACCCGGCGAGGCGCCGTACGACCTCGCGTTCGCGCTGCGGGTGGGCGCCCTCGACGGCCGTCACCCCGCTCTCGCGCCGCGAGCCCTCGCCCGCGTCACGGCCGCCCTCGTGCCTGGCGGACTCCTCCTCGTGGGCGACGGCGCCGACCTGCGCGACCCCCGCGGCTGACGCGTGAGACCGCTCACCTGACCTGCGCGATCACCCGACCGTTGCTTCACTTGGTGATCGTGACGACGTTCGACTACTCCAACCTGAGCGATCGGCCGCCCGGGCCGGTGGTCTCGAAGCTCGCGCTGGTGCTCCCCGGCGTGCGCAGCGTCATGGGCCAGGTGGAGCCCTACGCGCGGTGGTGGGAGGACAACAACCGTCGCGCACTCGGCTCGGGCCGGCCGTTGTGGGTCGCGCTCGGCGACTCCATGACCCAGGGCATCGGCGCCAGTGCTCCGGACCGCGGCTGGGTCGGCCAGATCGCGGCCGACCCGCCCCGGAGGATCCGCGACGCCGCCGTGCTCAACCTCGCGTTCAACGGTGCACGCGTGCTCGACGTGCTCGAGCGGCAGCTCCCGGCGCTGGACCAGGTCCGCGCGCAGGGCCACGAGATCGCCCTCGTCACCCTGCTCATCGGCAACAACGACCTCATGAGCCCCAAGTGGAGCAGGCTGCTGCCCTCGGCGATCGAGACGCTGCTCGACGCCGTGCCGCACGGAACCGTCGTCGCGACCCAGCCCGGTCTGCAGCGCTCCGCCGCACGCTTCAACCGGGCCGTCGACGCCCACGAACGGGCCGGGGAGATCGTGATCGCCGACTTCCGGGTCCCCCACATGCGCGACTGGCGCGGACGCCTCGCCGAGGACCGGTTCCACCCCAACGACCGTGGCTACGCCGGCATGGCCGACGTCATCCGGCACGCTCTCTGAGGCGTCCCGCCGGTACGGTCGCCGCATGTCCTACGTGCTGCTGGAGTCCGACGGTCCGCTGCGGACCATCACGCTGAACGACCCGGAGCGGCTCAACGCGCTCGACTGGCCGCTGCTCGACGAGCTGCGTGAGGCGGTGGCCACCGTGGCCGCCGACGAGGAGGCCCGCGCCCTCCTGGTGACCGGCGCCGGCCGGGCGTTCTGCTCGGGCGCCAACGTGGGCAACCTGTTCGGCGACCGCACCCGGCCCGTCGACGAGCTGCGTGACCACCTGATGAAGGTCTACGCCTCGTTCCTGCCGATCCGTGACCTCACCATCCCGACGATCGCCGCGGTCCACGGGCCGGCCGTCGGCGCGGGCCTCAACATCGCGCTCGCGTGCGACGTGATCGTGGCCGGCCCCAAGGCGGGGTTCGGACCGACCTTCACGCAGATCGGCCTGCACCCCGGCGGCGGCTGCACCTGGATGCTGACCCAGCGCATCGGCTCGGCCAACACGGCCGCCGCGCTCTACGCCGGCGACGTGATCGGGGCCGACGACGCGCTGCGGCTCGGCATCGCCCAGGAGCTCGTGGACGACGCGCCGTCCCGCGCCCGGGAGCTGGCGCTGGGTTGGTGCGAGCGCAACCCCGCGCTCATGGCGCACGTGAAGGAGTCGGTGCGCGTCGCGTCGACGTCGGACCTCGTCGCGTCGCTCGAGGTCGAGGCGCAGTTCCAGGCCGAGTCGCTCTCGAGCCCGGAGTTCGAGCGCTTCGCGGCGCGCTTCGCCAAGGACTGACCTCTCACCACGCCTCACTCACCCTGGTTCTCCCCCACTCACCATGGCGGGCCCGCCATGGTGAGTGGGGGATTCCTGGGGTGAGCTCGCGATTCCCATCACGTGATGGGAATCGCTGATCCGGTGGGGCTCCGGGAATCTGCGATCAGGCGGCGCCGTGGGCGTCGGCGACGAGCCGCGCCTCCTCGCGGAGGGCCTGGACGACGAGGCGGACGGAGGGGCGCTCGAAGCGGTCGGGACGCAGCACGGCGGAGATGTCGCGGCGGGCGCGGACGCCGATGAGCGGGCGGGTGACCAGGCCGTTGCTGTGCTCGCGGGTGGTGAAGCGCGGGAGGATCGCCAGGCCGTGGCCGCCGGCGACCATCGCCTCCACCACCCCGTTGTCGGCGAACCTCTGCGCCACCCGCACCGGCTGGCCGGTGGCGACCACCACCTGCTCCAGCACCCGGTCGAACGGGTAGCCGGGCGGGACCCCGATCCACGTCTCGTCCACCACGTCGCGGGGCGACAGGCTCGCCTTCCGCGCGAGCGGGTGGTCCTCGGGCAGGGCGACGTCGAGCGGCTCGCTCATGAGCGGCACCACCTGCAGACCGCGCTCGTGCCACGTGGCCGAGGTCGTCGGCGCGTCCGACAGCACCACGTCGTGGTCGGCGGTCAGGTCGCCGGCCGCCTCGGGGTCCTCCAGGTCGGTGCACACCAGCTCGACGTCGGGCCGCTCGGCCATGCGGGTCAGCAGACCCGGCAGCAGCATCTCGCCACCCGTCGGGAAGGTCACGAGGGTGACGCGGCCCGCCGGCTGCTCCATGAAGGCGCGCCAGTCCCCCTCGGCGCGCTCGATGGCCACGGCGATGTCGGTGGCCGCTCGGGCCAGCGCCCGCCCCGCCTCCGTCAGGGCGACGCCGCGGCCGGCGGCCTCCACGAGCGGGTAGCCGGCCTCCTTCTCGAGCGCCTTCAGCTGCTGGGAGACCGCCGACGGTGTGACCCTCATCGCGTCGGCGACGGCCCCGACGGAGCCGCGCTCCGACAATTCCCTGAGAACCATGAGGCGTCGCACATCCATGTAGAGATGCTACACGTTACGTGTAGTTCTCTTCGCTTGTCCTTGACGATGAGCAGGGTCATCCTGAGAGGGAAGAACCACCCCCCGACCCTCCCGAGGAGGCCCCCACCATGCTCGCTCTCTCCGTGCTCGGCGCGATCGTCGTCACCATCGGTGTCACCAAGACCGCCTACCTCGTCGCGACCGACGGCTACGGCCGCATCCCGACCATCCGTCGCTTCTGACGTGGTGCCGGTCCGCCGCCCGCGGCCCGGCAACCCCGCCACCCACTTCTGACCGCACGACGTCCGCGGCCGGGTCCCGACGCCCCGGCCCCGCGGCCTGCAGGTCAGCAGCACTCGCAGCCACCGTCCACCCCCGGGACGGTGGCTGCGTAGTCTTCACGGCGTGAGCCGCCTCGTCGTCGGGTTCGACCTCGACATGACGCTCGTCGACTCCCGCCCAGGGATCGGCGCCACCTACCGGGCCCTGGCCGCCGAGACCGGCACCCCCATCGACGTCGACCTCGTGACGTCCCGCCTGGGTCCGCCGCTCGAGCACGAGCTGGCGAACTGGTTCGCGGCCGAGGACGTCCCGGCTGCCGCCGACCGCTACCGCGCCCTCTACCCCGAGCTGGCGATCCCCCGCGTCGAGCTGCTCCCCGGCGCGCGCGAGGCGGTGCAGGCCGTGCTCGACGCCGGCGGCGAGGCGTTCGTCGTCACCGGCAAGAACACCCACAACGCCCGCCTGCACCTGCAGCGCCTCGACGTCGAGCTCGACGTCGTCGGCGACGTGTGGCGCGAGGGCAAGGCCGACGTCTTCCGCGAGCGGGGCGTCGCGGCGTACGTCGGCGACCACGTGCACGACATGGACGCCTGCCGCTCGGCCGACGTCGTCGGCATCGCCGTGCCCACCGGCCCCTGCACCGCCGACGAGCTGCGCGCCGCCGGCGCCACCCACGTCGTGCCCGACCTGCACGGCGTCGTGGACCTGGTGCCGTCGCTCACGGCCTGATCCGCACCGCAGCGCACGTCCGTCCCTCGGGGGCGTGTCCAAGAACATCGTGCGAGGTGGGCCGAATGACTTGTGTCGAGCCCCTGATCTGCGGATACTTAAGTTACCAGCCGGTAGCACTCACGAGTAATCCTCGAGCACCGGACCCCTGAATGCGTGCACCGCACGCGCCCCCGACCCAGGAACAGGCAGTCATGAGCCACTACAAGAGCAACCTGCGTGACGTCGAGTTCAACCTCTTCGAGCTGTTCGACCGCCAGGACGTCCTCGGCGCCGGCGTGTTCGAGGAGATCGACTTCGACACCGCCAAGAGCATCCTCGGCGAGGTCGACCGCCTCGCCCGCGAGGACCTCGCCGCGTCCTTCGACGACGCCGACCGCAACCCGCCGGTCTACGACCCCAGCGCCATGACGGTGACGATGAACCCCGCGTTCGTCAAGAGCTACCAGGCCTGGATGGACGCCGAGTGGTGGCGCCTGCAGGTCCCCGAGGAGCTCGGCGGCCAGCGCACCCCCGCCTCCATCATCTGGGCCACCGCCGAGTTCGTGCTGGGCGCCAACCCGCCCATCTGGATGTACGCCGCCGGCCCCGCCTTCGCGCGGATCGTGTTCGAGAACGGCACGGAGCGGGACAAGAAGATCGCCGGCCACATGGTCGAGCGTCAGTGGGGCGCCACCATGGTGCTCACCGAGCCCGACGCGGGCTCCGACGTCGGCGCCGGCCGCACCAAGGCCTTCCCGAACGAGGACGGCTCCTGGAACATCGAGGGCGTCAAGCGCTTCATCACCTCGGGCGAGCACGACATGAGCGAGAACATCATGCACCTCGTGCTCGCGCGCCCCCAGGGCGTCGAGGGTGCCGGCGGCCCCGGCACCAAGGGTCTGAGCCTGTTCCTCGTGCCCAAGATCCACTTCGACCACGAGACCGGCGACCTGACCGGCGAGCGCAACGGCGTCTACGTCACGAACGTCGAGAAGAAGATGGGCATCAAGGTCTCCACCACGTGCGAGGTCACCTTCGGCGACCCGTCCACCGGTGGCGGCGAGCCGGCGAAGGGCTGGCTGCTCGGCGAGGTGCACAACGGCATCAGCCAGATGTTCCGCGTCATCGAGAACGCCCGCATGATGGTCGGCGCGAAGGCCATCGCCACGCTGTCGTCCGGCTACCTCAACGCGCTCGAGTACGCCAAGGAGCGCGTCCAGGGCGCCGACCTCACGCAGGCCTCCGACAAGACGGCCCCGCGCGTGACGATCACCCACCACCCCGACGTGCGCCGCTCGCTCATGACGCAGAAGGCGTTCGCCGAGGGCCTGCGCTCGCTCGTGTTCTACACGACCACGTGGCAGGACGCGATCATGCAGAAGGAGGAGTCCGGCGAGGACGCCTCCCTCGAGGAGTCGGTCAACGACCTGCTGCTCCCGATCGTCAAGGGCTACGGCTCGGAGCGCTCCTGGGTGCTGCTCGGCACCGAGTCGCTGCAGACGTTCGGCGGCTCGGGCTTCCTGCAGGACTACCCGATCGAGCAGTACGTCCGCGACGCCAAGATCGACACCCTCTACGAGGGCACCACGGCGATCCAGGGCCAGGACCTGTTCTTCCGCAAGATCGTGAAGGACAAGGGTCGTGCGATCGGCTACCTGGCCGAGCAGGTCGGGGAGTTCGTGAAGAGCGAGGCCGGCAACGGTCGCCTCAAGGTCGAGCGCGAGCTGCTCGCGACGGCCCTCGACGACGCCCAGGCCATCCTGGGTGCCGCGTTCACCGACCTCATGGCCAGCAACCCGGCCGACGAGAAGGGTGACGTCAAGAACCTGTACAAGGTCGGCCTGAACACGACGCGCCTCGTGTACGTGCTGGGCGACCTGGTCGTCTCGTGGCTGCTGCTGCGCGGCGCCGAGGTGGCGCTGGCCCGGCTCGACGAGGGCGTCACCGGCTCCGACAAGGCCTTCTACGAGGGCAAGGTCGCCGCGGCGTCGTTCTTCGCGCGCACCGTGCTGCCCCGCCTGACGGCGGAGCGCGCGATGGCCGAGAACGTCGACGCCAGCATCATGGAGCTCGACGAGGCCGCGTTCTGAGCGCCTGAGACTCGACCCGCCTCACGACGAAGCCCCCACCCGGTCCGGGTGGGGGCTTCGTCTGTCCTGTCCGCCGCCCAGGGGCGGCCAGATGCCGTCTCACCAGTTGATGAGCGCACCCGTGATCGTGTACGGCGCGAAGTCCGTCGACAGCAGGACGAACAGCGCGAGCGCGCCGCCGGCGAGCGCGACGTTCTTGTTGAACGCGACCATCTCCATCTGCTTGGCCTGGCCGTCGCTCTCCTTCCAGAACGCGTGCATCAGCACGGCGGTCACGAGGAGCAGCACGGCCAGCCCGAGGGCACCGATGTCGCCCCAGATGCCGAGCAGCACCGACAGGCCGCCGGCGAGCAGCGCGACGCCGCTGATCTGCACGAGCAGCTTGGCGTTGGAGAGACCGCGCGACTCGGCGTAGCCGGCCATCGCGCCGGTGGCCGTCAGGTGGCCGACGCCGGACCCGATGACGAGGTAGGCGAACAGGATGCGGGAGATGAGGAAGACCTCGTCCATGGCGGACTCCTAAAGAAGGTGAATGTTCAACCATCGTCCTCGTTCGACGTGTCGCGGTCAAGCACCGACGCGCGTGGTCACGCCGGCACCTCGCCCGAGGTGTGCCAGAGTGAGCGCGTGCGTCTGACCAACCCGCTCTGGTACCTCGCGGCGCTCTTCGTGGTCCTCGGCGGGTGGATGGTCGGCACGATCGTCGCGGCCGGCTCGTGGGACCACGTGCGCGACGCGACGCTGGAGTCCGTCACCGAGCGCGTCGACGCCGGCGGCGGGTCGCTCGCGGTGTTCACCGACGTCCGCCAGCCCGAGCGCGACGTGACCTGCACGGCCACCCCGCCGGGCAAGAGCGCGAAGCCGGTCGAGCTCGAGAAGGCACCGATCGACCTGACCGTCGCGCGCGACGGCTCCACCTGGTACCTCATCGCGTTCGAGCCCGAGGGCCGTGACGAGGTGGCCGTCCGGTGCACCCCGCGCGACCGCGCCGCCGACGCCGCCACCTACCGGGTGGCCGTCGCCGAGGGCGTTCTCGACCGGGCCCGCCTGGGCGCCGGCCTCACCTGGATCGCCACCGCGGTGGGCGTCGTGCTCGCCGTGCTCACGTGGTGGTCCCGACGCAAGCGCCACCAGGAGGACTGAATGCTCCAGACCTACATCGACGCCTGGCTCGCCAGCGCCCGCGACACCCTCGCCCTGCTCGAGGACCTCGACGACGCGCAGTGGTCGTCGCCCACCGACCTGCCGGGCTGGACGGTCGCCGACGTCGCGGCCCACCTGGCGCACCTCGAGGCGGTGACGGCCGGGCACGTGGTCGACGAGGCGCCGACCACCGCCTCGCCGGGCGGTCTCGCGTCGGCCTACACCGAGGCCGGCGTCGAGGCACGCCGCGGACTCTCCCGCGAGCAGGTGCTGACCGAGCTCCGTGCCGGCATCGACGCGCGGGCCCGGAGCCTGGGCGACGCGCCTCCGACCGACCCCTCGGCCCGCGCCGACCACACGCCGGCCGGCGTCGGCTGGACGTGGGACACGATGCTGCGCAACCGCACGGTCGACATCTGGTGCCACGAGCAGGACGTCCGCCGCGCCGTGGGCCGGCCGGGCAACCTCGACTCGCCCGCCGCGGTCGTCACCACGCACACCTTCTCCTTCGCGATGCCGTACGTGCTGGGCAAGAAGGTCGGTGCCACCGCGGGCACGTCGGTGCTGTGGGACCTCACCGGCCCCCTCGCCATGCAGGTGGGTGCCACGGTCGGCGACGACGGTCGAGCCCGCCCCGGCGTCCCCGGGTCGCCGTCGGCCACCCTGACCCTGTCGTCGGACGCCTTCGCCATCCTGGCGGCGGGCCGACGCGGCCCGGGAGCGGTGGACGTCGGGGTCGCCGGCGACACCGACCTCGCCCACCGCGTGCTGGAGCAGATGGCCGTCACCTTCTGACGCCCGACAGCGTCAGCCGCGCAGCGCGTCGACGTCGTCGAGCAGCTCGCGCCAGCCCAGGCGCAGCCGGTCCCACTCGTCCTCGCAGAGGTCCGCCCGGTCCTGGGTGAGCGGCTCGTCGTCGACCAGGTCCTCCCAGGTGTCCGGGTCGGACCCGTACAGGTAGCAGAGGTAGTTGACCGCCCGCGCGGCGTCGGAGGAGTGCTCGTCGTCGGGGTCGGCCTCGTAGGCCGACGCGAGGATCTCGTACTCGAAGGCCGATGACAGGAGCGCGTCGGTCGACGCCTCGTCGCCGGACTCGGCGAGCCGCCAGGCGGCGAACTGGTCGGCCACGTCCTCCTCGCGCCCCGTGAAGGGCAGGTCGAGCAGGTCGATCAGGGCGTGCCCGGCCTCGTGGAAGAACGTCTCGCGCCAGATGCCCCGGAGCGTCTCGTCCACGTCGTCGGCGTCCGCGTCCTCCAGCTCGTCGCGGCTCGACTTCACGTCCTGCAGGCAGAGCTCGACGAGTGCCTCGCCACGGAGGTAGCCGGTGCCGTCCTTGCAGGACGTCACCTCGACGGTCAGCTCCCGCGGGAGGGCCACGACGGACCGCAGGTCCTCCGCGGCCTCCTCGAGCACTCCGCTCTCGCGCACGTCGTCCTGCCAGCCGCGCCAGGCCTTGGACACGTCGGGATAGGTGACGACGACCCTCGCGCCGGCCCCCGCGTCCCCCACTGGGGCCGACGACACCTCCTCGACGGAGGAGGACCCGAGGACGAACCCTGCGACGGCTGCGACGACCACGGACACGACGACGAGGACCCTGCTCACGAGCGGATCATAGGTCCGGCGCGGCTCGCCGGGGGCCGCTACCGTTCATCCCATGAGCTGGAGCGCGCAGGACATCCCCGACCTCACCGGCACCCGAGCGGTCGTCACCGGCGTCACGGGCGGGCTCGGCTTCCACACGGCCCTCGAGCTGGGCCGCAAGGGCGCCGCCCTCGTGGTGACCGCACGGAACCCGAAGAAGGCCGACGCCACCGTCGCGCGGCTGCGGGCCGAGCTCCCCGACGTCGACCTCGAGACGCTCGCCCTCGATCTGGCCGACCTGGCCGACGTCGAGCGCGCCGCCGACGAGCTCACGTCGCGCCACGACCGAATCGACCTGCTGGTCAACAACGCGGGCATCATGATCCCGCCGAAGAGCGCCACCGCCGACGGCTTCGAGCTGCAGATGGGCACCAACCACCTCGGGCACTTCGCCTGGACCGGGCGCCTGTGGCCCGTGCTGAAGGCCAGCGACGCCCGCGTGGTCACGATCTCCTCCCTCGCCCACACCGGCGCCAAGGGCGTCGACCTGCGAGCCCTCACGCCCGAGGGATCGCCGCGCCGCTACCGCCGCTGGCAGACCTACGCGGAGTCCAAGCTGGCGAACCTGTCGTTCGCCCTCGAACTCGACCGGCGCGCGAAGGCCGCCGGCCTCGGCGTCGTCAGCGTGGCGGCGCACCCCGGCTACGCCAACACCGAGCTCCAGCAGACCGGCCTCAAGATGGGCAACCCGATGCTCGGCTTCGGACTGCACCAGATCAGTCGCGTGGTCGGTCAGTCGGCCGCCGCCGGTGCCCTGCCCTCGCTGAGGGCGGCGACCGACGAGAGCTTTACCGGCGGCGAGTACGTCGGCCCGAACCTGCTCGGTCAGATGCGCGGCAAGCCCGTGCTCGTCGGCATGACCCGCTGGGCACGCGACGAGCAGCTGGCCGACAACCTGTGGACCGCCTCCGAGATCGCCACGGGCGTCCCGTTCGACGTCGCCTGACCGGTTCGGCTAGGCGAGGCCGTCGCGCCAGCGCTCGCGGGCGTCCGGGTCCTCGGCGAGCAGCTCCGCCCGCGTGCGCCGACGGTAGCGCCAGATCTGCACGATGCCGACGGCCCACAGCACGTACTGCACCGACATGGCCCAGCGGAACGACTCGGCCGAGTAGGCCGTGCTGGAACCGGGCGTGCGCCAGTCGAGGACCAGGCCGATGGCCACGACCAGCAGCAACGAGGCGACGAAGCCGCCCTGGTTGATGATGCCCGTCGCGGCGCCCAACCGGTTGGGAGGATTGAACGATCGGCCGAGGTCGAAGCCGATCATCGACGCGGGTCCGCCCACGCCCACCACGACCACGAGCACCACGAGCAGCCAGGCCGGCGCGTCGCCCGGCCACACCAGCACGACCGTCCACACCGCGACGACCGCCCACACGATGCCGAGCACGATGCTCGAGCGCTGCCACGGGTCGCGGGTGATGGCCCAGGCCAGCGTCGGCCCGGCCACCATGACGGCGAGCACCAGGATCGTCAGCAGGGCGCCTGCCTCGGCGGGCGTGCGGCCCTCGCCGCGCACGAAGAACGGGTAGCCCCACAGCAGGCCCAACGTGGTGGCGCTGAACTGGGTCGTGAAGTGCACCCAGAACCCCAGGCGGGTCCCGGGGTGGCGCCACGACGCCGCCAGGCTGGAGCGGACCGTCGTCCACGACAGCGGGGCGCCGAGCACCCGCGGCGAGCCGGGCTCGTCGTGCACCACGAGCAGGAGGGCGGCGAGCAGGACGATGCCGAGCGACGCCGCCGACAGGTAGGTGGTGGTCCAGCCGAGCTCACGCAGCGCCCACGTCATGGGAGCGGCGGCCACGAGAGCTCCCATCTGGCCGAGCACGCCCGTGAGCTGGGTGACGAGCGGGATCCGCCGCGACGGGAACCAGGTGTTCACGAGCCGGAGCACGCACACGAAGGTCATCGCGTCGCCCAGCCCCACGAACACGCGGGCGACGAGCGCCACGGCGAACGTGTCGGCCAGGGCGAAGGTCACCTGCGCCGCGGTGAGCACGAGGACGCCGATGGTGAGGATGCGGCGGGGACCGAACCGGTCGAGCAGCAGACCCACCGGGATCTGCATGCCCGCGTAGACCACCAGCTGCAGCATGACGAACGTCGATAGCTGGGCGGCCGAGATGCCGAACCGCTCGCTCGCGGCGAGTCCCGCCACCGCGAGCGACGAGCGGTGGAAGACGGCGAGGAAGTACAGGGAGAGCCCGACGAGCCAGACCGCCACCGGCCCTCTCCTGCTCGTCGCTCCGCTCACTCGCCCCAGTATGCGCTCGGTGTCGGTCCGCGCCGGGGTCGGCTCGGGCGGTTGCGGATCCGTGCGCGGTCCCTAGCGTGGCTCCCATGCTGACCTTGGTGGACTGGCGGGTGCGCGTGGCCGCGCTCTACGAGCAGGTGCGCGCCGATCCCGACCATGAACGGGGTCATGCGACGTGGCGGAGCGGTCGCGACGAGCTGTTCCGCAGCCACCCCCAGTCGCCGCTGCCGGCGCGCGACCCGCTGCGCGAGACCGGGCTGCCCTACTGGCCCTACGACCCCGCCTGGCGGTTCGAGCTGCCGCTGCTGCCCGCGCCGACCGATGCCGTGGACCCCGACGAGCGGGTCGTCGACGGCGGGGGCGACGGTGACGTGACGATGCGGCGCACCGGGCAGCTGGCCCTGCCGTCGGGCTCGACGCTCGACGTGTGGACGCTCCAGCAGTACGCCGGCGGCATCTTCGTGCCCCTGCGGGACGGCACGTCGGGCCGGGACTCAGGGGCTGGGGCGTCGTACGGTGCGGGCCGCTACCTGCTCGACACCGCCAAGGGCTCCTGGCTCGGCGGGGGTGCCGGGCCACGGGCGGCAGAGGGCGCCGCCGGCGCACCCGACGAGCGTGACGACCACCTCGTGCTCGACCTGAACTTCGCGTACCACCCGTCGTGCCGCTACGACGACCGCTGGCGCTGCCCCCTCGCGTCGCCGGGCAACATGGTCACCGACGTCGTCGAGGCGGGCGAGCGCCTCCCCTGACCCTCGCCCTCAGAACGTGAGGGCGAGGGCGGGGTCGCGCAGGAGCGCGGCGACGTCGGCCAGGAACTGGGAGCCCTGCTGGCCGTCGACGACGCGGTGGTCGAAGCTGACCGCGAGCGTCGTGACCCAGCGCGGCTCGATCCGCTCGTCGGCACCTGTGCTCGACGCCGCCCACGGCCCGGCACCCCCGCCGGGGGTGCCGACCACCCACGGACGACGGTCGATCTGGCCGACGCACAGGATGCCGGTCTCGCCCGGGTTGAGGATGGGCGTGCCCGCATCGACGCCGAACACGCCGACGTTGGTGATCGTGAACGTGCCACCGCTCATCTGCGCCGGCTGGGTGCGGCCGGCACGGGCCGTGGCGGTGAGGTCGCCCAGCGCCTGCGCCAGCTCGACCAGGCTCATCCGGTCGGCGCCCGGGATGTTGGGCACGACTAGACCGCGGTCGGTGGCGGCCGCGACGCCGAGGTTGACCGAGCCCTTGAGCACGATCTCCTGCGCCTGCTCGTCCCAGCTGGCGTTCAGCTCGGGCGTGCGGGCCAGCGCCAGGCAGACGGCCTTGGCCACGACCAGCGTCGGCGAGACCTTGACCTCGCGGAAGCGCCGGTCGGCCTTGAGCCGCTCGACCAGCTCCATCGTGGCGGTCACGTCGAGCGTGACCCACTCGGTGACGTGCGGTGCCGTGAACGCCGAGCTGACCATGGCCTGGGCCGTGGCCTTGCGGACGCCCTTCACGGGGATGCGGGTGTCGCCCTCGGCGGACCTGACGGGTGCCGGCGCGGCGGGTGAGGTCGACGTCGGCACGGTGACCGGCTCCGACCTGCGTCCGGCGATGAACGCCTCCACGTCGGCGCGGGTGACCACGGGGCCGTCGCACGGGACCGTGGTGAGGTCCACGCCGTGGTCCTTGGCCAGCTTGCGCACGGGCGGCTTGGCCAAGGTGCGCATCTCGACCCGCTGCGCAGGGGCCGTGTCATGGCCGGTGGCCGGCTCGGGCGCGTTGGAGGGCGCGGTGGGCACGGCCACGGAGCCGACCGGCTCGGCGTCACCCTTGCGTCGACGTCGGCGCGTGGACGCGGTGCGCACCCCGTAGCCGACGAGCACGGGCTCGCGCTTGTCCTCCACCGCCGGCTCCTCGACGTCGCCCTCGACCGGGCGCTCGTCGGTGAGGTCGCGAGCGTCGTCGGGCACGACGGCTCCCGTCGGGCCACCGATCGCGATGATCGGCGTGCCCACGGGCACGGTCGTCCCCTCGCGCACCAGCAGGGCCGTCACCTCGCCCGCGAACGGGCTGGGCAGCTCCACGACCGACTTCGCGGTCTCGATGTCGACGATCACCTGGTTCACCTCGACGACGTCGCCCACGGCGACGTGCCAGGTGAGCACCTCGGCCTCGGTCAGTCCCTCGCCCACGTCGGGCAGCCTGAACTCACTCATCAGATGTCTCCCGCTCTCAGAACGCCATGGCGCGGTCGACGGCGTCGAGCACACGGTCGAGGTCGGGCAGGAACTCCTCCTCCACCCGACTGGGTGGGTAGGGCATGTCGTAGCCGGTCACGCGCAGCACGGGCGCCTCGAGGGAGTAGAAGCACTCCTCCTGCACGCGGGCCGCGATCTCGGCACCGAGGCCGAGCGTGCGTGACGCCTCGTGCACCACGACGGCGCGGCCCGTGCGACGGACCGACTCGTGCACGGGGCCCAGGTCGAGGGGGCTGAGGGTGCGCAGGTCGATGACCTCCAGGTCCACCCCGTCCTCGGCGGCGGCCTCGGCCGACTCCAGGCACGTGCGCACCATGGGTCCGTAGGCCAGCAGCGTGGCGTGGCGGCCGTCGCGCACGACCTGCGAGGCGTGCAGCGGGGTGCTCTCCTGGCCGACCGGCCCGGCGTCCCAGTAGCGACGCTTGGGCTCCATGAAGACGACGGGATCGTCGCTGGCGATCGCCTGCTGGATCATCCAGTAGGCGTCGTGGGCGTTCGACGGGCTCACCACGCGCAGCCCGGCGGTCAGGCAGAACTGCGCCTCGGGGCTCTCGGAGTGGTGCTCGACCGCGCCGATGCCGCCGCCGAACGGGATGCGGATGACCGCCGGCATCGTCACGACGCCCTGGCTGCGGGCGTGCAGCTTGGCGACCTGGCTGACGATCTGGTCGTAGGCGGGGTACACGAAGCCGTCGAACTGGATCTCCACGACCGGGCGGTAGCCGCGCAGCATCATGCCCACCGCGGCGCCGACGATCCCGGACTCCCCGAGCGGGGTGTCGATCACCCGGTCCTCGCCGAAGTCCTTCTGCAGGCCCTCGGTCACGCGGAAGACGCCGCCGAGCGGGCCGACGTCCTCACCCATGACGACGACCTTGGGGTCGGACTCCATGGCGGCCCGCAGGCCGGCGTTGATGGCCTTGCCGAGGCTGAGCCGCTGGCCGACGGCCGACGTCCTCTGGCTCGTGCTCGTGCTGGTGCTCATGCCGCACCGCCCTCGGTCTCGAACGACGCCCGGTAGGCGAGGTACTCGGCCTTCTGCTCGGCCAGCTCGGGGTGCGCGTCGGCGTAGACGCCGTCGAACAGCGCGCCGAGGTCGGGCTCGGGCAGGGAGCGGCAGGCCTCGCGCAGGTGCGCACCGAGGTCCTCGGCCTCCGTCTGCAGGTCGGTGAAGAACGACTCGGGGGTGTCGACCTCGCGCAGGTACGTCTCCACGCGGGTCAGCGGGTCGCGGTGCTTCCACGCCTCCACCTCGGCGGTGTCGCGGTAGCGGGTGGGGTCGTCCGACGTCGTGTGCGCGCCCATCCGGTAGGTGACCGCCTCGACGAGCGTCGGTCCCTCGCCGTCGCGTGCTCGCTGGAGCGCCGCCTGGGTGACCGCGTGCACGGCCAGCACGTCGTTGCCGTCGACCCGCACGCCACCGAAGCCGTAGCCGGCGGCGCGCTGCACCAGCGGCACGCGGCTCTGGCGGGCCGTCGGCACCGAGATGGCCCAGTGGTTGTTCTGGCAGAAGAAGACGACCGGTGCGTTGAACGACGACGCCCAGACGAACGCCTCGTGCACGTCGCCCTGGCTGCTCGCGCCGTCGCCGAAGTAGGCGAGGGCAGCGGCGTCGCGGGTCTGGTCGCCCGTGCCGACGACGCCGTCGCGCTGCAGGCCCATCGCGTAGCCCGTGGCGTGCATGGTCTGGGCGCCGATGATGATGCTGTAGAGCGCCATGCCGGTCTCGGCGGGGTCCCAGCCGCCGAGCTCGACACCGCGGAACAGGCCGAGCAGCTTGGCCGGGTCGATGCCGCGGCACCACGCCACGCCGTGCTCGCGGTAGGTGGGGAACGCGAAGTCCTGCGGCGCGAGCGCGCGGCCGGAGCCGACCTGCGCGGCCTCCTGCCCGAGGCACTGCGCCCACAGGCCGAGCTCGCCGTGGCGCTGCAGGGCGTGCGCCTCGTGGTCGATGCGGCGGACGAGGAGGAGGTCGCGGTACATCGCGCGGATGCTCTCGTCGTCGCCCTCGAAGGCGTAGCGCTCGTGCTCGACCCGACGACCCTCGGGTGTCAGCAGCTGGACGAGCTCGGTGTCGACGGTCGAGGGCGTGGTCACTCGCCGCGACCCGTCGTCCTTCGTGGACGTGGTCGGGGTGTGCAGGGGTACGGTCATGCGCTGTTCCTCTCGCTGCCGGCGCGGGGTCTCCACGTCGGTGGGGCGGTACGGGACCGCTGACCCGCAGTGGTGGCGCGGGCGTGGCGGTCGGTCGTGGCGTGACCGCAGTCACATCACGACGCCACGGTAACGCGTCGGGCCCACGTCGGCCAAGCCCCGCGGTCCCCGTGGGGCGCACGTTCATCGGATCGTCACCGGACGCGACCGGGGCCTTCCTAGACTTCGGGGGTGGACCACCCCGTGATCCTCCTCGCGAGCAACGACCACGCGTCGCTGCTCGACGACGAGTTCCGCCGCTACCACCGCGACTACGACGTGCGGATCGCTCGCACGTGCGCCGACGCCACCGCCCTGCTCGAGCGGCTGTGCGCCGACGGCCGCCAGGTCGCGCTCGTGGTGCAGGACGCGGCCCTCCCCGACGCCGACGTGTGGACGTCGTTCGCCACCTGGCGTCGGGTGGTGCCCACCGCGCGTCGGCTCGTGACCGTTCCCTGGGACCGCTTCCTCGACGAGGGCGACCGGCTCCGCCCCGGCCTCGCGCACGGCAAGTTCGACGGCTACCTGCTCATGCCACGGGGCCTGCGCGACGAGGAGTTCCACGGCGCCGTCGGGGAGCTGCTGTCGGACTGGGGGTCCACCGTGGCGGCACCGGAGGTCGAGACGATGCGGATCGTCTCGGGCCCGTCCAACCCGCTCACGGCCGCCGTGCGCGACTTCGCCCAACGCATGGGCATCCCCACGGGGGTGCACCACCCCGACAGCGACGTCGGCCGCGCGGTGCTGGCCGAGCTCGTCGAGAACGGCGGCGAGCCCGGGGAGCCGGTGGTCGCCAGCGTGTACCGACCACCCTTCGTGCCGACGTCGGTGCGCGAGGTCGCCCAGGTCATGTACGGCGGACCCGGCGAGACGGTGGTCGACGACGTCGTCGACGTCGCGGTGGTCGGCGCCGGACCGGCAGGCCTGGCCGCCGCCGTGTACGCGGCGAGCGAGGGGCTCAGCACCGTCGTGCTCGAGAGCGAGGCCATCGGCGGGCAGGCCGGCACCAGCTCGATGATCCGCAACTACCTCGGCTTCCCGCGCGGCGTCTCCGGCATGCGGCTGGCGCAGCGCGCGCGGTCGCAGGCGATCCGGTTCGGGGCACGGTTCCTCACCGGGTGGGAGGTCGACGCGCTCCGGCCGTGCGTCCCGTCGGCCCCGCACGCCGAGCGTGAGCACGTCATCACCACGGTGGGCGGCGGACAGGTGCGCGCGCGGTCGGTCGTGATCGCGACGGGCGTCGCCTACCGCCACCTCGACGTCGAGTCCGTGGAGGAGCTCGTGGGTCGCGGGGTGCACTACGGGTCGGCGATGACCGCGGCGCAGGAGGTCGAGGGCCAGCCGGTGGTCGTGGTGGGCGGCGGCAACTCCGCCGGGCAGGCGGCCATCCACCTGGCCCGCTTCGCGTCGTCGGTGACGATCGTCGTGCGCCGCGACCTCGGCGAGACGATGTCGCAGTACCTCGTCGACGAGCTCCGCTGGAACGAGCGCGTCTCGGTCCGGGTCGGCGTGGAGGTCGTCGACGGCGGCGGCGCGGGGCAGCTGGAGTGGCTCGACCTGC
Source organism: Aeromicrobium sp. WCS2018Hpa-31 (assembly GCF_031843905.1). Taxonomy (NCBI): domain Bacteria; kingdom Bacillati; phylum Actinomycetota; class Actinomycetes; order Propionibacteriales; family Nocardioidaceae; genus Aeromicrobium; species Aeromicrobium sp. WCS2018Hpa-31. The sequence continues at coordinate 229,101 of NZ_JAVTJF010000003.1, read as the reverse complement.
GCACCAACGCCACGGGTGAGGTCGAGCGGGTCGTCGCGGCCGGGCTGTTCCTGCTGCTCGGCGCGCGCCCGACGTGCAGCTGGCTGCCGCCCGAGGTCACGCGGGACCCCAACGGCTTCGTGCTCACCGGTCGCGACGTGCCGAAGGAGGCGTGGCTCGGCCCCGGTGGCGTGCCCGGCCCCTGGTCGGCCGAGGCGATCGTCCCTCCGGAGACACTCGCCACCACCGCCCCCGGCGTCTTCGCCGTCGGCGACATCCGCGCCGGGTCGATGAAGCGCGTCGCCGCGGCCAGCGGCGAGGGCTCGTCGGTCGTCCCGCTCATCCACCGCTGGCTGGCGCCGTAGGTCCGGTCGTCGTCCTGCGGCTGGGGCTGGACCTGCGGCTGGGCTGCCTCGGCTGGGGCCGGACCTGCGGCTGCGTCGCTTTCGCTGGGTCTGGTCCTGCGGCTGCGTCGCCTCGGCGGGGTCCGGACCTGCGGCTGCGTCGCCTCGGCTGGGGCTGGACCTGCGGCTGCGTCGCCCCGGCTGGGTCCGGACCTGCGGCTGCGCTGCTCCGGCTGGGTCTCGGCTCGGTCTCCGAAAGGGCCTCGACCGTCGGATGGGCTCCCGCTCGGCCGAGCCCGGGTGCCGCGGCCGGTCCTGGGTCGTCAGAGGTAGGTCTCGCACCGAACCGGGCCGTCAGAGGTAGGTCTCGCACCTCAAACCGCCCGGGTGCGGTGCGTCACCTACCTCCCACTGCCCAGGCCTAGTGAGAGGTAGGTGGCCCGCGGAATCGGCGCGTCAGAGGTAGGTGAGCCGCGGAATCGGCTCGTCAGAGGTAGGTGAGCCGCGGTATGGAGGTCCGTATCCGCGCGCCACCTACCTCCGCCCGGCGGATAACGCGCGCTACCTACCTCTGACGGCCCCGACCGACACACGACGAGGCAACGAGCCGGCCAGGACACCCCGAACGCACCATCGACGTCCCCGTGCCCCGAGCACCCAGGCCGAGCGCGCACCCCACCGCCGGTCGAGGCCCCTTTAGGAGCGCAGGACCACTCACCCCCACAGCAGCGCAGCGATGCGGCCGACACCGACCGCCTCCCGAGAACCTCCGCCAAGCACCCACCCCGCCGCCGGTCGAGGCCCCTCTCGGAGCGCAGGTCGACGCGGAGCCGAGGCAGCGCAGCGGTGCGACCGGCACCGACCGAGCCCCGAGAACCTCCGCCAGGCGCGCACCCCGCCGCCGGTCGAGGCCCCTCTCGGAGCGCAGGTCGACGCGGAGCCGACGCAGCGCAGCCGCAGGGCCAGACCCAGCCGACGCAGCGCAGCCGCAGGACGGGACCCGGCTACCGCCCCGTCAGGTGCCGCGCCGCGGCGTCGAGCAGGCGCTCGTTGGCCGCGTCGGTGCCGACGCTGATCCGCACGCCGCCGCCGTCGGCCACCGGGCCGGGGAAGGGACGGACCGAGACGGGCCACAGGGCCTCGGCGAGGGCGGGCCCGTCGTCGGTGGGCAGCCACACGAAGTTCGCCTCGCTGTCGGGGACCGTCCAGCCCTGGCCGCGCAGGCCGTCGAGCAGCGTCGCACGCCCGGCGACGACCGACTCGACGCGCTCGGCCAGCTCGTCGCGCGCCTCGAGCGACGCGACCGCGGCCGCCTGCGCGACGTCGGTGACGCTGAACGGGGGCGTCGCCTTGCGAGTCGCCGCAGCCACGTCGGCGTGGCCCACGAGGTAGCCGACGCGCAGGCCGGCGAGCCCGTACGCCTTCGAGAAGGTGCGCAGGACCACCACGTTGTCGAACCGAGCCTGCAGCTCCAGACCACGTGCGGCGGCCGGGTCGCGCACGAACTCCAGGTACGCCTCGTCCACGACCACCAGCACCGACGGGGGCAGGGACTCGACGAAGCGCTCCAGCTCGCCATGGCCGACGACCGGGCCGGTCGGGTTGTTCGGCGTGCAGACGACGACGACCTTCGTCCGTTCGGTGACCGCTGCGGCCATGGCGTCGAGGTCGTGCGTGGCGTCCGCGCGCAGCGGCACGCGCACGTGCGTGGCCCCCGTGACGGTGACGGCGATCGGGTACGCCTCGAACGAGCGCCAGGCCGTCACCACCTCGTCGCCCGGACCGCAGTAGGCGTCGAGGAGCGAGAACAGCACGGCCACCGAGCCGGTGCCCGCGGCGAACGCCTCGGTCGGGCGGTCCAGGTGGGCGGCCAGCGCGTCGTGCAGGAGCGCGACGCCGGCGTCGGGGTAGCGGTTGACGCGAGCCAGCTCGGCCGCGGCGCGCTCGACGACGCCCGGCAGCGGCGGGAAGGGGTTCTCGTTGCTCGAGAGCTTCAGCTCGTCGAGCTCGGCGGCGCGGCCGGCCTTGTAGCCGGGGATGGCGTCGACGACGGAGCGCGGCAGCGGGACGGTCATGGGCCGAGGGTAGCCGCGCGCCGCTGGACCGCGATGATGCTGTCGTGACCAGCGCCCGCCTCCCGCAGCCCGTGCGGTCGCCCGTCGTCGGCTACGCGCTGGTCCTCACCGCGGCCGTCCTGTTCGGGCTCAACGCCGGCGCCTCCCGCATCCCCCTGCGCTCGGGCACCGACGAGGCCACGTTCACGACGGTGCGCATCACCGGGGCGCTGCTCGTGCTCGTCGTCATCGCCCTCGTCGTCGACCGGTCCGCCCTCCGCCTGCCCGCCGTGCGCCGCCTGCCGCTGCTGATCGGCCTCGGTGTCGTCGGCATCGCCGGGCTGCAGGGGTTCTACAACGTCGCGATCAACCGGCTGCCGCTCGGCATCGCCCTGCTGCTGGAGTACACCGGCCCGGTGCTCGTGGTGCTGTGGGTGCGCTTCGCCCGACGCGAGCCCGTGCACGCCCGGATGTGGCCGGCTCTGGGGCTCACCCTGGTCGGGCTGGCGGTCGTGAGCCAGGTCTGGTCGGGCCTGGTGTTCGACGGGCTGGGCGTGGTCATGGCGCTGCTGGCGGCGGGCTGCTTCGCCGCCTACTTCCTGCTCGGCGAGGACGGCGGTGTCTCGGCCGAGCCGCTGCACCACATCCTGTGGGCGTTCGCGATGGCCGCGGTCCTCATGAACGTGGTCGCACCCGTCTGGAGGGCCGACGCACTGGGCGCGGACGCGTCGATGCTCGGCCGACTCTCCGACCTCACGGTCCCGGCGTGGGTGGCGATGGGCTGGGTCGTGGTGCTCGGCACCGTCACGCCGTTCTTCCTGCTGCTGCTCGCGCTGCGCGCCCTGCCGGCCACCGTCGTGAGCGTGGTGGCCATGCTCGAGCCCGTCGTCGCGAGCGTCGTCGGATGGGGCTGGTACGCCGAGTCGCTCACCGCCGTGCAGCTGGGCGGCGTCGTGCTGGTGCTGGTCGGGATCGTGCTGGCGCAGACCGCCCGGCGCGACCACCCGGACGAGCTGCCACCCCTGACCTAGCCGCACGGTTCTCCCCGCTCCCGCACGGGAAGCAACCCGTGCAGACGGAGGTTTCCCGTGCGCGGCCGCAGATTCCCAGGTCGACCTGGGAATCTGCGGGACGGGAGGGGCGGAACGCGTTCCGCGGCGAATCGCGCCGGGAGCGGGGCCACTGCCATGATCGACGCATGCTCTCTCGACTTCTCACCTCCTGGGTGCTCGGCGCGGCGGCGCTGGCCACGGCCGCGTGGCTGCTCGGCACGCACATGAGCATCGGCACGGCGAGCGACACGACGTCGGACCGGCTCGTCACGCTCGCGGTCGTCGCGGCCATCTTCGCCGTCGTGAACACGTTCATCGCGCCGATCATCAAGGTGCTGTCGCTGCCGTTCATCATCCTCACGCTGGGGCTGGCGCTCGTGGTCATCAACGCCGGCCTGCTGCTGCTGACGTCGCGCATCGCCGACTCCCTCGACGCCCCGTTCTTCATCGACGGCTTCTGGTGGGCGGTGCTGGCGTCGATCGTGATCTCGATCGTCAACGCCGTCCTCGGCGCCTTCGCGGGTGACTGAGCGCATGAGCGAGCGACCCCTGCGCGTCGAGGTCACCTGCCTGGGCAACATCTGCCGCTCCCCCATGGCGCACGTGGTGCTCGAGCAGCGGCTCGCCGACGCCGGCCTGGCCGACGACGTCGTGGTCACGTCGTCCGGCACCGGTGGGTGGCACGAGGGCGAGCCGATGGACGAGCGCGCCGCCACCGCACTGAGCGCCGCCGGGTACGACCCGACCCGGCACCGCGCCCGCACGTTCACGACCGACACGTACGCCGAGGCAGACCTCATGCTCGCGATGGACGCCCGCAACCACGCCGACATGACCGAGCTCGCCCCCACCGTGGCCGACGCCGAGCGCGTGCGGATGTTCCGCTCGTTCGACCCGGAGGCCGCGCCGGGCGACGACGAGGTCGAGGACCCCTGGTACGGCGGGGCCGAGGGCTTCCAGCAGGTGCTCGCCATGGTCGAACGGACCAGCGACGCCGTCGTGGCCGCCGTACCGCGGCTCCGTGCCGACCTCACCGGGTAACCTCGCGGCCATGGCACGGATGACGGGGACGGCAGCGCGCGCGGAGGCGCTCATCGGGCACGGGGTGGTCGCCACGACCCCCGTGGCGGGTGGCGACATCTGCACGACCACCCGGCTCCGGCTGAGCGACGGCCGCACCGCGGTCATCAAGACCCGCCCGCAGGCCCCCGCCGGGTTCTTCGCCCGCGAGGCCGCCGGGCTGCGCTGGCTGGCCGAGGTGTCCGACGGGGTGAAGGTGCCTGACCTGCTGGGTGCCGACGACGAGTGCGTGGTGCTGGCCTGGGTCGAGCCCGGAAAGCCGACCGTCGAGGCGGCCGAGCGGTTCGGCCGCGCCCTGGCCCGCACCCACGCCGCCGGGGCGCCCACGTTCGGCGCCGACGTCGACGGCTTCATCGGGCTCGCCCCGCTGCCCAACCGTCCGCTCGAGACGTGGCCGGAGTTCTACGCGTCGCGCCGGGTCATGCCCTACGTGCGTGCCGCGGTGCAGCGCAAGGCGCTCACGAAGGAGCAGGCCGGCACCATCGAGCGCACGATGGGCCGCATCCGCGAGATCGCCGGGCCGGCCGAGCCCCCCGCCCGCATCCACGGCGACCTGTGGTCGGGCAACGTCGTGTGGGGCACCGACGGACAGGCCTGGGTCATCGACCCGGCCGCGCACGGCGGGCACCGCGAGACCGACCTCGCCATGCTGGCGCTGTTCGGGCTGCCGCACCTGCAGCGGGTGCTCGAGTCCTACGAGGAGCAGGCCCCGCTCGCCGACGGGTGGCAGGCCCGCGTCCCGCTGCACCAGCTGCACCCGTTGCTCGTGCACGCCGTGCTGTTCGGCGGCACCTACGGCGCCCGCGCCACCGCCGCCGCGCAGGCCGCGCTCCACCCGCCCACCGACTGACCGCACCCGCGGTCCGCCGAAGGACTCGACGGCGAACTCAGCCGATTCTCACCAGGGTTGGGCACACTGGACCCATGCGCATCCTGGTGGTCGACGACGACCGCGCCGTCCGTGACTCGCTGCGGCGCTCGCTGGAGTTCAACGGCTACACCGTCGAGCTCGCCTCCGACGGCGCCGAGGCGCTCGCCGTGGTGCCCCGCACCGACCCCGACATCATCGTCATGGACGTCATGATGCCGCGGCTCGACGGCCTCGAGGCCACCCGCGCGCTGCGCAGCGCGGGCAACGACGTGCCGATCCTCGTGCTCACCGCGCGCGACGCCGTGAGCGACCGCGTCGACGGTCTCGACGCCGGCGCCGACGACTACCTGACCAAGCCGTTCGCCCTCGACGAGCTGCTGGCCCGCGTGCGCGCCCTGCTGCGCCGCTCGGCCCGCCAGGCCGAGCTCGAGGCCGACGAGCAGCCGCTGGAGTTCGCTGACCTGACCCTCGACCCGGTCACCCGCGACGTGACCCGCGGCGAGCGCGCCATCTCCCTGACCCGCACCGAGTTCGCCCTGCTCGAGCTGTTCATGCAGCGCCCGAAGCGCGTGCTGGAGCGGTCGTACATCCTCGAGGAGGTGTGGGGCTTCGACTTCCCCACCACCGCCAACTCGCTCGAGGTCTACGTCGGCTACGTGCGCCGCAAGCTCGAGGCCGAGGGCGAGGCACGACTCCTCCACACGGTGCGCGGCGTGGGCTACGTGCTGCGCGAGACGCCGCCCTGATGACGGCCTCGTCCCCCGACGCCTCCCGTCCCTCCACGACGAGCGTCCGTCCCTCGGGGGCCGGCGCGGCGAGCGGTGACACCTCGCCCGCCGAGGGAACCTCGCGGACGACCGGCGTGGTCGACGCGGCCAGGCGGCGGATCCACCCGTACACCGCGCGGGCGTCGCTGGCCCTGCGCGTCGCTCTGCTCACCACGGGCGCGGTCGCCGCGGTGCTGGCCGTCGCGAGCGCCACGGTCTACATCACGGTGCGGGCCGAGCTGGAGGGCTCGCTCGACGCCTCGTTGGTGAAGCGGGCCGACGCGGCCGTGTCGGCCGGCTACTCCCCGTCGTCGATGTCGGCGGCCGACGTCGACCTGCTCTCGGTGTTCGGGATCCGGTTCATCTCCGTCGAGGGCGGCAAGATCTTCACGGCGCAGACCCGCTCGAACGTGCCCTACGACCAGCGCGAGATCGCCGTGTCGCTGGGCGAGGAGACGACGTCGCAGCGCACGGCCCGCATCGGTGGCGTGCCGTACCGCATCGTGGCCGTCCAGGCCGGTCCCGGGCAGGCCCTGGTGCTGGCGCAGTCGATGGAGTCGACCCAGCGCTCGCTCGACCGGCTGCAGGTGATCCTGCTGCTCACGAGCGCCGTCGGCATCCTCGTGGCCGGCGTGGCGGGCTGGGTGGTGGCCACCAACGGGCTGCGGCCGGTCCGCCGGCTCACCGCCGCCACCGAGCGCGTGGCCCGCACCGCCGAGCTGAAGCCGATCGAGGTCACCGGCTCCGAGCACGACGAGCTGGCCCGGCTCACGTCGTCGTTCAACCAGATGCTCATGGCGCTGGACGCCTCGCAGCAGCGCCAGCGCCAGCTCGTCGCCGACGCGGGCCACGAGCTGCGCACCCCGCTCACGAGCCTGCGCACCAACATCGAGCTGCTGGGCCAGGCCACCGAGCGGCAGGACCGCACCCTCAGCCTGGAGCAGCGTCGCGAGATCATGGACGACGTGCGGGCCCAGCTGGGCGAGCTGACCAACCTGGTCGGCGACCTGGTCGAGCTGGCGCGCGACGAGCCCCTGCACCGGGCCCCCGAGCCGCTCGACCTGGTCGACGTGGTGGAGCAGGCGCTGGAGCGGGTGCGACCCCGCTCGACCGGCCTGACCTTCGACGTCCGCCTGAAGCAGTGGGACGTGATCGGCGAGGCCCACGTGCTCGAGCGTGCCGTGACGAACCTCCTGGACAACGCGGTCAAGTGGAGCCCGGACGGCGGCAGGGTCACCGTGGCCCTGCACGAGGGCGTGCTGACCGTCCGTGACGAGGGTCCGGGCATCGCCGCGGAGGACCTGCCGCACGTGTTCGACCGGTTCTTCCGCTCCACCGAGGCGCGCACCATGCCGGGGTCGGGGCTGGGTCTGTCGATCGTGCAGCAGGCGGCGGTGCGCCACGGCGGTGCCGTGCACGCGGAGTCGCCCGAGAGCGGCGGCACGGTCGTCACGTTCTCGCTGCCGTCGGCGGCCGAGCGCGGCGACGACACGCCGCTCTGACCTGCGGCGTCACGCCACAGGAACCGCGATCTTCTTCCGTCGCTCACACGCGCCGCTCAGCGCGCTCTCAGTGATCGGGGAGAATGTTGTTCCATGACCGACCAGAACGATCCCTTCGCCGATCGCCCCTACTCCCCCCCGACGCAGCGCGGGGCCGGCGATGCGCCCTCCTCGGGCGCGGAGGGCACCCCTGGCGCTGCCCCCGAGCAGCACCTTCCCCAGCAGCCCGCCGACGCTCAGATCACGCCCGAGCAGGCGACCGGTGAGCCGCAGCCCGGTGGCCACCCGGCCGACCACGAGCCGACGGTGCAGACCCCCGTCGAGCAGGGCTCGACCCCGGACCGCACCGCTGAGCAGCCCACCACCGGGCAGCCCACGACCGAGCAGCCCGCGGCCTCGACCCCCGACCGCACCGGCACCCCGGTCCCCCCGGAGTACGCGCACCGCTACGAGGCACCCGCCGCCCCCGCGGCCGGCCACCCCGGCGCCGAGCCCACCGTCGTGCTCCCGGCCGGGGCCGGTGGCGGCCAGCAGCCGCCCTTCGCCGAGCACACCGCGGCGGCGGACAAGCCCCGACGTCGACCCCGCCGTGCCGTGGCCGGCGTCGCCGCCATCGCCCTGCTGGCCGCAGCCGCCGGAGCCGGCGGCGCCGCCCTCTACGACCAGCTCGGTGCCGGCGACTCCGGCACGAGCCCGGTGGTCAGCTCGCTCGACTCGACCAGCGGCAGCGACCAGGCCACGAGCGGCCAGGTCGAGAAGGTCGCGAAGGCCGTGCTGCCGTCCGTGGTCCAGATCAACGTGTCCGGTGGTTCCGAGGCCGGGTCCGGGACGGGCATCGCCATCAGCAGCGACGGCAACATCCTGACCAACAACCACGTCGTGGAGGCGGCCGCCGAGCAGGGCACGATCACGGTGGCCTTCAGCGACGGCACCACGTCCAAGGCCACGATCGTGGGCCGCGACCCGAAGACCGACCTCGCCGTGGTCAAGGTCGAGCGCGACGGCCTCACCCCGGCCACGTTCGGCAAGTCGTCCGACCTCGCGGTCGGCGAGGAGGTCGTGGCGATCGGCTCGCCCTTCGGTCTCGAGAGCACCGTCACGAGCGGCATCGTGAGCGCGCTGAACCGTCCCGTCTCCTCCTCCGACGGCTCGGGCCAGAACACCACCGTGTTCCCCGCCGTGCAGACCGACGCCGCGATCAACCCGGGCAACTCCGGCGGACCGCTCGTCGACCTCGAGGGTCGCGTGGTGGGCATCAACTCCGCCATCCGCTCGGGTGGCACGACCACCGCGAGCGCCGGTTCCATCGGCCTGGGCTTCGCCATCCCGATCGACCTCGCCAAGAGCGTGGCCGACCAGCTGGTCAAGGGCGAGAAGGTCGAGCACGCCCTCATCGGCGTCACCGTCCGTCCTGCCGTCGACAGCGACGACATCACCGGCATCGGCGCCGAGATCACCGAGGTCAACCCCGACAGCGCCGGCGCCGAGGCCGGTCTGGAGCAGGGCGACATCGTGACCGCCATCAACGGCCTTCCCGTCGGCAGCTCCGACGCGCTGGTGGCCGGCATCCGCGGCTACCGCCCCGGCGAGAAGGTCACGCTGACCTACCTGCGCGACGGCAAGAAGGCCGAGGCGGAGGTGACCCTCGCCTCCGACGGTGGCGAGACGAGCGACTGACGCTCCCCCGAACGGCGGCGCGCCCCTCCCCCCGAGCACTGCGCCGCCCTGCTCCTCCCCGGAACGCGGCACCTGCGTCCGGGGAGGAGCCATGTCTGGCGGCATCTCAGGCCTACCTGTCCGAAAACCGCGCGACGTCGAGGTCCTGCCAGCCCTAGCGTGGACGCATGACCGTCTCCCCCGTGACCGAACGCGTGACCGAGCGGGACTGGTCGGTGGCCGCGCTCGCCGTCACCGTGGTGCTGTGGGCGTCGGCGTTCGTCGGCATCCGCGCCGTGGCCGACGTCTTCGAGCCCGGTCCGTTGAGCCTCGGTCGGCTGGTCGTGGGAGCGCTCGCGCTCGTCGTGATCGCCCGGCCGTGGCGTCACCGCCTGCCGCGCGGGCGCACCCTCGGTCTGGTCGTCGTCTACGGCGTGCTGTGGTTCGGTGCCTACAACGTGGCCCTCAACGCCGGGGAGACCTACCTCGACGCCGGCACCGCCGCGCTCGTCGTGAACATCGGGCCGATCCTCATCGCGCTGCTCGCCGGGATCGTGCTCAAGGAGGGCTTCCCGCGTCCGCTCGTGGTCGGCATGGCGATCGCCTTCGCCGGCGTGGTGCTCATCGCCACCAGCACGCGCCACGACACGGCGGTCGAGACGGCCAGCGCCACCGGTGTGCTGCTGTGCGTCGCCGCCGCGGTGCTCTACGCCGTCGGCGCCCTGACCCAGAAGCCGACGCTGCGGACCGTCGCGCCGGCCATGTCGGTGTGGATGGCGTGCACCATCGGCGCCGTGGTCTGCCTGCCGTTCGCGCCGGGCCTCGTGGACCAGCTGGGGTCGGCGTCCAGCGGTGACGTGGCGTGGCTCGTCTACCTCGGGGTCTTCCCCACCGCCATCGGCTTCACGACCTGGTCGTACGCGCTGCGCCGGCTCAGCGCCGGCTCGGTCGCGTCGACGACGTACCTCGTGCCGGCCGTCGCGACGCTCATCTCGTGGGCGCTCCTGGGCGAGGTGCCCGCGCCCCTCGCGTTCGTGGGTGGTGCGCTCTGCCTGGCCGGCGTGGCCGTCACGCGCGTGCGTCCCCGAGGTGCGGCCCGCGCCTGACCACCACAGGCTGGACCCATGGCGAACATTCAGGTCGGCGACCGGGTCAGCTGGGACAGCCCGCAGGGCCGCACGCAGGGCAAGGTCGTGGAGCGCAAGACCAAGGACTTCCAGCTCGACGGACGCCAGTGGCGGGCCAGCGAGGACGAGCCGAAGCTCGTCGTCGAGAGCGAGAAGACCGGCGCGAAGGCGGCCCACGAGCCGTCGGCGCTGAACAAGCTGAAGAGCTAGCCGGGCGACCCCCGGCCGGGCCCTCCGCTCAGCCGAGCAGGTCGAGGACCAGGTCGCGCAGGATGGCGAACCCTCGCTGGGTCAGCACCGACTCGGCGTGGAACTGGATGCCGTGGAAGTGCGGACCGGCCACGTGGTGGATGTCGCCGGTCGCCTCTTCCCGCTCCACGGAGACGCCGGCGGGCAGGCCCGCCGCGCCGACGCGGGCCACGAACGTGTTGTAGAAGCCCACCGTCTCCGGTCGGCCCAGCACGTCGAGGCGCGACTGCGTGCCCTGGAAGACGATGTCCTTGAAGTCGACGTCGAGGCCGAGGTTGCGGCTCAGCACCTGGTGGCCCAGGCACACCGCGAGGAACGGCTGCTCCGAGGCGAGCAGGTCGACCACCACGTCGTCGAGGACCGCGATCTTGGCGTCGCCGACGTCGCGCGGGTCGCCCGGGCCCGGACCGACGACCACGAGGTCGTACTCGTCGAGCGCACGCCCGCCCTCGACCCAGGCGCGGTAGGCGTCGTGACGCACGACGTCGGTGCTCATGCCCAGCACGCCGAACACGTGCGACAGCATGTTGACGAAGTCGTCCTCGCCGTCGACCACCACGACCCTGCGTCCCTGCAGCGACGGCTCGGGCGCGGCACCGGACTGGTCCGACAGCCAGAACTGGCTGAGCCGGGCGTTGCGCTCGCCGAGGGCGATGAGCACGTCGTCCTCGCGGGTGAACGCGTCGAACGTGTCGGGCGCGCCACCCGTGGCGGGGGCCGGCGCGTCGACGAGGCCGAAGGCGCTCAGCACGCCCGAGGCCTTGGCCCACGTCTCGGCGGTCTCGTAGTCGGGGTCGGAGTCACGCACGAGCGTGGCCCCCGCGGTGACCTTCAGGTTGCCCTCGAGGTCGACGTCGGCGGTGCGGATGAGGATGGGCGCGTCGGCGCGCTGCAGCCCGTCGGCGTCGCGGCCCACCAGGGCGGCCACCGACGCGTAGTAGCCACGGCCGTGCGCCTCGTACTGCTCGATGAGCCGGCAGGCGTTCTCCACGGGGCTGCCCGTGACCGTGGCGGCGAACATCGAGTCGCGCAGCACGGCGCGCACGTCGCGGTCGGTGCGACCGGCGAGCAGGTACTCGGTGTGCACGAGGTGGCTCATCGGCTTGAGGTACGGCCCCAGCACGAGACCCCCCTCGTGGCAGATGTCGCACATCATCTTGAGCTCCTCGTCGACGACCATGAAGAGCTCGTAGATCTCCTTCTCGTCGCGCAGGAACTCCAGCAGGGCCGACGTCTTCTCGGCGTGGGTCGTGAGCCCCTTGGTGCGGAACGTGCCGCTGATCGGGTTCATCCGCACCTGGCCGGCCTCGACGCTCACGTGCCGCTCGGGACTCGCGCCGATGAGGTAGCGGTCGCCGGTGAAGATGCAGAAGGTCCAGAACGCACCGCGCTCGCGCTCGAGCAGGCGGCGGAAGACGGCCAGCGCGGCGTCGTGGCCCCAGTCGGCGACCTTGGCCCGGTAGTGCCGCCCGATCACCAGGTTGGCACCCTCGCCGCGCCCGATCTCGTCGTCGATGATCTGGCGCACCATCGAGGCGTAGTCGGCGTCGGACGTCTCGAAGCCGCCGCGGTCGGCCAGCTGCACGCCGCCGTCGGGCAGCGTCGGCAGCAGGTCGGCCAGCGGGACCTCGTGGAGGACGTCGGCGCTCACCACGCGCAGGGGCGTGCCGTCGTCGTGCGCGGCGAACCCGCGCTCGCGAGCCTGTCGGAACGGCACCAGCACCAGGTGGTCCCAGACTCCGCCACCAGCCGCCCCCGGCCCGGCACCCCCGCCGGGCCGGTCCGGGACACCGGCCGACAGGGGCACGTCGGCCAGGTCCTCGACGTCCTCGAAGGCGCCACCGAGGAGGGTCACCGTGTCGCTGTCGCGCACACGGATCAGCGCGAACGCGGCCTGCTGCTGGAGCTCGCCGACGAGCGGGTGGGTCATGGTGTCCGGTTCCTGAGCTGGTCGAAGGGGCGGTCGCCTCGGCCGGGGCCGGGACGGAGAACGCCCAGACCGCTCGGCTGAGGGGTCTGGGCGTGGGGTCGCGTGACAGGCCTCCTCTAGCGGAGGCGCCACCAGGTCATGGCCTGTGGACGAGCGGGGCGTGGTGTCACCCGGGCAGCGTAGCGTCTTGAGGGACTGATACCACGCAGATACCATCGGAGCATGGCCATGACGTTGCGACTCACCGACGAGCAGGACGCAGCCCTCACCCGGCTGGCGAACGCCCAGGGGATCAGCAAGAACGAGGCGGCGGCGAGGGCCATCGAACGCCAGCTCTCGGAGACCGAGCGCGAGCGCGACTTCGTGGCGGCCCTCGACGACACGCTCGCCCGCTACCCCAGCACCATCAAGCGGCTCGGCGAGTGACCCGCTTCCTCACGCTGCGAGAGGCGCTGAGGATCGCCGAAGCCGTGATCGGCGAGACTCCCCTGGTGCGCGACATCGGTCTCGTGGAGTCGGCGCTCGCACGGCCACGCACCTCGATCTTCGGTGACGACGCCTATCCGAGCCTCGACGAGAAGGCCGCCGCACTGCTGCAGTCGCTCGCCACGAACCATGCCCTCGTCGACGGCAACAAGCGCCTGGCCTTCGCCTGCACCTCCACGTTCCTGACCCTCAACGGTGCGCCGCTCACCCTCGACGACCAGAATGCGGCGTACGACCTCGTCATCGCCGTCGCCACCAGCGAGCTCACCGAGGTCGAGGACATCGCTCGAGCTCTCCGGGAGGGACTGTGAACGACCAGCCTGTCGACGTGGACATCGACGTCGACCTGATCCGCCGCGACCTCGCGCAGCTCGTCAGCTACCCCAGCGTGGGCGGCAGCGAGTCCGAGGCCTCCGTGCAGCGCTGGTGCGCCGCGACCCTGCAGGGCCTGGGCCTCGACGTCGACCTGTGGCCGATCGACCTGGCCGCGCTGCGCGCCGACCCCGACTACCCCGGCGAGGAGGTCGAGCGCGACGAGGCGTGGGGTTGCGTCGGCACCGGCGGGGGGCCAGGGGCCCCGAACCTCGTGCTCAACGGTCACGTCGACGTCGTGCCGCCCGGCGACCCGGACTGGTGGACCGCCCACGACCCCTGGTACCTGCAGGAGGCCGACGGCCGCTGGTACGGCCGCGGCACGTGCGACATGAAGGGTGGCGTCGTCGCCATCCTCGCGGCGGTGCGCGCCGTGGGTGACCGGTTGACCAAGCCGTTCGCGGTGCACGTGGTCGTCGGCGAGGAGGACGGCGGCATCGGCACCTTCGCCACCCTGCGGCGGGGCCACACGGGTCTGGCCTGCCTCATCGCCGAGCCGACGGCGGGTCAGATCGTCTCGGCCAACGCCGGGTCGCTCACGTTCCGGATCGAGCTGCGCGGCCGGGCCACGCACGGGTCGCGCGCCGGGCACGGCGTCAGCGCGGTCGACCTCTTCGAGCGCGTTCACGCGGCACTGCGTCGACTCGACGCCGAGCGCAACGTCGACCCGCCGGCACCGTTCACCGACCGCCCGTGGCCCCTCTCGGTAGGCATCGTGCAGGCCGGCGACTGGGCCAGCACCGTGCCCGACCTGCTCGTCGCGGAGGGCCGGTTCGGGGTCATGCCCGGCGAGTCCTTCGCCGACGCCGTGGCCACCTTCGAGGCGGCCGTCGCCTCCGTGGACGACCCGTGGCTGCGCGAGCACCCGCCGCAGGTCACGTGGCCCGGCGGTCGGTTCGCAGCCGGCTCGCTGCCCGACGCCCACCCGTTCGGCGACTCGGTCCGAGACGCCGTGGTGGCCGCCGGCGCCGAGGCGCCGCCGTTTGTGGGCGCCCCGTACGGCTCCGACCTGCGCCAGTACGCCGCGGCCGGCATCCCCACCGTCCAGTTCGGACCCGGTCACATCGAGCACGCCCACGCCGTCGACGAGTACGTGCCGATCGACGAGGTCGTGCTCAGCGCCCGCGCCTACGCGCACCTGCTCCTGCGCCACTGCTCCTGATCTGCGGGGTGGGCGGTAGGTGACGCTCCGAACGGAGCGGCCAGCGGTAGGTCTCGTACCTGATCCGGCCGGTTTGGGGTGCGTCACCTACCTCTGACGGCACGGTTCGTCAGTCCTGGACGGCCTTCGCCACGGTGACGCAGGTCGTCGACCAGTCGCGGTCCTCCGTCGTGAGCGGGCGGCCGAGACGCTGGGCGTCCTGCACGGCCCACAACGCGTTGTGCATCATGCGGACGACCACCCAGTCGCGCGCCCGGTCCTCGTCGAGTCCGGCGGCGTCGACCACGGCGTGGAAGCGGCGGCGGACCGCGAACCGGACGTCGCGAGCGGCCAGGACCTCGTCCCAGCGGTTCCACAGCAACGGGGCCGGCTCGTAGTGCGGGTCGCCGCTGATGCCCTTCGGGTCGATCGCCAGCCAGGGTTCACGCGGGTCCGCCTCACCCGCCGCGCCACGACGCGAGGCGAGGACGTTCGCGTCGTGCAGATCCGTGTGCACGGCCACGCCGTCCGTGTCCGGGTCGGCCGCCAGGTCACGCCCGAGCGAGACGGCCTGCTGCACGAGACGTCGGGGCGCCGGGACCGTGGCCTCCGCCGCGGCGAGCTCCTCGGTCCAGCGGGCGACCAGCGACGACAGCGCGACGAGCCGACGCGGCGCCGGCCGGTGCAGCGTGGCGTACAGCCCGGCGACCACCTCGCACGCGTCCAGCACCGGGAGCGACGACAGTGCGGCGGGGCCGGCGCGCTCCAGCAGCAATGCCCCGCGGGCCGGGTCGGCGCGGAGCATCCGCACCGCACCTCGGCCGTCCCACGTCGACAGCGTCAGGTGCTCGTGCCGGGTCTCCTCGTCGACGAACCCGACCTTGAGCACGGCCTCGACCCCGTCGGCGGAGCGCACCGGCAGAACGAGCGCGCACTCGCCGTGCATCGCCTCGCCGTCGCGCCGCACCGTCCACTCCTCCAGCAGCGTCTCGACGGTCCGGGGCAGGGCCTCCACGAACGCGGCCCACTCCGGCCCGCGGTCGGCGAAGGCCAGGACGTCCGGCGGGAGCGCGATCACGCCACCAGACAACCACCCGGCGCCCACCGCGGGTCACGGCTGGACGGGCGCCTCCGGGTCCTCCTCGTCGGCGGTCGGGTCCTCCGTGGGATCCGGCTCGGCCGGCGTCGGGGCCGACGTGAGCGGCAGCGGCGTGTAGTCGCCGACGTCGATCACGCCCGCGGGCGTGAAGGTGACGACCTGCAGACCCACCGGCGCACCGTCGGCGTCGAAGGTGACGATCGTGACCTGGGCGTCGCGACGCAGGCTGCTGCCCAGCGCGATCGGCAGCACCGCGCCGCCGGTCGAGCCGGTGGTGAGGCGCGTGGTCGTGGCGCCGCCCGGACCGGCGATCGCCTTCGGCCCCACCTGGTAGTGCAGGTGGCCGGTGAGCACGAGGTCGACGCAGCCGCTGCCGGCGACCTCCTTCGCCGACGCCCACGAGTGCACCGCGAGCACGCCCACCCGCTCGCCTCGTTCGTCGGACTCGCACGCCACGTCGCGCAGGGCGGTGTCCTGGTCCGACAGCGCGGAGTCGCGGGTTGCCGCGTCCTCGGTGTAGCCGGTGATCTTCGTGCCGCGCGGGTCGGTCTCGCCCAGGAAGCGCACCCCGCCGACCTCGACGGGCTCGGCGTCGAGCACGGTGAAGCCGTTCTTGCGCATCTGCTCCACCGTGGGGTCGGCGTCGTGGTTGCCGCCGACGGCCACGACGTCGAAGCCGTCGAACTCGCGGGCGAGGGAGTTGATGCTGAAGTTCTCCCACTCCCCGCCCTGCGACGTGTCGTCGCCGAGGTCGATGAGGAGCTCCGCCTGCGCCTGGTCGGCGATGCGCCGCGCGACCGGGTCCATGCCGATGTTGTCGTGCCGGTCGGTGACGACCAGGGCCGTCTTCTCGCCCTCCTCGGGCCGGCGCACGCTCACCTGCTGGGCCTGCTCCTCCAGCGCGCCGTAGAAGCTGACCGAGTCCTGGTAGAGGTAGAGCGCACCCTCCACGAGGGCCCGGCTGCTCGTCGTGGCGCTGCCCTGCGCCAGCTCGAGCCGGTCGAGCACCGGGTCGGCCGGCAGCTGGGGGAAGACCTCGCGCACGCTCGACCACGTCTGCTCGGGAGCGTCGTCCTGGCGCTCGGGAAGAGTCACCAGCACCAGGGAACCGACCACCACGACCGACGTCGCGACCGCACCCGCAACCTGGCCGCGCGACGGCTGCACGGCGTCGCGGCGGATCCGGCGACGTCGGTCCTCGCCGACCGCCCGCCACGCCAGCACCACCACGGTGACGGCCAGCACGCCGACACCGACACCCCGCAGCGCCGCCTCGGCAGCCATGTCGGTCACGGCCGCCGTGACCTCGCGGATCTCACCCTGGGGCTGCGCCGCGATCGCGGCGTCGCGCTGCAGCAGCTCCTCCAGGCCGACGGCGTCGGAGTCGCCCAGGCGGATGTCGACACCGAGTCCGACGGGTGCGTCGACGTCGACCCGGGCCTTCGGCAGCAGCGGTCCGAAGTCGAGGGTCGCGTGGCCGTCGAACGCCGGGCTGACCACCGCCTGGTGCGCGCCGATCGTGAGGTGCCGCTCGCTGTGCACGAACGTCGAGGACGCGACGGGGAGACCGGCCAGCACGGCCACCGCCAGCAGGGCCACTCCGACCAGGATCCTTCGCACGGCACCACCCTAGGAGGGGCGTGCCGGTCCCACGGGCCTCGGCCATCCGTTTCGGACAGTTCCGGGGCACTTTCAGGGTCCGAACCGCCCCGGAAGTGTCCACAACGGAGGGACTCAGGAGACGCGGGAGAGCCAGGTCTGGGTGGTGCCGACGGTGGTGAGCAGCTGGGTGGCGCGGGTCAGCACGACGTAGAAGGTGCGCCAGCCGGCCTCGGACTCGGCGACGATCGCGTCGGGCTCGACCACCACCACGGCGTCGAACTCCAGGCCCTTGGTGTCGAGCCCGTCGAGCACCCGCAGCCGGTCGTGGGCGGCGAGCTCGCCGGCCAGCCGCTCCCGCAGACGGGGCAGGTCGGCGCGGGCGGCCACGACCGCCACGGTGCCCTCGACCCGCTCGAGCATCGTGGCGACCTCCGCGGCGGTCGCGTCGAGCAGCGCTGCGTCGGCCACCCACTCGTGGCGCGGCGACTCCCCCGTCTTGCGCACCGCCTCGGCGAGGTCGGCACCGGGGATCGCGACCTGGGCCACGTCGGCTGCGAGCTCGTAGATCTCCGCGGAGTTGCGGTAGTTGGTCGACAGCCGGAACCGGTGCTCGGGCTTGCCCTCCAGCGCGGTGGACCGGGCCGCCGCCGCCTCCTCGGGGTGCGGCCACGACGACTGGGCGGGGTCGCCGACGATCGTCCAGCTGGCGTACCGGCCGCGACGTCCGAGCATGCGCCACTGCAAGGGCGACAGGTCCTGGGCCTCGTCGACGAGCACGTGGGCGTAGCCGTCGTCGTCGATGCTGGTGGTGGAGCGCAGCTCGTTCTCGACCTCGCGCTCACGTCGCTCGAAGCTCATCAGCTGGCGCGGGACGTCGTGGTCGTCGTCGTCCTCCGGCGGGACCTCGCCCACGAGGTAGCGCAGCTCGTCGATGAGCGGCACGTCCTCGATGGCCGGCACGCCCGCCTGCCACGACGCGACCATGGCGTCGAGCTCCTCGGCCGAGAAGGCCCCGTTGGCCAGCTCGCGCACCCGCCGGGGCAGGGTGCGCCACAGCTCGACGGCCTCGACGGGCGGCCACCAGGCCTCCACGAAGTCGACGTAGCGGTAGTCGGTCGTGAGCGTGTCGAGGAAGCCCTCCTCGCCCTTCTCGAGCGCCCGCTCGCCCTCGACCTGCTGCCACAGGGCGCGCGCCACGGCGGCCGGGGCCTTCGCGTAGGCGCGGTTGCGCGGCAGGTTGGCCAGCAGCCCACGCCGGATGTTCGCCAGCTTCTTGGCGTCGAGGACGAGCACGTCGTCCTTGTAGAAGTAGCGGAACGACGTGGGCTCGCCCGGCTGGGGCGATGTGGCGAGCCGGCGCAGCACCGGCAGCATGCGCGACGACCCCTTTGCGGCGGCGGCCTTGGGCTCGTCGTGCTGCAGCGCCCGCAGCCCGTCGACGACCTCGCCGAGCGAGCGCAGCGTCACGGCCGTCTCGCCGAGGCTCGGCAGCACCCGCTCGATGTAGTTCATGAACACCGACGAGGGTCCGACGACGAGCACGCCGCCGGACTCGAAGCGCCGACGATCGGTGTACAGCAGGTAGGCGGCGCGGTGCAGCGCCACGACGGTCTTGCCGGTGCCCGGGCCGCCGCCGATGATCGTGGCGCCGCGGCTGGGCGCCCGGATGGCCTCGTCCTGCTCCTTCTGGATGGTCGCGACCACGGAGTGCATGGTGCTGTCGCGGGCGCGCGAGAGGCTGGCCAGCAAAGCACCCTCACCCACCACGACCATGTCGTCGGGGGCGTTGTCGCCGTCGAGCAGGTCGTCCTCGACCCCCACCACGGTCTTGCCCGAGCTGCGAAGCACCCGGCGACGCACGACGCCGGAGGGCTCCTGCGCGGTGGCCTGGTAGAACAGCGCCGCCGCAGGGGCGCGCCAGTCGATGAGCAGGATCTCGCGGTCGGCGTCGCGCACGCCGATGCGGCCGATGTAGCGCGCCTCCCCCTCGAGCAGGTCGAGCCGGCCGAACACCAGTCCGTCGTGGGCGGCGTTGAGCGCCGTCAGCCGGCGCGTGGCCTGGAAGACCATCGCGTCACGCTCGACGAGGCCGCCCTCGTTGCCGACGTGGCCACGCGCGAAGCCCTCGGTGACGAGCGACTGGGCCACCTTCGTCGACTCGTCGAGTCGCCCGTAGACGACGTCGACGTACGCCTGCTCCGCCGCGATCTCGGCGGCGGCCTGCTGCTCGGAGGACACGCTTTCCTCGGCTCTCGTGGGTCTTTCTGCGAACTCCCCATCCTAACGACCTGCGCGGCCAGGAATTCCCGCAACCCGGACCACGACCGCGATCCGGGCGGATCGGCGGCCACGGACAACTTTCCGGCGGCTGCGCGCATCTCCGCCTCCACACCCACCAGGAGGACACCATGGACCACGCACGCTCCACTCACGGACGAGGACGCCACATCGCCCTCGTCGCCGCACTGCTCGCCCTCGCGGCCCTGCTCGTCGCGCCCACCGGTGCAGCGCAGGCCGCCGCCACGGTGACGGTCAAGGGAACCGTCACCGACACGCACGGCTACCCGCTTCCGGGCATCGACCTCACCCTCAAGGAGGTCGGTATCGATGACGGCCCCCGACTGGTCGCGAAGGGTCGGACCGACGAGGCCGGGCGGTACACGCTCAACAAGGTCCCGGCCGATCCCGCGATCAAGTACTTCATGGAGATCGAGGACCGCACCGGTCACCACCAGACGACCTACCTCTCCGGGCTCACGGTGACGAAGGACATCACGCGCAACGTCCGGCTGGCGTCGGCCGGTTTCATCGAGGGGACGGTCTCCGTCCGCGACGGCGACGGCCCCGTCATGTCGGCACGCTTCGTGCGGGCGACGGCCATCTCCGACGACGACGTCAACTTCGCCGCCACGCTGGCCACGTCGGCCGGACGCTACCGGCTCGGGGGGCTCGCCCCGGGTCGTTACAAGGTCCAGCTGCGGGACACGCGCGGGCAGCTCCAGGGTCTCTGCTACGACCAGGTGGCCTGGGACGAGAACGAGACGTGCAGCCAGCCGGTGACGCTCGTGACCGTCCGGGCGGGCCGGACGACGACCCTCGAGCCGCAGCTGATCGACCAGCCCGAGGTCAACCCCTGAGGCGGGACGGACGGACGACCCGGTAGGGGGGTCGCGCGGCGCCTCGCGGCCGGAGCTCGGTCGCGAGGCGTCCCTCAGGACTTCCGGCGCTGCAGGAAGGCGGTCATCGCCTCGCGCGCCTCGTCGCTGCCGAACAGGCGCGCGGACTGCTCGGCCACGTCGGCACCCAGCGCGTCGATGCGGGCCACGAGGTCGTGGTTCAGCAGCCGCTTGGTCTCGCGCAGCCCTTGCGGATAGCCCTGCACCAGGTCGGCCAGGACCGACCCGACCGCGTCGGCGAGGTCGGCGTCGGGCACGGCCCGGGTGACCAGGCCGGCGGCCTGCGCCTCCTGGGCGTCGAAGGTGCGGCCGGTGAGGAACAGCTCGGCCGCGGCCCGGTCGGAGAAGCGCTCGAGAAGCGTGAGCGAGATGACCGCGGGCGCCAGCGCCAGCCGGACCTCCGTGAGGGCGAAGGTGACCGACTCCGCCGCGACGACCACGTCGGCTGCTCCCACGATGCCGAGGCCCCCGGCCCGCACCGGGCCGGCCAGCTCGACCACGACCGGCGTCCCGGCGGTCGCGATCTGGCGCTGCAGCGCAACGATGGCCCGCGCACCCTCCTCCATGCCGCCGCTCGCCGCCTCCGAGAGGTCGGCCCCCGAGCAGAACACGCGGTGCGCGGACCGGACGAGGATCACGCGCACGTCGGCATCGGCGTCGGCGCGCTCGAGCCGCTCGGCCAGCTCGGTGACCAGCTGCCGGCTGAGCGCGTTGCGGTTGTGCTCGCTGTCGAGCGTGACGGTGGCGACCGCGTCGGCCACCTCCAGGTGCACCAGCTCACTCATGACGTCTCCTCGGTCGACGGTGGTCTCGATACGTTCGGGTCCTCGCTCGACGGGGTCTCGATACGTGCGGGCTGGCTCCTTCGTCGCACCCCGCACTACTCGACCAGCGATCACCGTCGGTCGAGTAGCGGCGACGGCGAGCGCCAGCGAGCGCGTCGATGCGTATCGAGACCACCATCGCAGTGATCAGTAGGACTTGGGCAGGCCCAGGGAGAACTGGGCCACGAAGTTGAGCGCCATCTCCTTGGACACGGGGGCGATGTTGCTGAGCCGCGACGAGGCGACGGCCTGCACGAGGCCGTACTCGAGCGCCAGGCCGTTGCCGCCGTGGGTCTGGATGGCCTGGTCGACGGCCTTCGCCGCGGCCTCGCCGGCGGCCACCTTCGCCATGTTGGCGGCCTCGCCCGCACCCATCAGGTCGCCGGCGGCGTAGAGCGCGGCAGCCTTCTGGGTGAGCAGGCGCGCCATCTCGACGTCGATGTGCAGGCGGGCGAGCGGGTGGCTGATGGCCTGGTGGGCGCCGATCGGCTTGCCCCACACCTCGCGCTCCTTGGCGTAGGCCACGGCCTTGCGGATCGCCCAGCGGGCCGTGCCGGTGGCCATCGACGCCGCCATGATCCGCTCGGGGTTGAGACCCGCGAAGAGCTGCTCCAGACCGGCGTCCTCGTCGCCGACCAGGGCATCGGCGGGCACACGCACGTCGTCGAAGAACAGCGTGAACTGCTTCTCCGGGCTCACGACGCCCATCTCGATCTGCTGCTTCGTGAAGCCCTCGGCGTCCGTGGGCACCATGAACAGCGCGGGCTTGAGCTTGCCGGTGCGGGCGTCGGAGTAGCGCGCGACGACCAGCAGGTGGCTGGCCTCGTCGACGCCGGAGATGTAGGTCTTGGTGCCGTTGAGCACCCACGTGCCGTCGTCGTCCTTCCGGGCGTTCGTGACGATGTTGTGGGAGTTGGAGCCGGCGTCGGGCTCGGTGATGGAGAAGGCGTACGTGGCGGTGCCGTCGGCCAGACCGGGCAGCCAGCGCTCCTTCTGCTCCTGCGTGCCGTACTGCGCGATGGTCGTGCCGACGATCGCCGGGCTGACCACCATGAGCAGCAGCGGGCAGCCGGCCGTGGCCAGCTCCTCGCACACGGCCGCGAGGTCGCCGATGTCGCCGCCACCACCGCCGAACTCCTCGGGGATCGAGACGCCGAGGTAGCCGTTCCTTCCGGCCTCGGCCCACAGCTCGGTGGTCTTGCGTCCCTCCGCCGCGGTCTCGTGGAAGTACTTCTCGCCGTACTTGGCGCCCAGGGACGCGACGGCCTTGCGCAGCTCCTGGCGCTCCTGGGTCTCGGTGAACTGGCTCATGGGAGGTTCCCTTCGATGGTTTCGATGACGGCGAGGACCGCACCGGACTCGACCTGCTGGCCCGCCGTGACGGCGAGCTCGGTCACCACGCCGTCGACGGGCGCGGTGATGGTGTGCTGCATCTTCATGGCCTCGAGGACGACCACGACGTCGCCCTTCGTGACCTGCTGGCCGGCCTCGACGCCGACCTGCACGACGCTGGCCGGCATCGGGGCGAGGAGAGAGCCTTCGGCGACGACGTCGGCCGGGTCGACGAACGTGGGGACGACGTCGAACGACAGCGACCCGGCGGGTCCGTCCACGTCGACCGTCTCGTCGGCCACGGCCACGCGGTACGTCTCGGTGACGCCGCCGACCAGGAGCACCGCGTGCGACGGGGAGGCCTCGACCACGTCGGCCAGGTCGCTCACGAGCCGCCCACCCTCGGCGCGGTACTCGACGACGACCTCCTCCTCGCCGACTCGGAGCCGTCGCGTGCGCGGCTGGCTGGGCACGTTGCGGAACGCGGTGGGGATGCGGCCCAGCACGGGTGAGGACGTCGACGCGGCGCGCGCCTGCGCGAGCGCGGCCGCGAGGGCTGCTCGCTGCACCGCGGCGTCGTCGAGGAGGGGCTTCGTCCAGTCGCCGATCCGCTCGGCGAGCAGGGCGGTGTGCACCCGGCCGGCGACGAACTCCTCGTCGGCCAGGACGCCGCGCAGCAGGCCCACGTTGGTGGTGAGGCCGTGCACGCGCGTGCGGCGCAGGGCGTCGTCGAGACGTCGGACCGCCTGGGTGCGGTCGTCGCCGTGGGCGACCACCTTGGCGATCATCGCGTCGTAGAAGTGCGTGACGACCGAGCCGGACTCCACCGCCGAGTCGGTGCGCAGACCTGGCCCGCTCGGCACCTCGAAGGTGCGCAGCGTGCCGGTCTGGGGAGCCCAGTCGTCGCCGGCGTCCTCGGCGTAGAGGCGCACCTCGATCGCGTGGCCGGTGGGTCCGGTCGGCTCGTCGGCCGGCAGCGCGTGACCCTCGGCGACCGACACCTGCAGCGCGACGAGGTCGATGCCGAACACCTCCTCGGTGACGGGGTGCTCGACCTGCAGGCGGGTGTTCATCTCCAGGAAGAAGACGCGTCCGTCGTCGGCGTGGCCGTCGGACACGAGGAACTCCACGGTGCCGGCGCCGACGTAGCCCACCGCCTCGGCGGCGTTGCGAGCCGCGGTGTGCAGGGTGCGGCGGACGGCGTCGCTGAGGTTGGGCGCGGGCGCCTCCTCCACGACCTTCTGGTGCCGACGCTGGATCGAGCAGTCGCGGTCGCCGAGGATCCAGGTGGTGCCGTGCGTGTCGGCCAGCACCTGCACCTCCACGTGGCGCGCCGTCGGCAGGTACGGCTCGACGAACACGGTGTCGTCGCCGAACGCCGACGCCGCCTCGGCCGCGGCGGCCGTCAGCTCGCCCTCGAGGTCCTCGGCGCGCTCGACCACGCGCATGCCGCGTCCACCGCCGCCGGCCGACGCCTTCACCAGCAGCGGGAAGTCGCCGGGCTGGGCGGTCTCGGGCTCGATGCTGAGGATCGGCACGCCCGCCTCGGCCATGATCTCCTTGGCGCGGATCTTGCTGCCCATCGCGTCGATGGACTCCGGCGTGGGGCCGATCCAGACCAGGCCGGCCTCGGCGACGGCGCGCGCGAAGTCGGCGTTCTCGGACAGGAAGCCGTAGCCGGGGTGGATCGCGTCGGCACCGGCCCGACGCGCGGCGTCGATCACGAGGTCGGCGCGCAGGTACGTCTCCGTCGGGCTGTTGGCTGCCCCGGCGGAGGCCGATGGATCGCGGAGCGGCACGGCCACGTCGGCCTCGGCCACGAACGGCGCGGTGGCGTCGGCGTCGGAGTGCACGGCGACGGTGCGGATGCCGAGGTCACGGCAGGTGCGGAACACCCGGCGCGCGATCTCCCCTCGGTTGGCCACGAGGACTGAACGAATCATCGGTTCTCACTTTCGAGAGCAAGCATGGGCCGAGCGCAGCGAGGCACGCGCCCGTGCGAAGCACGGCTGCGACGGAGTCGCAGGAGCGGCGAGGGACGAGCCGCGCGCGTCACAGCCTGAACACCCCGTAGCCGCGGGCGCCCTCGACGGGTGCGGTGTGGATCGCGGAGAGGCAGATGCCGAGGATCGCGCGGGTGTCGCGGGGGTCGATCACGCCGTCGTCGTAGCCCATGCCCGACGTGAAGTAGGCGAGGGACTGCTCCTCGATCTGCTGCTCGACGTAGTCCTTCACGCCCTGGAAGCCCTCGGCGTCGAACACCTGGCCCTTGGACTCGGCCGACTGGCGGGCCACGATCTCCATGACGCCGGCCAGCTGCGCCGGACCCATGACGGCCGACTTCGCACCGACCCAGCTGAACATGAACCGCGGGTCGTAGGCGCGGCCGCTCATGCCGTAGTGGCCGGCGCCGTACGAGGCACCCATGACGACCGACAGGTGCGGGACCTTGGAGTTGGAGACGGCGTTGATCATCTGCGCGCCGTGCTTGATGATGCCGCCCTGCTCGTACTCCGCGCCCACCATGTACCCGGTGGTGTTGTGCAGGAAGAGCAGCGGCGTGTCGGTCTGGTTGGCCAGCTGGATGAACTGCGCGGCCTTCTGCGCCTCGGCGCTGAAGAGCACGCCCTGGGCGTTGGCCAGGATGCCGATCGGGTAGCCGTGCAGCTGCGCGTACCCGGTGACCAGGCTCGAGCCGTACAGCGGCTTGAACTCGTCGAACTCACTTCCGTCGACGAGCCGGGCGATGACCTCGCGCGGGTCGAACGGGACCTTGAGGTCGGTCGGCACGATGCCCAGCAGCTCCTCGGCGTCGAGCACGGGCTCGGCGTAGTCGGTGCGGGGGGCGGCGCCCTTCTTGCGCCAGTTGAGCCGGCGCACGATCTGCCGACCCAGGCGGATCGCGTCGTGCTCGTCGACGGCCAGGTAGTCGGCCAGGCCCGAGGTCTTCGCGTGCATCGAGGCGCCACCGAGGGACTCGTCGTCGGACTCCTCGCCCGTGGCCATCTTCACCAGCGGCGGACCGCCGAGGAACACCTTCGCTCCACCGTCGACCATGACCACGTAGTCGCTCATCCCGGGGATGTAGGCGCCACCGGCGGTCGAGTTGCCGAACACGAGGGCCACGGTGGGCCGCCGGTCCTCGCTGGCGCGGGTGATGTTGCGGAAGCTCGCGCCGCCGGGGATGAAGATGTCCTTCTGCGTCGGCAGGTCGGCGCCGCCGGACTCGACCAGGTTGATCGTCGGGAGGCCGTTCTCCTCGGCGACCTGCGCCGCGCGGAACCCCTTCTTGACGGTGACCGGGTTCGACGAACCGCCCTTCACGGTGGGGTCGTTGGCGACGATCATGCACTCGACGCCCTCGACGACGCCGATGCCGGTGACGATCGAGCCGCCGACGGTGAAGTCGGTGCCCCAGCCGGCGAGCGCGCCCAGCTCCAGGAACGGGGTGTCGGCGTCGAGCAGCAGCTCGATCCGCTCGCGGGCGGTGAGCTTGCCACGGGTGTGGTGGCGCTCGACGTACTTCTCCCCGCCACCGGCGAGCGCCTTGGCGTGCTGCTCGCCCAGGTCGGCGACACGCTCCAGCATCTGGGCGTGGTTGTCGGCGAACGTCGCCGTCGTCGGATCGATCGTGGTCTTCACAGCACGTCCTTCGTCTCGGCCGGTCCAACGCGGTCCACTCCCCTGCGGAATCCCCCACTCACCATGGCGGGGACGCCAGGGTGAGTGAGGGAGAACCGAGGTGAGCTCGCGATTCCCATCAGGTGATGGGAATCGCTGGTCCGGGGGTCGGGGGTGGTGGTCATCAGTAGCCCAGGAGCTTCGCGGACAGGTCCTTCATGACCTCGGTGGCGCCGCCGCCGATGCCGAGGATGCGGGCGTCGCGGTAGTGGCGGTCGATCTCGGACTCGCGCATGTAGCCCATGCCGCCGAAGATCTGCACGGCCTCGTGCACCACGTGCTCGACGGCGGCCACCGAGACGTTCTTGGCGGTGACGGCGTCGAGGATGAGCGACGGGTCGGTCTTCGGCGTCTCGAGCGAGCGCTCGAGCGCCTGCCGGGTGAGGGCGCGCGCGGCGGCGGTGCGGGCGTGCATCTCGACGAGCTTGTGGCGGATCACCTGCCGGGCGATGAGCGGCTTGCCGAACGTGTCGCGCTCGCGGGCGTACGCCACGGCGAGGTCCAGCGCGCGCTGGGCGGTGCCGTACGCCTGCACCGCCAGCCCGAGCCTCTCGCCCACGAACTGCTGCATGACGAGGTAGAAGCCGCCGTTCTCCTCGCCGACCAGGTTCTCGACGGGGACGCGCACGTCCTCGAAGGCCAGCTCGGCGGTGTCGGAGCAGTGCCAGCCCATCTTCCGCAGGCTCTTGCTCACGGTGAAGCCGGGCGTGTCCTTGTCGATGACGAGCAACGAGATGCCGGCGTGCCCCTCACCACCGGTGCGGACCGCGGTGGTCACGAAGTCGGCCCGGACGCCCGACGTGATGAACGTCTTGGCGCCGTTGACGACGTAGTGGTCGCCGTCGCGCACGGCGCGGGTGCGGATGTTCGCGACGTCGGACCCGCCGCTCGGCTCGGTCACCCCGAGCGAGCCGATCTTCTCGCCGGCCAGCGTGGGCCGGACGTAGGCGTCGATCAGCGCTGGGTCACCGGCGTCGATGATGTGCGGCACCGCGATGGAGTGGGTGAACAGGCTGGCCTGCAGACCGGTCGAGCCGCCTGCGGCCAGCATGGCCTCGGTGACGACGCACGCGTCGACCGAGTCGCCGCCCGCGCCACCGACCTCCTCGGCGTAGCCGACCGCGAGGAACCCGGCCTTCGCGGTGGCGGCGTGCAGCTCGCGCGGGAGCTGCCCGTCGTCCTCCCACTGCGGCAAGTGCGGCACGATCTCGCGCTGGGTGAACTGCTCGACGGCCGTGCGCAGCGCCTGGCGCTCGGGGGTCGTCCACAGGTCCGTCATGGTCGGGCTCCTTCGAGGAGGGTCAGGGGGACGGCGGTCACGCGGGCGCGCAGCCACTCACCGAGGGCCTTCGCCTGGGGGTCGAGCCGGGTCGACGACGACACGCCCTCCCCCAGCAGCCCGTGGATCACGATGTTCACGCCGCCGAGGTTCGGCAGCGGGTGCACGTCGACGTCGAGGTCGGCGGCCTCGGGCAGCATCGCCTGGACCCAGCCGGGGTTCACGACGCCGAGCAGCCACGCCACGGCGTCGTCACGTCGGGGGTGCTCCGCCGGGACCCACAGCCCGACGTTCGCGTCGCCACCCTTGTCGCCCGAGCGTGCGTGGACGAGCTCGCCGAGCGGGACGGCGCGGGTGTCGCCGAGGTCGGGTGCCGGCGCGGGTCGGGTGGACGAGCCCTGCTCCGGATCTGCTGTGCCGGTCGGCGGGGCGATCTCCTCACGCCTTCCGTCGGGGTGCACGACCACGTGAGGCACCTCGGACTGCGGCACGTAGGCCGGGCGGTAGACGCCGAAGGGCGCGCCGCGGCCGGGCGGGGCGGTCAGGGTGAAGCCGGGGTACGACGCCAGGGCCACGTTCACGAACGCGTCGCTGAACGTGCGACCCACCGGCTCGGGCCGGGCGCTCTTGGCCACGCAGCGCAGCAACGAGGTGGCGGCGGCCTGCGTGGGCGGGTCGAAGACGTCGGTGCGGTCGAGCGTCCACACCAGCTCGTCGGGCGGGTCGGACTGCAGCGCGTCGGTGACCTGGCGGCGCACCCAGGCGGCCTTCGCCTCGATGTCGAGCCCGGTGAGCAGCAGCTCCACGCTGTTGCGGAAGCCACCGATCAGGTTGAGGCAGACCTTGGTGGTGGCCGGCGGAGGCGTGCCGCGCACGCCCGCGATGCGCACGCGGTCGGGGCCGTCCTGCGTCAGCTCCACGGTGTCGAGGTGCGCGACGACGTCGGGGTTGAGGTACGCCGGACCCTGGATCTCGTAGACCAGCTGGGCGGTGACGGTGTCGACGGTGACCGCGCCACCCACCTCCCGCCCCTCGGCCCCCCGCCCCTCGACCCCGGCGTGCTTGGTGACGACGCTGCTGCCGTCGGCGGCGACCTCCGCGATCGGGAAGCCGAGTGGCGCGGACGTGTCGAGGCTGCGGAACCCGCTGAAGTTGCCGCCCGTGGCCTGCGTGCCGCACTCGATGACGTGACCCGCCACGAGCGCGCCCGCGAGGGCGTCGAGGTCGTCGCGACCCCACCCGTGGGCGTGGATCGCCGGGCCCATCACCACCGAGGCGTCGGTGACGCGACCGGTGACCACGACGTCGGCGCCGGCCTCGAGCGCGGCGGCGATGCCGAACGCCCCGAGGTAGGCGTTGACGGTGAGCGCGTCACCGGGCAGGTCCAGCTCGGCCCCGCGGGCCTTGAGGTCGTCGCCCTCCACGTGGGCCACCCGCACCTCGAGGCCCTGGGCCGTCGCGATCTCGCGGATCCGGTCGGCGAGCCCGGCGGGGTTGAGCCCGCCGGCGTTCGTGACGACCTTGACACCCTTCTCGAGCGCGAGCGCGAGTCCGTCCTCGAGCTGGCGCACGAAGGTCTTGGCATACCCGGTGGACGGGTCCTTCATCTGGTCCTTGCCGAGGATCAGCATGGTCAGCTCGGCCAGGTAGTCGCCGGTGAGGTAGTCCAGGTCGCCTCCCTCGAGCATCTCGCGGAAGGCCGACAGCCGGTCGCCGTAGTAGCCGGAGCAGTTGCCGATCCGGGCCGGCCGGTCGAGGGTCATGCGTCCCCGCCGTCGGTGCCCCGCTCGGCCAGGGGTCGGGGGTCGTTGCCGGGCAGCCCGGCGAACGCCTGCACGATGTCGAGCCAGTGGTCGGCGTCCGCGCCCTCGGCGCGCACGTCCACGTCGTCGCGGTGCCGACGACGAGTGGCGAGCAGCGCGAAGTCCCACGCGTCGCCGGTCACCCGCTGCTCGGCGTCCTCGGGACCCCAGGTCCACGTGTCGCCGCCGGGCGCGACGAGCTCCACCCGCACGTCCGACGTCGGCAGCTCCTCGCCCCGCATCAGGTGGGCGAAGCCGCGGGTGCGCACGCCGATGTGGCACACGTGACGCACGCGGTCGGTGCGCGGGACGTCGACGCCGAGCGCCTCGGCCACGTCGTGCGCGTGGGCCCACGTCTCCATCACGCGAGCCGTGGCCATCGACGTGGGGCTCATGGGCGGGCCGAACCACGGCACCTTCTCGCCGGCGGGCACGGCGCGCAGCGCCTCGGCAAGCCGGCGCCGACCGTCGCGCCACTCGTCGATCAGCGTCGGGACGGGCTTGGCGGCCCAGCTGTTCGCGCCGTCGTCGACGAAGCCGCTGGGGTTCTCGGCCGCGGCCTTCATCCCCGCGCCGAAGGCCTCGGGGTCGGTGAGCGCCGAGAGCGACGCCTGGTCCGTCCAGGCCAGGTGTCCCACCTGGTGCGCCACCGTCCATCCCTCGGGCGTGGTGACGGCGCCCCACTCCTGGACCGGCAGGTCGGCGACCCAGCCGTCGAGCTGGTCGCTCTCGGCCGCGAGGTCGGTCAGGACGGCGGCGAGCCGGTCGTCGGGTTCGGTCGGCGGCATGTCAGCGCTCCAGTCCGGCGTCGAGGGTGACGGCCCAGGCGTCGAGCACGGCGGCTCGACGTCGGCTGTCGTCGGTGAGGGTGCCCGCGAGGCCGAGGCCGCGCAGCAGGTCGAGCGTGGCCTGGACGAGGGCCCGGTTGCTGCCGCGGTCCTCGTCGACGCCGAGCAGGTCGACGGCGTAGGCGTGGGTCTCGCGGCCGACGCGACGCTCCAACGGGCCGACGGCTCCGCGCAGCTCGGCGTCGGTGCGGGCGGCCACCCACAGCTCGAGCGCGGCGAAGAACACCGGCGACGTGAACTGCTCGGCCAGCACGTCGAGCACGGCCCGGGTGCGGCCGACGTCGGGCAGGGCACGCACCGCGTCGGCCATGGCGTGCCGGCGGCGCTCGGTGAGGTGCTCCACGGCGCCGACCACGAGTGCCTGCTTGCTCGGGAAGTGGTGCAGCTGCGCACCCCGGCTCACCCCGGCGCGCTGCGAGACGACCGTCGTCGAGGTGCCGGACCAGCCGAGCTCCACGAGCGAGTCGACCGTGGCCTCCATGAGCCGAAGCCGCATGGCAGCAGTCCGCTCGGCCTGCGGGGTGCGGGTCGTGGTCACCAGCACATCCTGCGCCGCGACACAACAAACAGTCAAGTCTGTTTGTTAGTTCTCCCGGTCTCGTCCCCCGTCCTGGGACGCACGCCCAGGAACAGGTCCAAGGGCCCAGGACCCAGGCGGTGCGCCGTCGATAGCCTTCGACGGCACACATCCCCCTGGAGGACCCCCCCCATGAGCGACGACACCCCCACCAGCCCCCAACCCACGGCGCAGCCCACACCGCCTGCGGACGGGGCCGCCGACGCCACCGTCGTGCAGCCCGCGGCGACCGGGACCGAGGGCGCGGCAGCCGGGTCCGGTGGCGCCGGCAAGAAGATCGGGTTCGGCATCGCCGGTGCCCTGGCCGTGGCCGCGATCGGTGGCGGCGCCTACGCCTTCACGCAGCTCTCCGGCGGCGGCGCCCAGCCCCACGACGTGCTGCCCGCCGACACCGTCGCCTACGTGCGGCTCGACCTCGACCCGTCCGCCAGCCAGAAGGTGGACCTCTTCCGCCTGGCCAAGCGCGTGCCGGACCTGTCGAAGGAGCTGGGCATCGAGGACGAGGACGACGACCTGCGCAAGCTGGTGCTCGAGGACGCGCTTGGCGACTGCAAGGACGTCGACTACGACCGCGACGTCGAGCCGTGGCTCGGTGAGCGCATCGGCCTCGGCATCGGCTCGAACTTCGAGGACGAGGAGGAGGTCATCCGCATCGCGGTGCAGGTCAGCGACGAGGACGCCGCGAAGAAGGGCATCGCCAAGCTCTTCGCCTGCAACGACGAGGAGTACGGCATCGGCTTCCTCGACGGCTACGCGATCGTCACGCCCTCCCAGAAGAGCGCCACCGCCGCCGTGAAGGCCGCGGAGAAGAAGCCGCTCGCCGACGTCGAGCAGTTCACCGCCGCGCAGGACGCGCTCGACGAGCAGGGCGTCATGTCCGGCTGGGTCGACGTGAAGAGTGGCGTCGAGGCCGCGAAGAAGGCCGGGATCGACGAGGAGCTCGGCGGCGACGCGGCCGAGCTCGACCAGATCACCGACGAGGTGAGCAGCGTGGCGTTCGCGCTGAGCGCGTCGTCCACCTCGCTGCACTTCGACGCCGTCGCCCGACAGGGCGACGAGCCGAGCGAGGTCCCCGAGATCCGCGGTCTGGGGGCCCTGCCCGAGGACACCGTGGTGGGTCTGACCGTCCCCGGCGGCGGCAAGGCCGTGGAGGAGAACTGGGATGAGCTGAAGAGCGGCGTGCAGGACTTGCTCGAGCTCGGCCCGGCGCTCGGCTTCGTGCCCGGCCTGTCCGGCGGCGCCGCCGCTGGTCCGGTCGGGCCGCCGGTGGAGTTCGACGCGGACGCCTACGCGGCCGACCCCGAGGGCTACCAGCAGGAGTACCTCGACCAGCTCGAGCAGCAGTCGTCCGGCGGCGGCCTCGGAAGCTCGCAGGCCCCCGACGTCGAGGACACGCTGGCCGAGATCGAGCAGACGCTCGACGTGACGCTGCCCGAGGACCTCGTGACGCTGCTCGGTGACGCGTTCACCGTGTACGTCGGCTCCGAGGGTCTGGAGACCCTCGCGAGCGCCCAGGGTCCGTCCGACCCGTCGGAGGTGAGCACCGGGCTGGTCATGGAGGGCGACGAGGCGAAGGCCTCCGACCTGGCCGGGCGCCTCGTGGCGACCGTCCAGAAGCTGGCCGGCGTCGAGATCGCCACGGCCGACGGCGACGACGCGGTCTCGCTGGCCACGTCGCCCAAGGTCGCCGAGTCGCTCGTGAAGGACGGTGGCCTCGGCGACTCCGACCGGTTCTCCTCGGTCATCGACGAGGACGCGAAGGGCGGCGGCCTGTTCGTCGACGTGAGCACCATCCTCGACACCGTCGAGAACGCCGAGCCCGACCTGGCCGAGGACGAGGTGTTCACGGGCCTGCGCAACATCGAGGCCGTCGGCATCAGCGGCACGCGCCCCGACGACGGGTACCGCGGCTTCTCGCTCGCCGTCGCGTTCACCGAGAAGAAGTAGCACCGGCACGCACGGCTGGACAGGAGACGGGGGTGCGGCGAGGCTGACGACATGACGTCGTTCGTCTCCCACACCTCCGTCGACTGCGCCGACGCCTACGCGCTGAGCGAGTTCTGGAAGCAGGTCCTCGGCTACGTCGACGTCGAGGGCGACCCCAACGAGCCCGGCCACGAGGAGTGCATGATCCTCGACCCGGAATCGGGCCACCATCTGCTGTTCATCGAGGTGCCCGAGGCCAAGGCCGTGAAGAACCGGATCCACCTCGACCTGCGACCGCGCTCGGGGACGCAGGCCGACGAGGTGAACCGGCTGGTCTCGATCGGCGCGACCCAGGTCGCCGACCTGCGGGGGAAGTACGGCCCCGGGACGGGCTGGGTGGTGCTGGCCGACCCGGAGGGCAACGAGTTCTGCATCCTGCGCTCCGAGGCGGAGAACGCGGCGCGCGACGTCGACTGAGCTCCGTCGACGTGTGCCCTAGGCGCCCGGTCGGTCCCGCAGCACCGTCACGCGGTGCAGGAGCGGGGTCCAGCGCGGTCGGTCCACCGTGGTGAGGGCAAGACCCGCGCACACCACCACCGTCGCGGCCCACGCGCCGGTCAACGTCACCGTGACGGCCTCGTGCAGGTCGCGCGGCAGCACGTTGATCGTCAGGACGACCAGCGCCACCACCACCAGACCCGCGAGGGAGAGGTCGATCGCACGACCCACCGCGTCGGTCCACGACGCCTGCCGGCGGCTCCCGAGCCAGGCCGCGATGGCCAGCAGCACCACGAGGCTCACCAGGTCGATGCCGCGCGCCAGCGACACGAGCGGCAGCAGCATGATCGCCGCTTGGAGCCAGCGTGGACGTCGGATCACCAGGGCATCTTCCCAGGCGCGGAGATGACCTTGGTCCATCATCTCGATGAAAAAACCTGAACATGCCTCCAAGCACGGGCCACAGGTGGTCAGATGAGCATCGACATCCCTCACGAGCGAAAGAGCCGACCGTGCGCCGACTCCTCCTGTCCCTCCTCGCCCTTCCGCTGCTGCTGGTCGGGCTCGCCGCCCCCGCGAGCGCCGCGGCCGCGATCACGACCTTCACCGTCAACGGCTCCACGGGCTCGGTCGACGTCGAGCCCGACGACGACCTCACCATCGCCTGGGCGGCGACGGGCGACGAAGCGCTGACCGTCACGGCCTCCGGCGACTGGGACGGTGAGCTCGACCCCTCCGGAACGACGGCCTTCCCCGGCCCCGCGGCCGGCCAGACCTTCACCTTCACCCTGACGGCGAACGACGGTGACGACGTCCCGGCCACGCAGACCATCACCGTCACGGCCGAGGACGACGAGCCCGAGGGATCGACGCCCCCGCCGGTCGTCGTCGCGAGCTGCCTCGTGACCGTCCCGGAGTCCGACGACTTCACCTACGAGCTGGTCTACGACGGCGACCCCGACGACACCGAGGAGATCGAGTCCGGGACGTACACCGTCTCGGAGCTGACGGCCGACGGCCTGTTCGAGATCGAGATCGTCGCGGTCCCCGGCGACGGCGTCGTCGTGGCCCCGGGTGCGCCCACCTCGTTCGAGGTCCCCTTCTCCGAGGAGTGCCTCCGCCCGGCTCTGCTCGAGGCGACCGGCGGTCAGTGCAGCTTCGAGGTCGAGAACGTCTCCGACGCCACCGTCACGGTCCTGTACGGCGACCCCCGGGCCGAGGACGCCGACGACGTGTTCACGCTCGCAGCCGGCCAGTCTCGCACGGTGCGCACGCAGCGGGAGTCCCTCATCGTCGTCGGGGTCGAGGACGTGGAGGACGACGACACCGGCTTCCAGATCATCCCGCTCGAGGTCTCCCAGGACGGTTGCGGCGGCGAGGCGGCTGCGGGTGACAGCGACGGATCCGGACCGCGTTGGCCGGTCCCGGTCAACGCGCCCGCCGCCGGCGTGAGCGCCGCCGGCGTCACGACGGGTTCGGGCGGCGCGCCCTGGCTCCTCGCCGGACTGGTCATCGCCGGCGGTCTGGCCGCAGGAGCCGTGCGCAGGCGTGCCGCGTCCTGATCGTCGCCTGGTCGTCGCCGCCGTCGCGCTCGCCCTGAGTGCGGCGGCGGTCGTCGGCTGGGTCGTCCTGCGCGACGGCAGCACCGACCCCGGGCCACGTCCGGCGGCGTCGGCCACCGCCACGGCCTCGGCGAGTCCCCGCTCCCTCGACGACTCCTCCACCGGGTTCGTCCCCGACCGGATCGAGATCGACGCGATCGACGTCGCGGCGTCCGTCGTCGACCTCGGCCGCTCCGCGGACGGGTCGCAGGAGGTGCCCGAGGCCCTCGACGTCACGGGCTGGTGGCGCGACGGCAGCCGGGTCGGTGGTCCGGGCAGTGCCGCGATCGTCGGGCACACCTCGTCGTCCGGTGGCGCGGTCTTCGACCGGCTCGGTGAGCTGGAGCCGGGCGACCGCGTGGGTGTGGACGGAGCGGACGGCGAGCGGGCCGACTTCGTGGTTCGGCGGGTGGAGACCGTTCCGGTCGAGGACTTCGCGCGCGTGGCGTCGAGGGTCTACGCCCGCAGCGGACCCCGACTGCTGGCGATCATGACGTGCGGCGACTTCGACGGCAGCGCGTTCACGACCACCGTCATCGCCTGGGCGACCCCCGACCGCTCCTGACGAACCGGCGGCGTCAGCCGGGCTGGAAGAACCAGCGCCGCCGACCTCCGCCGACCAGCTCGCCGTCGAGGACGTCGTCGTCCTGCGGTGCGGACCGCTCGTCGACGACCTCGCCGGAGATCGTCTCCTCGTGCTGCGGGTCGTCGTGCTGGGTCGGATCGGCCTCGTGCTCGGTGGTCGAGGCCTCCCCGACCGCGCGCCGGGCGAAGTCGGCGGCGAGCCGCAGGGCCTGCCGGCTCTCGGGCAGGGTGTCGGCCAGGACCGGGAACGCGTGCACCTGACCACGCCACAGGTGCGTCTCGACCTCGACGCCGCGCTCGGAGAGCATCAGCGCCATGGCCTCCACCTCGGGCCGCAGCATCTCGTCCTCGACCGCCACGAAGAAGGCGGGCGAGCTGATGTGGTCGACGGCGTCGAGCGGCGACACCTCGCCCTCGATGACCGCGCCTTCGGGGACCCACCGCTTGCGGATGAGCGCCACGCGACCGATCGGCAGGTAGGCGTCGCGCACGCGGGAGACCCGGGCGACGCCCTCCTTGTCGATGCGGTCGGGGTCGAGGCTCAGCAGCGGCGAGAAGGTGAGCAGCGCCGCGGGAGCCGGCAGACCACGGCGGTGGGCCAGCTCGGCGATCTTCATGGTCAGGTAGCCACCGGCGGAGTCGCCCGCGACGACGATCTTGTCGGGGCGGTCGCTCATCTCGACGAGCGCCTCGTAGGCGGTGATGGCGTCGTTCACCGAGTCGGCCACCGACCCCTCGGGCAGCTGCACGTACTCGACGGAGATCACGGTGGCACCGGTGTAGAGCGCGAGCCGCTCGCAGATCCGCCGGTGGGTCTCGATGCCGCACGAGAAGAACCCGCCGCCGTGCAGGTAGAGCACGGTCATCTCGCTCTCCGGCCCGTAGCGGTGCGTCATGGACTCCACGTGCACGCCACCCAGCTCGAACGAGACGGGCTCCACGTAGCGCGAGCGCGGGCCGCGGGCCGACAACCGGTCGAGGGAGCGCAGGGTGGTGAGGGTGCGGTCGTTGAGGGGTGCCAGCCGCAGGAGCGGCTTGAAGACGAGCCGTGCGGTGCGGCCCAGGAACCGGCTCTTGAGGCTGACCGACTCGTGCACCACGGCCTCGTCGTAGACCACGCGCATGGGACGGGAGCCGAGCGGAAGCACGTTCCTCGCTCGTTCGGCGACCGCCACGACCGGCGGCAGCGGACGGGTCCGGGTGGTCTCGTCAGCGGTCGGCGACGAGCCGCCGGGCAGGAGCAGGTCGCGCAGGCGACGTGCCAACGAACGCAGGGACATGCCTCCACCGTACTCCCGGTATGGGTTCGCGGCCAGGAGCCCCGTCACACCCGGACGGGATGTTTGCGCAGGTCAGCGCACGTGCACGCCGAGCCGGGCGAGGAGATCACTCCGCCTGGAAGCGGGCGTCGACCTCCACACGGATCACGATGTCGGCCGGCACGAGGTCGAGTGCGGCACCGCCTGCGTCGGCCGAGGCCAGGGCGAAGGCACGGGGCTCGCCGTGCCCGGGATCGCCGGGCCGGTCGAGCATGCCGGGGTCGGCCAGCTCGAGCGCGGTCACCCGGCCCCGTCGCACCGCGTCGGCGTAGGACTGGGCCTTCGTGACGGCGTCGTCGACCGCCGCCTTGCGCACCTCGGCCTCGTGGACCCGTCGACTCTTGACCCCGAGGTCCCACTCGAGGCCCTGGACCTCGACCCCGGCCTGGCCCGACCAGTGGTCGACGAAGCCGCTGAGCCGCTCGAAGTCGACGAACTCGGCGAGCACCTGCACCTGGGCGCTGTGCACCAGGTCGTCGGAGCGACGGTCGTCGACCCACGGGTGCCGGCTGAACACCCGCACCTGGTCGCTCGACCACGTCCGCACGGCACCGAGGCTCACGAGCTCGCCGAGCTGCGAGCGCAGCGGCTCCTGCAGCGCCACGGCGCGGTCGCGCACGTCCTGGCGGTCGGCACCCTCGACCACGACCTCGAGCCGCACGAGGGCGCGCTCGGCCGGGAATCGCCCCTCGGCGGAGCCTCGGACCGTGATCTGCACACCCATTCCCCCATCGTGCCGTTCTGGTGGTGCCTGCGCGTCCTTTCGCCGAGACCGGACGGCGGCCTTCTCCTTCGGAAGAGGCACGACCGCCCGAACTCTGACGCGTGCCGCGTCGCGCAGGCCGATCGGCCCGTCCTCACGGGGGCCGCGCTGGCGAACCCGAGGGTTCCCTCACCCTAGGATGGAGCCATGGTGACCCTCGCCGAGCTGCAGGTCCGAACCCTCGGCCCGACCACCGTTCCTTCGCCCCTCGCCCAGTACGTGGGTGGGCGCGCGACCAACGAGTACTACGTGGGCGAGGACGACCGGATCCTCTTCGACGACACCATCTCGTTGATCCAGCAACGCGGCCTCCCGCTCGAGGAGCTGCCCTCCTTCGAGACCGGTGGCCCCCGGGACAAGCTCTTCTTCGACCCCGCCACCGTGCGGGTCGGCATCGTCACCTGCGGTGGCCTGTGCCCAGGGCTCAACGACGTGATCCGGGCCCTCGTCATGGAGCTGCACGAGCACTACGGCGTCAACGACGTGATCGGCTTCCGCAACGGCTACGCCGGCCTCGTGCCCGAGAACCTGCTCGAGCCGGTGCAGCTCACCCCCGGGTTCGTCGCCAACATCCACGAGCGTGGTGGCACGGTGCTCGGCTCGTCGCGCGGTGCACAGGACGTGAAGACCGTCGTCGACACGCTCCAGCTGCGCGACATCGACATCCTGTTCGTCATCGGGGGCGACGGCTCGATGCGCGGCGCCCACCGCATCGCCGAGGAGGCCCTCGCGCGCGGCGCGCAGATCGCGGTCGTCGGCGTGCCCAAGACGATCGACAACGACATCCCGCACATCGGCCAGAGCTTCGGCTTCCAGACCGCCTACTCGCGGGCCGCGCAGTCGATCAAGGCCGCCAAGATCGAGGCCGAGGCCTCGCTCAACGGCGTCGGCCTGGTGAAGGTGATGGGCCGCCACGCCGGCTTCATCGCGTGCTACTCGGCGCTCGCCGGTCACGACGCCGACTTCGTCCTCATCCCCGAGGTGCCGTTCGAGCTCGAGGGTGACAACGGGCTGCTCGAGCACGTGCGGCGCAAGGTGCAGGCCCAGGGTCACGCCGTGCTGGTGGTGGCCGAGGGTGCCGGCCAGGAACACCTGCCCAGCCACGACGAGACCGACGCCTCGGGCAACGCCCGCCTGGCCGACATCGGTCGTCTGCTGCGCGAGCGGATCACCGACGACTTCTCGTCGCGGGGCGCCGAGGTGCTGTTCCGCTACTTCGACCCCGGCTACTTCATCCGCTCGGTCCCGGCCGAGCCGGCTGACTCCGTGTACTGCTCCCGCCTGGCGCAGACCGCCGTGCACGCGGCGATGGCCGGTCGCACCGACATGGTCGTCGGGCGACGTCGGCACCGTTTCGTGCACGTGCCCATCCCCTACGTGACGCACCGGCCCCACCACGTCTCGCCCGACGGCGATCTCTGGCTGAGCGTGCTCGAGTCCACCGCGCAGCCGTTCGACATGCGCTGAGTCGACGACTCAGCACGAGGCGCGGGTGTAGCCGATCTCCGTGGGGAACGGCTCGAACTCGCAGGGCTGCGATCGGCCGTCGGGGCGCCAGCCGTGCCGCTCGTAGAAGCGGCGGGCTCGGGTGTTGGCCTCCAGGACCCAGAGCCGGTCCACCGACTCCGGCACCGACGCGAGCACCTCGGCGGCCAGGCCGGTGCCGCGGTGGCGGGCCACGACGCCGATGTGGCGCAGCGTGGTCGTGTCGTGCGCCAGGTAGCCCACCGCCACCTGGTCGACCACCACGAGCCATGCGCGGACGGCAGTGTCGGCGAGCACCTCGACCCAGCGGTCGCGCACTTCGGTCCACGGGTACGGGCCGTCGAACACGTGGGCCAGGGCGTCGGTGTTCGCCGCCTGCTCGACCGAGGCCAGCAGACCCTCGTCGCCGGGGACGGCGGGGCGCAGCTCCATGCCCCGATCGTCGCACGGTCCGGATGGTGAGACCTCTTCTCATCCCTTGGAGGACCTGTCACCGTGGAGGTCCATCGACACCCCGCGCCCCACCTCAGGAGATCCCATGAGCGATCAGTGGTCGTTCGAGACCAAGCAGATCCACGCAGGCCAGACGCCCGACCCCACCACCGGTGCGCGGGCCCTGCCGA
This sequence comes from Aeromicrobium sp. WCS2018Hpa-31, assembly GCF_031843905.1. Taxonomy (NCBI): domain Bacteria; kingdom Bacillati; phylum Actinomycetota; class Actinomycetes; order Propionibacteriales; family Nocardioidaceae; genus Aeromicrobium; species Aeromicrobium sp. WCS2018Hpa-31. The sequence goes on along the minus strand of NZ_JAVTJF010000003.1, from coordinate 189,471 downwards.
TCTACCAGACGACGTCGTACCAGTTCCGTGACACCCAGCACGCCGCCGACCTGTTCGCGCTGGCCGAGCCGGGCAACATCTACACGCGCATCATGAACCCCACCCAGGGCGTCGTCGAGGAGCGTCTCGCGGCCCTGGAGGGCGGCGTCGGAGCCCTTCTGTTCGCGTCGGGCCAGGCCGCCACCACCGGCGCCCTCACCAACGTGGCCGAGGCCGGTGACCACATCGTGGCCTCCGCCAGCCTCTACGGCGGAACCGACTCGCTGCTGCGCCACACCTTCCCGAAGCTCGGCATCCAGGTGACCTTCGTCGAGGACAACAACGACCCCGCCGCCTGGCGGGCCGCCGCGCAGGAGAACACCAAGGCGTTCTTCGGCGAGACCATCGGCAACCCGAAGGGCGACATCCTCGACCTCGAGGCGATCAGCGCGGTCGCCAAGGAGGTCGGCGTCCCGTTCATCGTCGACAACACCGTGGCCACGCCGTTCCTGCTCAACCCGCTCAAGCACGGTGTCGACACGGTCGTGCACTCGGCCACCAAGTACATCGGCGGCCACGGCACCACGATCGCCGGCGTCGTCATCGACGGCGGCACGTTCGACTACGCCGCCCACGGCGACAAGTTCCCCGGCTTCACGACCGCCGATCCCAGCTACCACGGTCTCGTGTTCGCCGAGGCCCTCGGCCCGGCGGCCTACATCGCCAAGCTGCGCGTGCAGTACCTGCGCAACGTCGGCGCTGCCCTCTCGCCGTTCAACGCCTTCCTCATCGCCCAGGGCCTCGAGACCCTGAGCCTGCGGATGGAGCGCCACATCGAGAACACCCGCAAGGTCGCCGAGTGGCTGACCGCCCGCGAGGACGTCTCGAAGGTCACCTGGGCCTCGCTCGACGGCAACCCCTACAAGGAGCTGGCCGACAAGTACACGCCCCGAGGCTCCGGTGCGGTGCTGACGTTCGAGCTGCCGGGCGGCGTGGACGCCGGGCGCCGGTTCATCGACTCGCTCGAGCTGTTCAGCCACGTGGCGAACATCGGTGACGTCCGCTCGCTCGCCATCCACCCGGCCAGCACCACGCACTCGCAGGGCACCCCGGAGGAGCACGCCGCCACCGGCGTCACCCCGGGCCTGGTGCGTCTGGCCGTCGGCATCGAGGGGATCGACGACATCCTCGCCGACCTCGAGGCGGGACTGCGCGCGGCCAAGTGACCTCACCTCACCTGACCGACCAGGATCTCCCTTCCGTCACCGGCGCGTGGCGTGAGGGAGATCCTGTCGGTTCCCGACAGTTCGTCGACGTCGGCGACCTGACGCTCGAGTCCGGCGCCGTGCTGCCCGACGTCCGGCTCGCGTACGAGTCGTGGGGCACGTTCACGGGCGACAACGCCGTGCTGGTGCTGCACGCCCTGACCGGCGACAGCCACGTGGTCGGTCCCGTCGGCGACGGGCACGCGAGCCCGGGCTGGTGGGACACGCTCGTGGGCCCTGGCCGCCCGATCGACACCGACCGCTACTACGTGGTGGCGGCGAACATCCTCGGCGGCTGCCAAGGGTCGTCGGGCCCGTCCTCGGCGGCACCCGCCGACGGCGAGCCCTGGGGCGGCAGCTTCCCCGACCTCACCGTCCGCGACCAGGTGGCGGCCGAGGTCGCGTTCGCCGACCGGCTCGGGATCGACCGCTGGTACGCGGTCATCGGTGGCTCCGCCGGTGGCATGCGAGCCCTGGAGTGGGCCGTCACGCATCCGCAGCGCGTGGAGCGGCTGTTCCTGCTGGCGACGTCGGCGCAGGCGTCGGCGGAGCAGATCGCCCTGTCGTCGACGCAGCAGGCGGCCATCACCGCCGACGCGCACTTCCACGACGGCGACTACTACGGCGCTCCCCTGGGTCCGACCGCCGGCCTCGACGTGGCCCGCCGCATCGCGCACGTCGCCTACCGCAGCGAGGCCGAGCTGCAGGAGCGGTTCGGACGGACGGTCCAGGACGACGGCCGGTTCGCCGTCGCGTCGTACCTGGAGCACCACGGCGTCAAGCTCGTCCGGCGCTTCGACGCCAACTCCTACCTGGTGCTCACCCGCGCGATGGACAGCCACGACGTCGGCCGTGACCGTGGCGGGGTGGCGGCCGCCCTGGCGCGCATCACCGCCCGCACCGTGGTGGCCGGGATCGACACCGACCGGCTGTACCCGATCCATCAGCAGCAGGAGCTGGCCGACCTGATCCCCGGTGCCGACGGACTCGACGTCGTCACGTCGCTGCACGGACACGACGGCTTCCTGGTGGAGTTCGACCAGGTCGGCGCCCTCGCCGCAGCCCTCCTCGCCCGGTGACTAGAGGCCGACGGTCTCGGCCAGCGCCGCCACGTGGACGTCGAGGAAGGCGGCGGTGTCGGTCAGGGTGTCGGGTCCGTACTGGCCGAAGACGTCGAACGCCACGGCTCCGACGACGGCTGACCACAGGCCCATCCCCCGCGCCAGGTTGGTCGCGGGCAGCGTCAGCCCGTACTCGGCCCTGATCGACTCCAGGTCGGTGCGGACCGATCGCGGCAACGGTCCCGGAACCTCACGAAGCCGTCCGGCGAGGTGCGCCCGCTCGAGGACGCCCGCCAGGGCGACCACCACGCGGGTGCCCGGCTCGTTCGTCACGGTCGCCGGGGCCGCGTAGCCGGGGACCGGCGTGCCGTAGAGCAGCGCGAAGCGGGAGGGCTCACGCCGACCCCAGGTGCGCATGGCCTGGGCCGCTGCCTGCAGCTGACCGGTCCCGGTGCGGCGCGCGGCCGCCGAGACCGCGTCCTCCACCTCGGACCCGAGCTCGTCGTAGGCGTCGACGATGAGCAACGTGAGCAGCGCGTCGCGGTCCTTCACGTAGCGGTAGACCGCCGACGACACCATGCCGAGCTCGCGGGCGACGGCCCGCAGCGAGAGCTCGGCCGGGGTGACGTGCGAGAGCTGCTCGCGGCCGATCCGGACGATGTCGCGCAGGGTCTGCTCGCGGGCGAGCTCGCGGGGAGTGGGCACCCGTCCACCCTATGTCGTGGATAGCACAATGTCGACAACGCGAGCAGTGCTCTTGACATCCCGCGGCGCGGGGCGCACTGTGAACACAACAGAGAGCACTGCTCTCGTTTTGGACAAACAGGAGACATCATGTGCACCCTCGTCATCGGAGCCGGCCAGGTCGGCCCCCACGTCGCTCTTCAGCTCGCCCGTCGCGGCGAGTCCGTCCGCGTCGGCACCCGTTCCGGGTCCGGCCCCGAGCACCCGCTCGTCGAACGCGTCCGGCTCGACGCCACCGATCCCGCCGACCTCGACCGCGCGTTCGCCGACGTCGACGTCGTGCACCTGTGCCTGCACGCCTCGGCGTACCGGCCCGACGTGTGGGAGCGCGAGCTGTACCCCTTGGAGGCCGGCGTCCTTGCCGCAGCGGCGCGGCACGGCGTGCACGTCGTGTACGTCGTGTACCCGGAGAGCGTGTACGCCTTCGACACGTCGGGCGTCCTCGGCGACGATCTCCGCATCGCGCCCCGATCCGCGATGGGACGCATCCGCGCCGAGCTGCTCGCGCGTCGCGCAGCGTCACCGGCTCGGACCACGAGCGTGGTGGCATCGGACTTCTACGGTCCGGGGGCGTCCATGGCGCACGGCGGCGACCGCATGAGGGAGCCGGCGGCGGAAGGACGCACGGTCCGCCCGCTCGGTCGCGTCGACCTCCCCCACGCGTGGACCTACCTGCCCGACCTGGCGTCGGCGATGATCGCCGCCACCGAGCTGCCGGCCGCGCCCGACCGGGTCGTCCTCGCCCCCGTCGTCCACGCCACCCAGCGTGAGCTGGCCACGGCGTACGCCGTCGCGGCTGGGCACACGTCGGCCCGCGTGCGGCCCGTCCCCGCCTGGGTGCTGAAGGCCCTGGCCCCGGTCAGCGCGGACATGCGGGCCATGGCCGCGATGTCCTACCTCTTCACCGAGCCGCTGCTCGTCGACGAGCAGACGAGCGTCGAGCGGCTCGGCATCGCCGCGACTCCCCTCGAGGCCGCCGTCGGCGCGTCCGTCGCTGTGCCGTGACCCCGTGTCGGAAGGACGTCAGTCGTCCTTCGGCGGACGGCCGGGACGGCGCGGGGCCGCGGCACCCTTCGGCATCCGCCCGGCGTCCTTCAGCGCCCCGCGCAGCAGGTACTCGATCTGCGCGTTCGTGCTCCGCAGGTCGTCCGACGCCCAGCGGGCGAGGGCGTCGTGGACCTGCGGGTCCAGCCGCAGCAGCAGCTTCTTGCGCTCGGTACTCACGAGGTGGGGCTCACGGGGTCGGGCTCACGGGATCGCGGACATGGTCGAGGTCACCCTCTCAGGAGTACAGCGAACCGGTGTTGACCACGGGCTGGGCGTCGCGGTCGCCGCACAGCACGACGAGCAGGTTGCTCACCATGGCGGCCTTGCGCTCCTCGTCGAGCTGCACGAAGTCCTTGGACTCGAGCCGCTCCAGCGCGGACTCGACCATGCCCACGGCACCCTCGACGATCTCCTGTCGCGCGGCCACGATGGCGCCGGCCTGCTGACGACGCAGCATCGCCTGGGCGATCTCGGGGGCGTAGGACAGACGGTTGATCCGCGACTCCACGATCCGGACGCCGGCGGACCGGACCCGCTCGTCGACCTCCTCGGACAGCCGGCCGGTGATCTCGTCGGCGTTCTCGCGCAGCGACAGTCGACCGGCGGCGTCGTAGGGATAGCTGCCGGCGATGTGGCGCACGGCCGCCTCGGTCTGGATGGCCACGAACTCCACGAAGTCGTCGACCTCGAAGCTGGCGCGCGCGGTGTCCTCGACCCGCCACACGACGATCGCCGAGATCTCGATCGGGTTGCCGTCGGCGTCGTTCACCTTGGCCGTGCCCGTCTCGTGGTTGCGGATGCGGGTGGAGATCTTGGTGCGGCCGGTCAGCGGGTTCACCCAGCGCAGGCCCTCCGTGCGGACGGTGCCGGTGTAGGAGCCGCCCAGGATCTGCAGCACGCGCGCCTCGTTGGGCGCCACGAGCGTGAGCCCGCAGGACGCCGCGAACGCGACGAGGGCGATCAGCACGCCGACGACGATCAGCGGGATGGACTCCTGCACCGCTGCGAGCACCACCAGGCCGACGCCGGCGAGGAACCCGACGATCGACGCGATGGCGATCGTGGCTCCCCCGGTGCTCCAGGCCTCGCGCTCGGCGATGGTCGGCTTCTCGTCGGCCAGCGGCGTCTCGACGGCCGAGGCGGGCTCGGGGACGACGGGTGCGCTCATGATGCTCTCCTCCCAGCTCCCCGGGTCGTCCGGAGTGCTATGAAAGTGATATCACATTATCGGCCGTGGCCCCAACCCCGTCAGACCAGCTTGCGCACGATCCCGCGCGGAGCGTGCTTCATGACCTGGCCGACCGCCGCCCAGGGCCAGCCCGGCGTGGCCGCGGTGTCGACCTCCTTCTGGATGGCCTTGACCATCGAGCGCACACCCGTCTCGGTGTCGACCATGAGCCTCTGCTCCTGCTCGACCTGCTCGTTCATCTCCGAGGCGATGTAGCCGGGGAACAGCGTGGTCACGGCGATGTCGACACCCTTGCGCCCCACGAGGTCCATGCGGATCCCCTCGGCGAGGTGCGCGATGCCGGCCTTCGTGGCGGCGTAGGAGGTCATCGACGACGGCATGCCGCGCATGGCCGACATCGACGAGATGACCACCAGGTGGCCGGCCTTGCGCTCGTAGAAGTGCTCCATCGCGGCCTCGCACTGGGCCATCGCGGCGATGAAGTTCGTCTCGGCGGTCTCCTTGTTGGCCGCGAACATCCCGGTGCCGATGCGGCCGCCCTTGCCGAGGCCCGCGTTGACGATCACCCGATCGAGCCCGCCCAGGTCGCCGATGGCGGCCTTGAAGACGGCGAAGACCTGGTCGTGGTCGTTCACGTCGAGCGCGTGCACGACCACCTGCACCTCCGGGTGCGCCGCAGTGATCTCGGCGGCGAGGGCCTCGAGGCGGTCCACGCGCCGCGCGGTCAGGGCGAGGTTGTGGCCCTGGGCGGCAAGCTGGCGGGCCATCTCGGCGCCGAGGCCCGAGCTGGCCCCGGTGATGAGGACGTTGGTGCGCACGTCAGTCCTTCCGAGCCATGCGGGTGGCCGCCTTGGCCATCTCGCGGTAGTACAGCGGACGCAGGAAGCGCTTCGCGGTGTACGCGATCCTGCCCTCCCGGTCGGTCAGCACGATGTGGCGACCCTTCTCCACGTCGGCCAGCACGACCGTGGCGATGTCGGCCGCGGTGCGCTTCGAGCCGTCGATCAGCTTGGCCGCAGAGGCCTGCGCCGACTCGTCCTTGCCGCGCATGGAGGCGGTCAGGTTGGTCTTGAAGAAGGTCGGGCAGACCACGCTCACGGCGATCCCGTACGGCTTGAGCTCGTGGAACAGCGTCTCGCTGAGGGCCACGACCCCCGCCTTGACCGCGTTGTACTCGCTCATGCGCGGCGGGTGGATCAGTCCGGCGGCCGAGGCGGTGTTGACGATGGTCGCGGGTCCACCCTGCTGCTTGAAGACCGGCACGAAGGTGCGGCAGCCCCGCACGACGCCGAGCAGGTTGATGTCGACGATCCACTGCCACTGGTCCATCTCGGACAGCTCGATGCGGCCACCTGCGGCGACGCCGGCGTTGTTGAACAGCACGTCGAGGCCGTCCCAGGTCTCGACGACGTGGTCGCGGACCGTCTGCCAGTCGACGTCGGAGGTGACGTCGAGCCGGCGGTACTCCACCGTGCCGGGCCCGGCCTCGGCGAGGGCCTGCACGGGAGCCGGGACGTCGGCGTGCACGTCGGTCGCGAGCACCCGGCAGCCACGTTCGGCCAGCTGGGTCACGAGGGCGAGGCCGAGACCGGAGGCGGCACCGGTGACGAGCACACGAGTGCCCGGAGCGAAGTTCGTCATGGTCAGATACTAACGGTATCCGAAATCGAGGGACAGCCCCGCGGGTCGCCCTCGACCGGCTCGACGACCATCCGGCCACGGACGTGCCGCGGCTTCGTGCACAGGTGTGGACGGCCCTGTGCACGAATCACACCCATGTTGTTCACAGGTGTGGGCAAACCTGGGGAGAACTACACGCGTGTCATTCGTGCCGCAGCGTTCCGGATGACGTGACGCAGGTCTCGTCGGGGGCGCAACCTAGCGGTTCGACGACGCGCCCACCAGAGCCGTCGGAGCCCCCCGGAAATGGCCCGTGACCCCCAGTCCTTGCCGACGTTGGAGGAATCTGACAGTCCTCTCACGTCCCGCACAGGAGCCGTCCGATGCCCCATCGCCCCTCCCCCCGCCACCGCGACCCGCTTCGAGGCGCGCGTCGGCGGCGCCTCGGTGTCCTCGGCGCGAGTGCCGTCGTGCTGGCCGGAGTCCTCCCGACGCTGGGTGCACAGGCTGCCGTCTCCGGCCTGACCGCGGGTCAGGAGATCTCCGGGATCGTCGCGGTGAACGAGGCGCGGGGCGGCGACAACAACTGCATCGCCCAGGACCGCAGCTCCTCCCGCCTGAGCGTCACGCGGGTGGCCGACGGCCAGGTGGTGCACACGGCGTCGCGCAACGGGTCCGGGGCGCTCAGCAGCACCTGGGACACGCTCGGCCAGCCGCTCGGCAGCTACCGGGTGCAGTCGTGGACACGCGACTCGCGACGTTCCGGCTTCGCGAACCTGGGCTGCACGGCCCAGAGCGAGGTGCAGGCCTCCAACCTCGTGGTCACCCTGCGCAACCGCGCCGCGGTGCGGGTGAGCACCCCCGCCTCCGTGGTGAGCGGCGAGGACCTCGCCGTCTCGGTGACGACGTCGGTGCAGGCGAACGGCGTGACCGACCGTGCGCTGGGTGGTCGCAGCGTGACGGTGACCGTCGGCGACGACGAGCGGACCGTGACGACCGACGCCCAGGGCCGCGGCAGCGTGGTCGTGGACCTGCCCGACCTCCCGCGCGGCACCCTCGAGGTCTCCGCCTCGGTGGCCGACGACGCCTCCTACCTCGGCCTCGACGGCTCCACCAGCACGACCGTCGCACGTCGCAGCACCGCGCTCCGCTACGACGGCACCACCCGCGTGCAGCCCGGCAGGAAGGCGACGCTCGCCGCGGTCCTGACCGACGTCACCCCTGGAAGCGCCCGTGCCGGCGAGCCTGTGACCGACCTCCCCGTCGCTCTGTCGATCGGGGACGACACCAGCGACGCCACCACCGACGCCGAGGGCGTGGCCCAGCGCACCGTCACCGTCGAGGGACAGAGCCGGGTCGAGCCCGTCGCCGCCGTCTTCGCGGGAACCGAGATCTGGGGCCCGTCCCGCGACGACGTGAAGCTCTACGTCGGCGATGCGGCCGCGGAGCCCGCCGCCGAGGAGCACGGCCTGATCGGCGGTCTGACCCGACTGCTCGGCGGAATCGTCGCCGACCTCGGAACCGCGGTGGGTGGACTGACCGGCAGCCTGCCGAACTCCGGGGCAGCCGTCGACCCGCTGCTCGAGCAGCTCGCGGCGCAGCTGGGCGACCTCGGGGACGAGGTCGGGCGGATCGGTGACCCGCTCGACGACACGGTCGACGCCGTGATCGACGGCGTCACCGCCGGCAGCCCGCTGGCCGACCTCGCCGACGCGGCGCGCTTCCGCTGGCGGGCCGTGCTCGCCCAGCCCGACGGCACCCAGCGGGCCCGCGAGTTCGCCGCCGTCATCGGCGTCCCGCAGTACCTCGACGTCACCGGCGACGGCAAGCCCGACGTGCTCGCCCGCGTGACGCTCGAGGGCACCACGCCGGTCATCACGACGCTGCGTGCCGACACAGAGGGCACGCCGTTGCCCCTGAGCCTGCAGGCCGTCGTCGGACTGCCCGGCGACGCCACCCGCTACCGGTTCGGCTTCGACGCCCGCACCAGCGACGCCCCGCGCGAGTTCCGTGCCGCGGTCGTCCTGGCCCCGGGCGGCGCCGCGCTCGAGGTCGCCTCGAGCGGCACCGCTCCCCTGGCCGTCACCGGTGCGATCGTGCCCGAGCAGGCGGAGCCGTCGGACGAGACGCCCGTGGCCTCCGGTGACGACGTCGAGCTCGACGACGCCCCGCTCGAGGCGCCGCAGGACCTCGCACCCCGGGAGCAGCGCTTCGGCATCAGCTTCGACCACGCGCCCGAGGCGGCGCGCCTGGCACTGTCGCTCGGCGGCACCCAGCAGGTGGCCGGCACGTTCACGACGCAGCGGCCCACGGAGATCGGGATCCAGTTCACCGAGGACGGCGGCAGTGACGAGGTCATGGTCGTCGACGGGACCTTCCGCTCGGTCGACGGCGAGGTCGGTGTCGGTCTCACCGGCACCGAGGAGACGGGGCTGAAGGCCTCCGTCACCAGCGACGTCGAGCTCGAGGACGTCACGCTGCGGGCGCAGACCCTGGCGAAGGGCCGCACGGCCCAGGACGTCCGCCTCAGCCTGCAGGAGGTGCCGACGTCGATCGACTTCACCCTCGGTGCCGACGGCGCCGGCGGTCTCGAGGCGAGCGGCCCGATCGGGACGTTCGCGGCGGGCTACAGCCGCGGCGGCGAGATCGTCACGCTCGACGACCCCAGCTACCTGCGCCTCGTGGACGAGGGCGGTCACGACTCCGTCGCGGTCCGCCTGCCGGGGTTCGAGGGGATGACGATCGACCTGCAGGAGACGATCTCCCTCGGCCTGACCATCGCGCCGACACCGCTGCGGGCCCTGGTGACGCAGGAGACGCTGACGCTCGACGCCCGGATCGAGGACGCCCCACGCACGTTGACGCTCGGGCTCTCCGACGACGGCGGCGTCTCGGTCCGAGGTTCGGACCCCATCGAGTCGGTGACCGTGGATGCCACCGACCAGAGCGGTCGACTCCTGGGCGCCGACCAGCTGGACCTGCGCCTGACGGACGTGCCCGAGCTGCTCGCGGTCGAGGTCGGTGACGACGGCGTCAGCTTCGACACCGGCGGCAAGGCGGTGGGCCTCGTCGAGGTCGACGCGCACTCCGGCACGCCGCTGGAGCTGCCGGCCGACAAGGACGGCCTGGCGCTGCGCCAGCGTGAGGACGACACCCGGCTCGCTGCCCGGGTGAGCGGGCTGCGGGCGATCAGGGCCTCGCTCGGCGACCAGCCGGACGTCCTGCTCGACACCGTCGCCGGGAGGGTCTTCGAGATCTCGCTCGACGACGGGGGCGACCCGGTCACGGCGACGATCGACCACCTCCAGCCGAACATGACGCTGCGCCTGGTGGAGGCCGAGGGGGCGACCCGCCTCGAGTACGCGGCCGACGCCAGCACGAACCGTCTGTCCTTCGACCTCGGCGGGCTCTCCGGCTCCATCGCCGGACCCCTGCCCGCGAGGCTGCGGGTGTGCATGGCCGAGGACGAGGCCTGCCTGCCCGGCGCCGGGATCGACGACCCGGGCATCGGGTCGGTGCAGTTCGACGCGAGCGAGTACACGACGCTCGACCTCGTCGACTCCGCCGGTGGGCTGTCGGCCAACGGCCTGCGGCTGCAGCGGCTCGACCTGACCGGTGACCTCGACGCCGACGACGGAGGACCGGTCTACCTGAACACGACGTCGTTCGGCGGCGAGTGCGGGACCGCAGGGTGCGAGCACCCGATCCGCGGCGGGAACGTCGTGGCCGAGCTCGGCTCGGCACGGCTGACCTTCACCCCGGGCAACGGGTTCTCGGCCGTCGACGCCAGGACCGACCTGGAGACGACGAAGCTCTTCGGCCAGACGACGGGTGTCCGAGCGACGGGCGGCACCGGCATCGTCCGGTGCGTGTCGGCCACCGCGCTGCAGGTCCGGGTCGAGGTGATCGGCATCCCGATCACGCTCAACCTGCGTGACGCGATCTGCAACGTGAACCGCACGCCGCGCTGACCGACCACCACGCCGACCACGCCCCCTCGCCCCCACGGGCAGGGGGCGTGGTCGTGGTGCGGGTGCTCAGCCCGTGAGCGACGCGGTGCGCAGGGCGACCGCGACCACCACGGCCACCCAGAGACCGGTGAACGCGAGGACCTGCACGAGGGTGCGGCGTTCGCGTGGGGCGTACGCGAAGACGAGACCGAGCAGGCAGCCCGCCACGAGACCACCGAGGTGACCCTGCCAGCTGATGTTGCCCGTGAAGCTGATCGCTCCGTTGATCGCCAGCAGCACCAGCAGGCCACGCACGTCCTGACGGGCCTTGAGCAGCAGCACCAGGGCCATGCCGAAGAGGCCGAAGACCGCTCCCGAGGCGCCGGCGGTGCCGCCGAGCGGGTTCGACAACCACATGACGAACACGCCCGAGACGACCGCCGTCGTCACGTACGCGGCGATGAACCGCACCGTGCCGAGCGCACGCTCCACGAACGGCCCGAACAGGTACAAGGCGTACATGTTGAAGGCGATGTGCAGCACCGACAGGTGCAGGAACGCCGAGGTCAGGAGCCGCCAGTACTGGCCCTCGGCCACGCCGAACGGCCACATGGTGCCCTGCTGGTACAGCTCGCTGCGCAGGTCACCGGTGGCCATCTGCAGCACGTACAGGGTGACGTCGACGACGATGAGCGTCATCGAGACGATGCCCTCGCGCGCCTGCACGGCGCCGCCGGCGACGGTGCGCGGAGCGCGGACGGCCTTGGCGCCCTTGTTCACGCACTCCGGGCACTGGAAGCCGACCGACGCGTCGCGCATGTCGTCGGGGCAGATCGGCCGCTCGCACCGCTGGCACGAGATGTAGGCCTCGCGGTCAGGATGCCGGTAGCACCGCTGCGCGCCGTCGGCGCGCGGTTCGTCCACGGGTCAGCCGCGGTCGATCGTGACCTTCTCGATCACCACGGGGTCGACCGGACGGTCGAAGCCGTCGGTCGGCACGGCCACGATGGCGTCGATGACCTTCTGGCTCGCCTCGCCGTCGACCTCGCCGAAGATCGTGTGCTTGCGGTTGAGCCAGTCGGTGGGCACCACGGTGATGAAGAACTGCGAGCCGTTGGTGCCGGGCCCTGCGTTGGCCATGGCGAGCAGGTAGGGCTTGTCGAAGCGCAGGTCGGGGTGGAACTCGTCCTCGAACGTGTAACCGGGACCGCCGGTGCCGGTGCCGAGCGGGTCGCCGCCCTGGATCATGAAGTTGCTGATGATGCGGTGGAAGGTGAGTCCGTCGAAGAACGGGCGGGTGGCGACCTGGCCGGTGGCCGGGTCGAGCCACTCCTTGGTGCCCTCGGCCAGACCGACGAAGTTCTCCACCGTCTTGGGGGCGTGGTCGGGGAACAGACGGATGACCACGTCGCCGTGGTTGGTCTTGAAGGTGGCGCTCAGGGGGGAAGACACGTCGTTCCTCACTTGGTCGTGCGGGGCGGGACCCTTCCATCCTTCCACGCCCCGGCAAGCAAGCCACGCCGACGCTCCGCACGGCGGGAGACGGACCTGGCGCTACCGTGAGTCCATGCGAGAGCACCCCCTGCGCCTGGTCCTTGTCCTGCTCGCCCTGGCGGCGGGCGTCGTGGTCGCCCGCAACCTGACGGCCGACCGGGGCGGGGTCTACGACCCGGCCGGCGACGCCCGATGAGCGCCGCCGCGGGCTCCGACCTGCGGGTGGAGGTGACCCGGGTCGACGGGATCGCCGTCCTGACCTTCAGCGCGCCGCCGGTCAACCTGTACTCCCTGGAGCTGCACGACGCGTTCGACGTCGCGCTCGACGAGGTCGAGGCGGACCCGCCGCGCGCGCTGCTGGTGCGCGCCGAGGGCAAGCTCGTCTCCGGCGGGGTCGACGTGGCCCAGTTCCACGCCCGCACCTCGCAGGCCGACACCAAGGTGCTCTACGACCGGATGCTCGAGCTGCCCGAGCGGATCGCCGCCCTCGACGTGCCCACCTTCTTCGCGGCGCACGCCCTCACCCTCACGTGGGCCCTCGAGGTGGCGCTGGCCTGCGACATCGTCCTCGCCAGCGAGAAGGCGAAGTTCGGGCTCGTCGAGCGCGTGATCGGCCTGACCCCCACCATGGGCGGCACGCAGCGCCTGGCCCAGCGGGCCGGCGTGGCCCGGGCGAAGGAGGTCGTCTTCACCGGCGAGCTCTTCGACGCCGCCACCTTCGAGCGCTGGAACGTGGTCAACCGGGTGCTGCCCGTCGAGGGCTTCGAGGACGCGGTCCTCGACCTGGTGCGGCAGGTGGCCGTCGGCCCGACCCAGGCCTTCGGCGCGGCCAAGCGGATCCTGCGGGTGCACGAGTCGTCGGGCGTGCCCGGTGCCGTCGCGGCCACCACGCGCATCGCCTCGGAGCTGTTCGAGACCGAGGACCTGCAGCACGGGATGGCCTCGTTCCTGGAGAACGGCCCCGGCAAGGCGACCTTCACCGGTCGCTGAGCCGTCCCGTCAGGCGGTGCCGGGGGCGTCGGCCTCCGCGCGCAGCACGCGCGTGGTGCGGCGCTCGGCCCAGAAGCTCACGAAGGGCACCGTGGCCAGGAGCATCGTCGTGACGGTGAACGCCGGCTTCCAGCGGTGACGGCTCGACAGCAGGGCGATGAGCACGAGCAGGACCATGAAGAGGAGCCCGTGGACCTGGTCGATGACCAGGAAGACGTCCTGGTTGCGGCGCCACCACGAGCCGGGCTCGGTGAGGATCTTGCCGAAGAATCCGGCGAACACGACGAGCAGGTTCACGCCCACGACCCAGGCGAGGATGCGGTAGGCGACAGCGATGCGACTCACGGAGCCAGGTTATCGGCGGGCTGGTCGTCGGGTCGGTCGGCGGGTCGCTCCGGTGGTGCGGCGTCGTGGCGGGCACGCGCCTCGTCGACCTGGTCGCGGCACATCCGCCACCACATGACCACGGCGAACAGGCCGAACACCCACCACTGGAGGGCGTAGGCGAGGTTCTTCAGCCCCACCGTCCATGAGACGTCGGGGTCGGGCGGTTCGACGGGGGTCCAACCCTGCGCCAGCGCACCGTCGGGCGCGGGCGTGTCCAGGAGCCCGTAGCCGGACCAGAGCCGGTACGGCAGCTCGTTCAGCAACGAGGGCGTGGTGATCGCCGTCGTCGTGCGTTCGCGACCGAGGGGAGACCCGCCGCCCTGGCTGGGCTGGAGCACCACCGACAGCTGCTGGCGACCCTCGGGGACCGCCGGGATGACGGCGTCCCGCTCGGCCGACGGGTCGGCACGTCCACGCACCACCAGGAGCGCGCCGTCGGAGCCGTCGACGACGAAGGGAGCGACGAGCCACACGTCGCCGCGCGTCATCTCGCCCCGCACCCAGAACTGCTCGTCCACCGGCCCGAACCGTCCCTCGACGGTCACGCGCCGGTCCTGCAGGTCGGTCCGGAACGGCTGGCCCAGCCCCCACACGTCGACGATGGGAGCCGGCGCCGCAGCGGCGGACTCGCGCGCCGCGTCACCCTGGCGCGACTCGTACGCGCCGAGCTGCCAGAACCCGCCCGCCACGCACGCCGCCAGCGCCACCAGCGCGAACAGGTGCAACGGCGTGAGCCGCAGCCACAGCCGCGCGGTGGACGGCCTGGCCGCGGACGTCACGATCAGGAGGTGAAGGGCGTGAGGTGCGGGTAGAGCGGGAACCGCTCCGCGAGCGTCGTGACCCGCTTGCGCAGGCCCTCGACGTCGATGTCGCCCGGCTTGAGCGCCTCGGCGATGACGTCGGCGACCTCACGGAACTCCTCGGCACCGAACCCGCGGGTGGCGAGTGCGGGCGTGCCGATGCGCAGTCCCGACGTGATCATCGGCGGCCGCGGGTCGTTCGGGACCGCGTTGCGGTTGACCGTGATGCCGACCTCGTGGAGCCGGTCCTCGGCCTGCTGGCCGTCGAGCTCGCTGTTGCGCAGGTCCACCAGCACGAGGTGGACGTCGGTGCCGCCGGACAGAACCTGCACGCCGGCCTCACGGGCGTCGTCGGCGAGCAGCCGCTCGGCCAGGATCTGCGCGCCCTCGATGGTGCGCTGCTGGCGGTCCTTGAAGTCGGGCTCGAGCGCCATCTTGAAGGCGACGGCCTTGGCGGCGATGACGTGCTCGAGCGGGCCGCCCTGCTGGCCGGGGAACACCGCGGACTGGAGCTTCTTGACCAGCTCGGGGTCGTTGGACAGGATCACGCCACCGCGGGGACCACCGAGCGTCTTGTGCGTGGTGCTGGACACGACGTGCGCGTGCGGCAGCGGCGACGGGTGCAGGCCGGCCGCGACCAGGCCCGCGAAGTGCGCCATGTCGACCCACAGGTAGGCGCCCACCTCGTCGGCGATCTCGCGGAACGCGGCGAAGTCGAGCTGGCGGGGGTAGGCCGACCAACCGGCGATGATGACCTTGGGCGAGTGCTCGCGGGCGAGGCTGCGGACCTCGTCCATGTCGACCAGACCGGCGTCGTCGACGTGGTACGGGACGACCTCGTACAACCGGCCGGAGAAGTTGATCTTCATGCCGTGCGTCAGGTGGCCGCCGTTGGCGAGGTCCAGACCCATGATCGTGTCGCCCGCGCGGGCGATCGCGTGCAGCACGGCGGCGTTGGCGCTGGCGCCCGAGTGCGGCTGGACGTTCGCGTAGTCCGCGTCGAACAGCTGCTTCAGCCGGTCGATCGCGATCTGCTCGACCTCGTCGACGACCTCGCAGCCGCCGTAGTACCGCTTGCCCGGGTAGCCCTCGGCGTACTTGTTGGTGAGCACGCTGCCCTGCGCCTGCAGCGCGGCGACGGGGGCGAAGTTCTCCGAGGCGATCATCTCGAGCGTCGTCTGCTGGCGCTCCAGCTCGGCGTCGAGGAGACGCGCGACGTCGGGGTCGAACGCGGCGAGCGACTGGTTCAGGTCCATGCCCCCAGGGTAGTGGGCGTCCTCGAAGGGCGGGGGAGTCCGGGTGTGACGTGGGCGGGGGGTTGCGGCCTGCGTTCGTTCGTCTTGTCCTGCGGCTGCGCTGCCTCGGCTGGGTCATGTCCTGCGGCTGCGGTGGCTCGGCTGGGTCTGTCCTGCGGCTGCGCTGCCTCGGCTGGGTCTTGTCCTGCGGCTGCGCTGCCTCGGCTTCTCGTCGACCTGCGCTCCGAAAGGGCCTCGACCGGCGGTCGGGTGCGCGTTCAGCGGAGGTTCTCGGGACTCGGTCGGTGTCGCCGCACGGCTGCGCTGCTGTGAGAGCGAGTGGTCCTGCGCTCCGAAAGGGCCTCGACCGGCGGTGGGGTGCGCGCTCGGCCTGGGGTCTCGGGCCGCGGGTGCGCCGATGGTGCGTTCGGGGCGTCCTGACCGTCTCGGTGCCTCGCCCCCGTGTCGTTTGGGGCCGTGAGAGGTAGGTGGCGCGCGTTATTCGCCGGGCGGAGGTAGGTGGCGCGCGGATACAGACCTCCATACCGCGGGCCACCTACCTCTGACGCTCCGATTCCGCGGGCCACCTACCTCTCACCCGGCTGGGGCAGTGGGAGGTAGGTAACGCACCCCATCCGGGCGATTTGAGGTGCGTCACCTACCTCTGACAGCCCGGTTCGGTGCGAGACCTACCTCTGACGGCCCGGTTCGGTGCGTCACCTACCTCCGACGGCCCAGGACCGACCCGCAGCACCGGAGCTGGGCCGAGCGGGAGCCCATCCGCCGGTCGAGGCCTTTCGGGGACCGAGCCGGGACCCAGCCGAGCCAGCGCAGCCGCAGGACACCACCCAGCCGAGCCAGCGCAGCCGCAGGTCAAGCACCACCCAGCGAACGCAGCCGCAGGCCAGGACTCAGCCCAGCCGGACCGAACAGCCAGCCGAAGGAGGGGTCAGTCGCCGGAGAGGCGGTGCTTCTCGGCGAGCACCGCGGCCTGGGTGCGGCGCTGCAGGCCCAGCTTGGACAGCAGCTGGGAGACGTAGTTCTTGACCGTCTTCTCGGCGAGGTACATCTCGGTGGCGATCTGGCGGTTGGTCATGCCCTGGCCGATGAGGCTGAGGATGCGGCGCTCCTGGGCCGTCAGCTCGGCGAGCGGGTCCTTCGGCGCGGGTGCGTTGCGGATCCGGTCGAGGACCTGGGCGGTGACCGCGGGGTCGAGCAGCGACTGGCCGTCGGCCACCCGGCGGACGGCGTCGACGAGGTCGTTGCCGCGGATCTGCTTGAGCGCGTAGCCGGCGGCGCCGGCCATGATGGCGGAGAACAGCGCCTCGTCGTCGTCGAACGACGTCAGGATGATGACGTTGACCTCCGGGTGCGCGGCCCGGACGTCGCGGCACACCTCGATGCCCGACCCGTCGGGCAGGCGCGCGTCGAGCACCGCCACGTCGGGCAGCAGCGTCGGGATGAGCTCGAGCGCCTCGCCAGCGGTGCCGGCCTCGCCGATGACGGTCAGGCCCTCCTGCGCCTCCAGGAGGTCGCGGATGCCGCGTCGGACGATCTCGTGGTCGTCGAGCAGGAAGATCCGTACGGACTCGCTCATGTGGGGGTTCCTTCGTTGGCGGGGATCACGGCATCGACTTCGGGACGCTCCAGCGGACCTGGAGGCCGCCGTGCGACGGCTCCAGGAACTCGCACCTGCCGCCCAGGTTCTGGGCGCGGTGCCTCATGTTGCGCAGTCCGTTGCCGAACGGCTGGTCGGGATCGAGCCCGAGTCCATCATCGGTCACGGTGAGCACGATGTCGTCGGTGACGTCGAGCTCGATCGCGACCTCACCGGCGTGGGAGTGCCGCACGACGTTCGACAGGATCTCCTTGAGCACGGCTGCCAGCTGCTCGGCCGCCATGTCGGGCACCACGCTCTCGACCGGTCCGATGGTCTCCACCGTCGGGCGGTAGCCGAGCATCCGCTCGGCCTCGCCGACGATGGCGTCGATCTCGAGCCGCAGGTTGGCCGGCACCGTGGGAGAGCTCAGGTCGAAGATCGTGCGACGGATCTCCTTGATGGTCTGGTCGAGCCCGTCGACGGCGTCGGACAGTCGCGCCCCGACCGCCGGCGGGACCGAGGCGGAGGCGCTGTCGAGCGAGAGGCCGATGGCGAACAGGCGCTGGATCACCAGGTCGTGCAGGTCGCGGCCGATGCGGTCGCGGTCCTCGAAGATCGCCAGCTTGGCCTGGGTCTCGCGGGCCCGCACCACCTGCATGACCAGGGCCGCCTGCTGGGTGAAGCCGTTCGGCAGCTCGGGGTCGAGGGCCCACGTGGACGACATCTGCTCGGAGAACCACCCGATGACGAGGACCGCCGTCCCCTCCTCGAAGTGCAACGGGTGCGCCTGCACCGTCTGCAGCCCCGGGAGCGCGGCCAGCGTGTCGTCGTCGATGCGCTCGTCGTGCAGGGCGTCGGCGATGACCACCGCCTGCCCCGACCGGACGACCTCGCGCAGGAACGGGATGTCGGGACGGATTCCCACCGGGTCGGGCTCGATGCCCACCGCGGCCGTGACCACGAACGGCCCGTCGTCGTCGGGCACGACGAGGGCAGCAGCCCCGGCGCCGGCGACGTCGCGGACCCGCTCGACGATGAGCTGGCTGGCGGCCTGGCGGGAGATGGGGCGCAGCAACGCCGTGGCGACCTCGGAGGTGGCGCGCAGCCACCGACGCTGCTGCTCGCTCTGCTCGAACAGCCGAGCGTTCTCGATGACGACGCCCGCGGCCGACGCGATCGCGACCGCGACCTCCTCGTCCTCCGGCGTGAACCCGCCGTCACCCTGCTTGTCGGTGAGGTAGAGGTTGCCGAACACCTGGTCGTGGACGCGGATCGGCACGCCGAGGAACGACGTCATGTCGGGGTGGAGCCGCGGGAACCCCGCGCTCTCGGGATGGTTCTTGAGGTCGTTGACCCGCAGCGGCTCGGGCCGGTCGATCACCAGGCCGAGCAGGCCCTGGCCCTGCGGGAGGCGGCCGATCATGTCCTGGTGCTCGGCGTCGAGCCCGTGCACGGCGAACGTGCCGAGGCGGTGCGAGGAGCGACCGTCGAGCACGCCGAGGAACCCGTAGGTGGCGCCGACGAGCTCGCTGGCGGAGTCGACGATGCGCTGGAGGACGTTGTCGAGGGAGAGGTCCTGGGACAGCGCGACGACAGCGTCGAGCAGGCTGCTCTGACGCTCCGACCCCACTCCGCTCTTCTTCATCGACGACTCCCTCCCGAGGGAGGATAGTGCTGTGGCCGCTCCCACGGAGGGGGTTGAGCCGAACCTGATGGACACATGTCTGCGAGAGTCCCCAGCGGCCCGATCATGACGCGAGGCCGCGCGCACCGACCGCGTCGTCATCGAAACGCAACCTGCACGCCCTTCCAGCGGGCGCGAGCCACCACTAGCGTGCCGAGAAGTCCATGATCCGCGCAACCATCGCGCGTGGCACACCTGCTCAGGAAGGCAGCGCATGCACATCCATCGGGGGGCAGCGGTCCTCGCTGCGACGACACTGGCCGGGGTCACCCTGGCCGCCTGCGGCGCAGGCAACTCAGGCGACAAGAAGGTCGGCATCCTCGTCGGCACCACCGACAAGGTCGTCTCGATCGACCCGGCCGGTGCCTACGACAACGGCTCGACGCAGATCCAGACCCAGGCCTACCAGTACCTGCTGAACTTCCCGGCGGGCAGCACCGAGCTCACGCCCGACGCCGCCGAGAACTGCGACTTCGAGACGCCGACCGAGTACGTCTGCACCATGAAGGACGGACTGACGTTCGCCAACGGCAACGAGCTGACCGCCTCCGACGTGGCGTTCTCGTTCAAGCGGATCGTCGACATCAACGACCCGAACGGTCCGGCGTCGCTGCTCGGGGCCATGAAGAGCGTGGAGGCGCGCGACGACAAGACCGTCGTGTTCACCCTCGCGGCCCCCAACGACGTGACGTTCCCGCAGGTGCTCGTGACCTCGGCCGGACCGATCGTCGATGAGGAGACCTACCCCGCCGACAAGGTGCTGGACGACGACGCCGCCGTCGAGGCCCAAGGCTTCTCCGGTCCGTACACGATCGGGTCGTACACGAAGAACGAGCTCGCCGAGTTCACCAAGAACGAGAAGTACGACGGCGCCTACGGCGAGCCCGAGAACGACGCGGTCACCCTGACCTACTACTCGGACTCCAACAACCTCAAGCTCGACGTCCAGAACGGCAAGATCGACGTGGCGTGGCGCTCGCTCACCCCCACCGACATCGCCAGCCTGGAGAAGGCCGACGGCGTGGAGGTGCACCAGGGCGACGGCGGCGAGCTGCGCTACATCGTGTTCAACCTCAAGACGATGCCCGGCGAGGACGACGAGCAGAAGACGGCGATCCGCCAGGCCATGGCCAGCTCGATCGACCGCGCCGAGCTGTCGGAGCAGGTCTACAAGGGCACGTTCACGCCGGCCTACTCGGCCGTCCCCGACGGTCAGCCCGGCGCCACGGAGCCGTTCAAGGAGCTCTACGGCGAGAAGCCCGACACGGCCAAGGCCAAGAAGTTCCTCGACGACGCCGGCGTGGACACGCCCGTCGACCTCAAGCTGCAGTACAACCCGGACCACTACGGCTCCAACTCCGACCAGGAGTACGCCATGGTCAAGCGGCAGCTGGAAGCCACGAAGCTCTTCACGGTGGACCTGCAGTCCACCGAGTGGAACACCTACTCCGAGGAGCGGGTGAAGGACGCCTACCCGATGTACCAGCTGGGCTGGTTCCCGGACTTCCCGGACCCGGACAACTACCTGACGCCGTTCTTCGCGCCGAACAACTTCCTGCAGTCCCACTACGAGGACGACACGACGACGAAGCTGCTCGACACCGAGCGGACGCAGGCCGACGAGGCCGAGCGTGAGAAGACGCTCGCGCAGGTCCAGGAGCGGGTCGCCCAGCAGGTGCCGATCCTGCCGCTGCTGACGGGTGCCCAGGTGGCCGTGGCCGGCGACGACGTCGAGGGCGTGGACGACACGCTCGACGCGGCGTTCAAGTTCCGCTTCTCGTCGCTCTCGAAGGGCTGACGCACACGGAGGGGTGGGCCGGACCGGACCTCGGTCGGGCCCACCCCCTTCCGCGTGCGCCCTCCCGGGTGACACCAACCCGGTGACACCGCCCGTGTGACACCGCACGTCCCTGCACGACCCCACTCCCCGAGGAGTCCCATGTCTTCCGCCGAGGTGCTCGCCGCAGGCGAGCCGCCCGCCACCCCGTCATCGGGGCCCGCGCCCGCTCGACGTCGGGGGCTGCCGCCCCTGGCGCGCTACCTGCTGGTGCGTCTGGCCCTCGTGGTGCCGATGATCTGGGTGCTCGTCACCCTCGTGTTCGTGCTGCTGCGGGTGATCGGCGACCCGATCACCGCAGCCCAGGGCGGACGCCTGACCCCCGACCAGATCGCCCAGCGCAAGGCCGACGCCGGCCTCGACCGACCCATGCTCGTGCAGTACTGGGAGTACGTGTCGGGCCTGGTGCGCGGCGACTTCGGCACCACGCTCACCGACAACCAGCCGATCTCGCAGATCCTCAAGGTCAACGGCGCGGCGACCCTCGAGCTCACCCTCTACGCCCTGGTGGTGGCCTTCGCGATCGGCATCCCGCTGGGCCGGCTCGCCGCCCGCTACCGCGACCGCCTGCCCGACGTGACCCTGCGGCTGTTCGCGATCGTCGCCTACGCGGCGCCGGTGTTCTTCGTCGGCCTGCTGCTCAAGCTGGCGTTCACGCCGTTCGGCTGGCCGTCGTCGGGGCGGGCCTCCACGACCACGCTGCTCACCCTGCAGGACGTGAAGCCGCGGACGAACATCCTTCTCGTCGACGCCATCTTGTGGGGTGACCCGGGCTACGTGCTCGAGGTCCTCCAGTACGCGCTGCTGCCGGCGCTGGCACTCGGTCTGCTGACCGGAGGCGTGTTCCTGCGGCTCGTGCGCATCAACCTGCTGCAGACGCTGCGCGCCGAGTACGTGACCGCGGCCCGCGC
Organism: Aeromicrobium sp. WCS2018Hpa-31; assembly: GCF_031843905.1. Lineage (NCBI taxonomy): Bacteria > Bacillati > Actinomycetota > Actinomycetes > Propionibacteriales > Nocardioidaceae > Aeromicrobium > Aeromicrobium sp. WCS2018Hpa-31. The sequence goes on along the minus strand of NZ_JAVTJF010000003.1, from coordinate 167,678 downwards.
CCGAGGGATCTCCGAGGGTCGTGTGGTGCGCAAAGTCGCGTTCCGCAACGCGCTCGTGCCCGTCGTCACCGTCATGGGCATGCAGATCGCCATGCTGCTGGCGGGCGCCGTGCTCACCGAGACCACCTTCGAGTGGAAGGGCATCGGCTACATGCTCGCCGAGTACCTGAAGGCGCGCGACTTCCTGGCCGTGCAGGGCATCGTCACGCTCATCGCGCTCGTGGTGTGCCTGGCCAGCTTCCTCATCGACGTCATCGTGGCGCTCGTCGACCCGAGGGTGCGGTTCTGATGGCGCGGGCGAGGAACCTCGTGCCCGGTGTGGTGCGGCAGAGCCACGGCCTGCAGCGCTTCATGCTGCTCCTCGGCTTCGCGATCGTGATCGCGTTCGTCGTCGTCGCCGTGCTCGCGCCGTGGATCGCGCCGTACGGCTTCAACGACGACCGCGGTGCCGACGGCGTCGTGTTCGGCACGCAGCAGGCACCGTCGGCCGCGCACTGGTTCGGCACCAACGTCGGCGGCACCGACGTGTTCTCGCGCGTCGTCTACGGCACCCGCACCGCGGTCATCGTCATCGCGCTGGCCGTGGTGCTGTCGAGCCTCGTCGGCGTGCCGCTCGGTCTGGTCTCGGGCTACCTCGGTGGCTGGCTCGACCGCGTGCTCGTGCTCGTGATGGACGCGCTCTACGCCTTCCCGTCGCTGCTGCTCGCCATCGTCGTCTCGATCGTGCTCTCCGGGGGGTCGAGCGGGGCGTTCGGCGGCATCATGTCGGCCGCCATCTCGATCACCGTGATCTTCGTGCCCCAGTACTTCCGGGTGATCCGCAACGCCACGCTGTCGGTGAAGACCGAGCCGTACGTCGACGCCGCTCGCGTGGTGGGCGTGCGGACGCCGCGCATCATGTTCAAGCACGTGTTCAGCAACGTCGCGCAGAACCTGCCGATCATCGGCACCCTCAACGCCTCCGAGGCGATCCTCACTCTCGCCGGCCTGGGGTTCCTGGGCTTCGGCATCGAGCCGTCGGCCGCCGCGGAGTGGGGCTACGACCTCAACAAGGCGCTGCCCGACGCCACCAACGGCATCTGGTGGACGGGCGTGTTCCCCGGCCTGGCGATCGTGCTGGTCGTGCTGGGCGTGACGCTCGTGGGCGAGAGCCTCAACGACGTGCTCAACCCGCTGCTGCGCACGCGCGGTGGCGACGGCGGATCCGGCACCACCGAGTCCGAGATCGAGCTGGACGAGCAGGCCTTGGCCGAGCTCGACGCGAGCGGTGGCGTCGAGGAGGTGCCCGACGACGTCAGGAGGGCCGCGGTCCTCTCGCTGGGGGACCTCACCGTCTCGTTCGCGACCGACGGTGGAGCCGTGCGTGCCGTGCGCGGCCTGTCGTTCGACGTCGCGCCCGGCGAGGTGCTGGCCGTGGTCGGCGAGTCCGGGTCGGGCAAGTCGGTCACGGCCCGTGCGGTGCTGGGCCTGCTGCCGTCGACGGCGACGGTCTCGGGATCGGCGATCCTTCGGTCGGGTCTGGACCCGTCGAGGGGCGGGCCGGCGGTGCTGCCCGGCGACGAGCGAGAGGACAGCCCGGCGGGGGTGCCGGGCCGTGGGCGGCAGACTGGCACCGAGCGCGAGCTCGTCGGACGCAGCGCGAAGGACCTGCGGCCGATCCGCGGCGACGAGGTCTCGATGGTGTTCCAGGAGCCGTCGACCGCCCTCGACCCCGTGCGCACCGTCGGCTGGCAGATCGTCCAGGGCATCCGCGCCCACCGCGACGTCAGCGCCAAGGCCGCCCGCGAGCGGGCCGTCGAGCTGCTCGAGATGGTGGGCCTGCCCGACCCCGAGCAGCGTGTCGACTACTACCCGCACCAGCTGTCGGGCGGGCAGAAGCAGCGCGTCGTCATCGCGATGGCCATCTCGTGCGACCCCGACGTGATCGTGGCCGACGAGCCCACGACCGCGCTCGACGTGACCGTGCAGGCGCAGATCCTCGACCTGCTGCTCAGCCTGCGCGACCGGCTGGGCACCGCGATCGTGCTCATCACCCACAACATGGGCGTCGTCGCCGACGTGGCCGACCGCGTCGTGGTCATGTACCGCGGTCGGCTCGTCGAGACCGCGCCCGTCGACCGGCTGTTCGCGGCCCCCCGGCACCCCTACACGCGGGCCCTGCTCGACGCGGTGCCCCACCTCGGCCGCGAGGACGGGCCGTCGCTCGTGTCCGAGGACGCCGACGTCGTGCTCGACGTCGACGACCTGGTCGTGCAGTTCCCGGGCCGCCTCGGCCAGCCGGCGTTCACCGCGGTCGACCACGTGTCGCTGCAGGTGCGTCGCGGCGAGGTGCTCGGGCTGGTGGGCGAGTCGGGCTCCGGGAAGTCGACGATCGGGCGCGCCGCGGTCGGGCTGCAGCAGCCCACCAGCGGGACGATCTCGGTGTCGGGCACCACGGTGTCGGGACTGTCGGACGCGCGGCTTCGCCCCCTGCGGTCGCGCTTCGGCTTCGTGTTCCAGGACCCGGCGGCCTCGCTCAACCCCCGGATGAGCATCGGGGACTGCATCGCGGAGCCGCTGCGGGTGCAGACCGACCTGTCCTCCGCCGACGTGGACGCGAAGGTCGCGTCGCTCCTGGAGTCGGTCGAGCTGCCCGCGTCGTACGCGACGCGGTTCGGCCACGAGCTGTCCGGTGGCCAGCGCCAGCGCATCAGCCTGGCCCGCGCCATCGCGCTGGATCCCGACCTGCTGATCGCGGACGAGCCGACGTCGGCGCTGGACGTGTCGGTGCAGGCGCGGGTGCTCGAGCTGTTCGCCGAGCTGCAGCAGCGGGTGGGCTTCGCGTGCCTGTTCATCAGCCACGACCTGGCCGTGGTCGACTCGCTCGCGAACCGCGTGGCGGTGCTCCAGCACGGTCGTCTCGTCGAGGTCGGCCCGCGCGAGGACGTGCTGCGTCGTCCGCAGCAGGACTACACCCGCCGCCTCATCGCGGCCGTCCCCGTCCCCGACCCCGTCGAGCAGCGGGCCCGCCGCGCGACCCCCACCCCCTGACCCGACCCGGTGGGCCACCCCGCCCGCCGCGTGCCCGCGATTCCCATCACTTGATGGGAATCACGAGCTCACCTCGGGAATCCCTCACTCACCCCGGCGTGCTCGCCAGGGTGAGTGAGGGATTCCCGAGGTGAGTGGCCGGGGCGGCAGCTCGGACCTGCGCCACGAGCACGGGTCAACGCTCCGGGTGGCTCAGTCCCGGTCGGCGGGTGGAACGCCGCACCCCGGGTGACACTGGAGCGATGAAGCCGCTGACCTCTGCACGCTCGACCCTCGGAGCGACGATCTTCGCGCGAGTCGCGGGCGACGAGGGACCGGCCCGACGCGAGCGGATCATGTTCGCGCCGGGACCACGCCGGTTCGCTCCCGACTCCGCGATCGCGACGGTCCACGGCGACGCGTCGATGTTCGTGGGTGGCATCCGTGCGCTGCTGCTCCAGTCGCTGCACCCGCTCGCGATGGCCGCGGTCGACCAGCACTCGGGGTTCCGCGGCGACCCCTGGGGCCGGCTCCAGCGCACGAGCGGCTTCCTCGCGGTCACCACCTTCGGCACCGACGCCGACGCAGCGCGGGCCATCCGCGCGGTGCGCGCCGTGCACGACACGATCTCCGGCGTCGCTCCCGACGGTCGGCCGTACCGGGCCTCGGACCCGCACCTGCTGCGCTGGGTGCACGTGGCCGAGGTCGACAGCTTCCTGCGCGCCCACGACCGGTACGGACACCGGCCGCTGGACGCCGAGGGGCGCGACGCCTACGTCCGCGAGGCCGCCGTGGTGGCACGCGAGCTCGGGGCGAGCGACGTCCCGGAGTCGGTCGCCGAGCTCGAGGCGGCCCTCGAGGCGTTCCGTCCGGAGCTCGAGAGCACCGAGGCGGCCCGACGAACCGTGCGGTACCTGCTCGTCCACCCACCCGTGCCCCTCGCCATCCGCGTCCCGTACGGCGTGCTCGCGGCGGCCGGAGTCGGACTCATGCCGCGCTGGTCGCGCTGGCCGCTTCGCCTGCCCTGGCTCCCGGTGGCCGAGGCGAGCGCCGTCCGGCTGGGCGGCGAGGTGGTGACCCGGTCCATCCGCTGGGCCATGACGCCGCCCGAGCGCCCGATCGAGGCCTGAACGTCCCACTCACCACGGATTCCTGCCACTCACCATGGCGGGCACGCCATGGTGAGTGGGAGATTCCCGTGGTGGGCTCATGATTCCCATCAAGTGATGGGAATCGCCGGGACGTGCGGTGGTCGGGAGGCCTGGCAGGATCGGGGGGTGGACCAGAAGAGCTTCGAACCTGACGTGATCGTGGTGGGTGCCGGACTGGCGGGGCTGGTGGCGACGCACGAGCTGGTGCTGGCCGGCCGCAGCGTGCTGGTCGTCGAGCAGGAGAACCGGTCGAACCTCGGCGGGCAGGCCTTCTGGTCGCTCGGCGGGCTGTTCCTCGTCGACTCCCCGGAGCAGCGGCGCATGGGCATCAAGGACTCGCCCGAGCTCGCCCTGCAGGACTGGTTCGGCTCCGCGGCGTTCGAGAGTCCGGCCGACGACGAGACCGGGCACGACGCCTGGGGCCGACGCTGGGCGGAGGCGTACGTGCACTTCGCGGCCACCGAGAAGCGCCAGTACCTGCGCGACCTCGGCCTCAAGGTCCTGCCGATCGTGGGCTGGGCCGAGCGCGGCAGCGGCAGCGCGAGCGGGCACGGCAACTCCGTCCCGCGGTTCCACCTCACGTGGGGCACCGGTCCCGAGGTCGTGCGCGTGTTCGCCGAGCCCGTGCTGGCCGCCGAGCGCGCCGGGCGGGTGCGGTTCGCCTTCCGCCGCCAGGTCGACGACCTGGTCGTCGAGGGCGGGTCGGTGGTCGGCGTGCGCGGCACCGAGCTGGAGCCGGACGAGTCCGACCGTGGCGTCGCGTCGTCGCGCACCCCGGTCGGCACGTTCGAGGAGCGCGCCGCCGCCGTGGTGGTCACGTCCGGCGGCATCGGCCACAACCGCGACCTGATGCGGGAGTCCTGGCCCACCGACCGCCTCGGACCCGCGCCGGAGCACATGATCCTCGGCGTGCCCGCCCACGTGGACGGCCGCATGCTCGCCATCACCGAGTCCGCCGGCGGCCGCGTGGTCAACCGCGACCGCATGTGGGCCTACACCGAGGGCGTGCACAACTGGGACCCGATCTGGCCCGACCACGCCATCCGCATCATCCCCGGCCCGTCGTCGCTCTGGTTCGACGCGACCGGCCGACGGCTGCCCGCGCCCAACTTCCCTGGCTTCGACACGATGGGCACGATGAAGGAGATCCTGGCCACGGGCCACGACTACTCCTGGCTCGTGCTCACGCAGTCGATCATCGAGAAGGAGTTCGCGCTGTCGGGCTCGGAGCAGAACCCCGACATCACCGGCAAGGACCTGAAGTTCCTCGCCCAGACGCGGCTCGCGAAGGGCGCACCGGAGCCGGTCGAGAAGTTCAAGCAGCACGGCGAGGACTTCGTCGTCGCGCACACGCTGGCCGAGCTGGTCGAGGGGATGAACGCGAGGAGCCGCGGCGGGGCCACGATCGACCTCGCCACGCTGGAGCAGCAGGTCGTGGAGCGCGACCGCGAGGTCGACAACGCGTTCAGCAAGGACCTGCAGCTCATGGCCGTGCACAACGCGCGTCGCTCCCGCACCGACAAGATCGTGCGCGTGGCCAAGCCGCACAAGATCCTCGACCCCGAGCACGGTCCGCTGATCGCCGTCCGGCTGAACATCCTGTCGCGCAAGACGCTGGGCGGGCTGCAGACCGACCTCGAGTCCCGCGTGCTCGACGACAGCGGCATGCCCGTGCCCGGCCTCTACGCGGCCGGCGAGGTCGCGGGCTTCGGCGGTGGCGGGGTCCACGGGCACAACGCCCTGGAGGGCACCTTCCTCGGCGGGTGCATCTTCTCCGGCCGTGCGGCGGGGCGATCGCTCGGACGACGTCTGTCCTGAGGGCCCCCTCGACGGGCTCGGGGAGCGGCGTGGGGCGGCCCGACTGGCTGGCCGCGACGGAGTGGAGCAAGATGGACGGACCACCACCGAAGGAGGGTCCGACGTGAACAAGCTGCTCATCGCGGCTGCTGGCGTCGCCGGCTACGTGCTCGGCACGAAGGCCGGCCGCGAGCGCTACGACCAGATCCGCACCCAGTCCCAGAAGGTCTGGAACTCTCCCACCGTCCAGAGCGGCGTGGACCATGCCGCCGACGCCGCCAAGAGCGCCGCCGGTGCTGCCGGCAGCGCTGCCGCCGACGCCGCCACCAGCGCCGCGAGCGCGGCCGGCTCCAAGGTCGTCGACGCGGTCAAGAGTCACCGGTCCGACGACGCGTCCTCCGACGGCGTCTCGGCCGACCCGGCCGACCCGTCGTTCGCGATCGACGAGGTCGCCGACCCCCAGCTCGACGCCGACCTGGCCGAGGCCGACACCGAGGTCCCTAGCTCGCCCTCGGTGACCACGCCGCCCACGGCGGCCGACCTCGCCGAAGACCGCCTGGGTCGCCCGTGACCGCGGCGCCGCAGGACGAGTCCACCGGCCGCCTGATCGCGCAGGCCACCGAGGACATCTCGACCCTGATCCGGGCCGAGATGGCCCTCGCCAAGGACGACCTCGCGCAGGCCGGCAAGCGGGTCGGCGTGGGTGCCGGTCTGTTCGGCGCCGCCGGCGTGATCGCGCTCTACGGCCTCGGTGTGCTGCTCAGTGCCGCCGTGCTGGGTCTGGCCAACGTGACCGACCCGTGGCTCGCCGCGCTCATCGTGGCGGTCGCCCTGTTCGTGGTGGCCGGCGTGGCCGCCCTGCTGGGCAAGAGCAACGTCTCGAAGGTCGCGCAGGCTCCTGCCGCACGCGTCGAGAGCGTGCAGGCCGACGTCGCCGCAGCGAAGGGGAACCCGTCATGAGCGAGCGCGACCAGCTGGAGGCCGAGATCGCGGCCACCCGTGAGCACCTGGCCGAGACGGTCGACGCCCTGGGCGACAAGCTCGACGTCAAGTCGCGCGCCCAGGACGCCGTTGCCGAGGCCGACAAGGGCCGTATCGCCGTGCTGGCCGGGGCCGCCGTGGCCGCGGTCGTCGGCATCGTGCTGCTGCGTCGCGGCTGAGCCACCTCGCTCAGGCAGCACGCACCCACTCGACGAACTCGAGCACCCGCGAGCGCAGGTCGTCCACCCGCAGGTCGGGCGCGCCCGTGATCGACTTGTCGTGCGGCTTGAGAGGTCGGCGCACGCGCTTCCAGCAGGCGAGGTCGCCGCACACGTACTGCCCGACCGTGTCGCCGGCCCGGCCCCGTGGGCCCGCCCGTCGGGCGACCAGCAGCCGCGCCGTCGACGTGCCGTCGTCGGTGCGGCACCAGTCGCACAAGGTCGTCCGCGCAGGCCCGACGGACGTGCCGACCCGCAGCTCGATGCCCACGGGCTCGTCGCTGATGTCCTCACCCAGCACGACGTAGGCGCGCTGCGGGGCCTTCGCGTCGACCCAGCCGAGGTAGTCGCGCTCCTCGAGGCGGTCGGGCGGCCACGGCGCGGGCAGCGTCATGGAGGCGACCTTGCTGCGCGAGCTGTTCACGAAGCAGGCCCGGACCTGGTCGGCGGAGAGCGGTTGCATGGAGCGTCCCTTCATCGTTTCCTAACACCATTAGGTATACACCTAGTGGTGATAGGCTGATCGCGTGCCCCGTGCCGGACTCACTCGCTCGCTCGTCCTCGATGCCGCCGCCGACCTCGCCGACCAGCTCGGCTTCGAGGCGGTGACGCCGTCCGCCGTCGCGCGCGCCGTGGGCATCCGCACGCCCAGCCTGTACGCGCACGTCGACGGCGCCGAGGCGCTCCGCGACGGCATCACGGTGCGGGCGCTCGACGAGATGGCCGACGCAGCGTCGAGGAACGTCGCCGGCCGCTCCGCGGGATCGGCGCTGCGCGCCCTGGCCGACGCCTACCGCGACTACGCGCGCGTCCACCCCGGCCGGTACGCGGCGACCCGACGCCGACTGGCCCCCGACCACGACGGCGTCGAGGCGGGGCGACGCCACACCCAGCTGCTCGCCTCCGTGCTGCGCGGCTACGGCGTGCCGGAGCAGGACCACGTGCACGCCGTGCGACTGATCGGCAGCACCGTCCACGGGTTCATCGCCCTCGAGGCCACCGGGTCCTTCGACCACAGCGACCCCGAGGCCGGCGTCAGCTGGGACCGGGCCGTCGACGTGCTGCACCGCGCGCTCGACACCTGGCCGCCCGCCTGAGCCTGCGACAGGCTCAGTGACCTCGGTCGATCCACTCCTGCAGGTGGGGCGCCTCGTCGCCGATGAGCGTGTCGTCACCGTGGCCGGTGTGCACGACGGTGTCCTCGGGCAGCGTCAGCAGGTGGTCACGGATGGACGCGACGATCGTGTCGAAGCTGGAGTAGCTGCGTCCGGTGGCACCGGGCCCGCCGTTGAACAGCGTGTCACCGCTGAACAGGACGCCGAGGTCCTCGCTGTAGAGGCAGGTGCTGCCGGGGGAGTGGCCCGGGGTCGCGACGGCCCGCAACGTGCTGCCGGCCACCTCGAAGGTCGTGCCGTCGGTGAGGTCGTGGTCCGGTCGCACGTCGGTGCCGTGCTCGGCCTCCCACAGCATGGCGTCGGCCGACGGGAACCAGATGGGGGCGCCGGTGAGGTCGCGCAGCTGCACCGAGGCGTTCAGGTGGTCGTTGTGCCCGTGCGTGAGCACGATGGCCCGCACCGTGCGACCGTCGACGGCCGCGGCGATGGCCTCGGCGTCGTGCGGTGCGTCGACGACGACCACCTCGCTGTCGTCACCGACGATCCACACGTTGTTGTCGACGTCCCAGCTGCCGCCGTCGAGCGCGAACTGGCCCGACGTGACGACCTTGGTCACCTGGGCGGCCATCAGATCATCACCACCGAACGCAGGACGTCGCCGCCGTGCATCTTGTCGAACGCGGCCTCGACGTCGTCGATGCCGATGCGCTCGGTGACGAAGGCGTCGAGGTCGAGCCGACCCTGGCGGTACAGGTCGACGAGCATCGGGAAGTCGCGGCTCGGCAGGCAGTCGCCGTACCAGCTGGACTTGAGCGAGCCGCCACGACCGAACACGTCGATGAGCGGCAGCTCGGGGACCTTCATGTCCGGCGTGGGCACGCCGACCAGGACCACGGTGCCGGCGAGGTCGCGGGCGTAGAAGGCCTGCTCCCAGGTCTCGGGACGGCCGACAGCCTCGATCACGACGTCGGCGCCGAACGTGTCGGTGAGCTCCTGGATGCGCTCCACCACGTCGTCCTTCGAGGCGTCGACGGTGTGGGTCGCGCCGAGGGCCGTGGCCTGCTCGAGCTTGCGCGGGTCGAGGTCCACGGCGATGATCTTGGCCGCTCCGGCCAGACGCGCTCCGGCGACGGCGGCGATGCCCACGCCGCCGCAGCCGATGACGGCCACGGAGTCGCCGCGACCCACGTTGCCGGTGTTGATCGCGGCACCGATGCCGGCCATCACGCCGCATCCGAGCAGCCCGACGGCGGCCGGGTCGGCCTCGGGGTCGACCTTGGTGCACTGCCCGGCGGCCACGAGGGTCTTCTCCGCGAACGCGCCGATGCCGAGCGCCGGCGAGAGCTCGGTGCCGTCCTCGAGCGTCATCTTCTGCTCGGCGTTGAAGGTGGCGAAGCAGTACTGCGGGCGGCCCCGCTTGCAGGCCCGGCAGTCACCGCACACGGCACGCCAGTTGAGCACCACGAAGTCGCCCGGGGCCACCTCGGTGACACCTTCGCCGACCGACTCGACGACGCCCGCGGCCTCGTGGCCGAGCAGGAATGGGAACTCGTCGTTGATGCCGCCCTCGCGGTAGTGCAGGTCGGTGTGGCACACCCCGCAGGCCTGCACGGCCACGACCGCCTCACCGGGCCCGGGGTCGGGCACGACGATGTTCTCGACGGTGACGGGTGCGCCCTTGCTGCGGGCGACGACGGCCTTGACGGTCTGCGGCATCGGGTTCCTCCTGGGGGTGGCGTGGCTCACCGCCGACGCTAGCGGAGCAGTGGGTGGCCCGCTCGGTCCAGCCCACTGAGCGGGAGTCGAGGTCTGCCGTGCAGGTCGCGCCCGACGGGCCTACCGTTCAAGCACCGACGCGACCGGCGCGTCCGGGCGAAGGAGCCTCCCGTGCGCATCATCCTGCTCATCCTCGTGGTCGTGGCCGTCATCTACCTCGTCCGGATGCTGATGGCCAAGCGCTGAGCCACCTGTTCAGATCGACCCGCTACGCTCCGGCCAGCGACGACGGAAGGACCACATGGGCGTCATCGACCACGGCAAGACCCTCGCGCTCGAGGTGCTCGGCTGGATCATGGTCCTGCTCGGCCTCGCCGCGATCTTCCTTCCCGGGCCCGGCCTGCTGCTGCTGTTCGGCGGTCTGGCCCTGCTGTCACAGCGCTACGAGTGGGCGCGCCGACGCGTCGAGCCCGTCAAGGACGCGGCCCTGCGCACCGCCGCGCAGGGCGTGCAGACCTGGCCGCGGGTCGCGCTGTCGCTGCTCGGCGTCGTGTGGCTCGCAGGGCTCGGCGTCGTGTGGGGGCTGCGTCCGCCTGCTCCCGACTGGTGGCCGCTGCGCGAGTCCTGGTGGCTGCTCGGCGGCTGGGGCACCGGCGCCACGCTCATCTTCTCCGCCGCCATCGCCCTGGCGACGATCGTCTACAGCTTCCGTCGCTTCCGCGGCCGACCGATGGCCGACGTCGAGCGCGAGATCGCCGAGACGTAGACCGGACCGAGCCTCAGGCGGGCCAGTCGACGAGGTCGTCGGACCGGCCCTCGTGCTTGCGGATCCAGCCCGCGACGTAGGGGCAGTGCGGCACGATGCGCAGGCCCGCCGCGCGCACGTCGTCGAGGGCGAACTGCACGAGCACCGACGCGAGCCCACGCCCGCCGTAGGCGTCGTCGACCTCCGTGTGCAGGAAGTCCCTGTGCGTGATGGTTCCGTGCGTGGGGGCGCCGTCGTCGCCGAGCTCCCGGTAGTCGGTGTGCCCGATGACCTCCTCACCGTCCGCCAGCTCGTAGCGGTGCCGGTCGGGGGCATGCCGGACCGTGATGCCGTCGTGCTCGATCGGGTCGAGGGCCATGGGTGTCCTCCTGGTCAGCCGCGCGGGCGGATGCGGGCGTTGGGCAGCTCGGGGGCGGGGAGGGCACGCTCGGGGTCGCCCTCGGGCAGGCCGTACAGACCGTCGGACGCGGCGCCGGCGGCCTTGCCGTCGATCTCGGCCATCCACGCGTCGCGGTACTCCACCACGTCGTCGTGGCTGCGACCGACGAAGTTCCACCACATGACGATCTGCTCGCGGAACGGCGGCCCGCCGATGAGCAGCACCCGGCTGTCCTGGCTCGCGCGCAGCGTGATGCGGTCACGGCCGGGGGCGAGGTAGCCCAGCTCGTCCTTCGCGATCGGGTCGGCGTCGGCGAGGACGGCGCCGGTGTCCACGAGCACGCCGTGCTCGAACGTCGGGTCGACATCGAGCTGCAGCACCGTGCCGGCGTCGAGGCGCAGCTCGGCACCCAGCAGCGGGGTGTGGGTGGAGACAGGGGACGTGGAGCCCAGCAGGCTGCCGAGGAACACCTGCGCGCGCCAGGCACCTCCGTCGGCGCTGCCCTCGAGGGTCGGTGGGGCGTAGTGCTCGAAGGTCTTGTCGACGAAGCGCGCCTCCTGCGGCAGCGCCACCCACAGCTGGGCACCGTGCAGCACCGTCGTGTCGCGCGTGGAGCGCTCGGAGTGGCTGATGCCGCGGCCCGACGTCATGAGGTTGAGCTCCCCGGGTCGTACGTCGGCGTGGAACCCGGCGCTGTCGCGGTGCTCGATGGTCCCCGAGAACAGCCAGCTGACCGTCTGCAGCCCGGTGTGCGGGTGGGGCGGCACGTCCATGCCGCCGGACTCGGACACGTCGTCCGGTCCGTAGTGGTCGAGGAAGCACCAGGCGCCGATGAGGGAGCGCTGACGCTGGGGCAGCGTGCGGCGCACGGTCATGGCGCGCGGCCCGCCGAGCGGCACGTCGCGCGGGGTGAGGACCTGCAGCTCGGCGGCGGAGTCTTCACCACACACCAGCTCGTCGGGCGATGTCTCGGTGTTGCTCATGGGCCGCTCCACCCCTTCGTCGTGACGGTGCCGTGTCGCGGCACCGGTCGTCGCCAGGGTAGCTCCGCGTAGTCTGTGCAGGTGACAGAGCGCGAGCCCGGCCCCTCGCGCCGCGCGAGTTCCACCGCTGTGGGTCGCCACCGCGCGGCGAGGCAGCGTGCCATGCGTCGACGTCGGCGCCGTGCCGCAGCGCTCGGCGGATCGGTGCTCGTCACGCTCGTGGTGGTGGTGCTGGCCGCCGTCCGTCCGTCGTCGGACGAGCCCGCCGCGTCGGCCGCCACGAACGTGTCGTGGGCCGACGACGCCGTCATGCCGACGCTGACCCCGGCGCCGAAGCCCACCCCCACGAAGACAACCCCCGCCCCGGAGCCGACCGACTTCCCGCAGAGCGGCGAGGGCACGTTCGCCACGGCCGCGGTCGCCGACGTGGCCGGAGCCGGGTCCGGGCGCAACCGCCGCTACTCCGTGGAGGTCGAGGGAGGCCTGCCCCAGGACCCCGACCGCTTCGCCCGGCAGGTCGCGCAGGTGCTGGGCGACGAGCGCGGCTGGCGCTCGGACGGCTGGTCCTTCGAGCAGGTCGAGGGCGGCGGCGACTTCCAGATCATGCTGGCGAGCCCCGACACCGTCGACCGGCTGTGCGCCCCGCTGCTCACCCGGGGCGAGGTGTCGTGCCGCAGCGGCTCGCGGGTCGTGCTCAACGTCAAGCGCTGGGCGCTGGGCGTCCAGTACTACGGCGACGACCTCAGCGGCTACCGCACCTACCTCGTGAACCACGAGGTCGGGCACGCCCTCGGCAAGTACCACGTCGGCTGCCCGGCACCCGGGGCGAAGGCGCCCGTCATGCTGCAACAGACCAAGGGCCTGCAGGGCTGCGTGAAGAACCCCTGGCCCTGAGCGACGTCACCGAGCCCGTGAGCGGCCGAGCAGCGCCCGGGAGGTCTTCACACCGCGCTCCCCGTGCGCGAGGGTGAGGAGCATGGACCTCGCGTGCAGCCTGCTGGTCAGCCGGACGACCTGGTGGAGTGGACCGGCGTGACGGCTCGGTCCTTGGCGCTGTCGGACGGCCGCGTGCTCGACGTGCACGTCGCCGGTGTCGACGAGCCGTCCGCTCCCTCCCTCGTCTTCCTGTACGGGACACCCCACACCGGACGCCACCCCGCGCCCGTGGTCGCTGCAGCCCGGGCGAGTGGACTGCGACTCCTCTCGGTGACCCGGCCGGGCTACGGAGCCAGCCCGCGACGCCCCGGTCGCACCGTCCTGGACTGTGCCGCGGACGTGCACGAGACGCTCGACCAGCTCGGGATCGCCCGCACCGCGGTGGCGGGCTACTCCGGTGGCGGTCCACACGCCCTCGCACTGGCCGTCCTCCTCGGTGACCGCGCGACCCACGTGGCCACCTTCGCCTCGCCCGCTCCGTACGACCACACACCGGGCTGGTTCACCGGCATGGCCGGCGGCGGTGGCGGACTTCGTCCGGCCGCCGACGGCCGCGCGGCGCGGGAACGCCACCAGCAGCACGCCGAGCTCGACCCCGAGAGCTTCACCGCCGACGACCTCACCGCCCTGTCCGGACCCTGGGCGGCCATCGGGCAGGACGCCCAGGCCGCCAGCTCGGCCGGCAGCGACCATGGGGAGATCGACGACGACCTGGCGTTCGTCGCACCGTGGGGCGTCGACCTCGCGACGATCACCGCCCGGTGCACGCTCTTCCACGGCGCCGACGACCGGATCGTGCCGTCGCACCATGCCGAGCGGCTCGCCGAGCTCGTCCCGACAACCGACCTCCGGCTCCTCCCGGGCTCCGGTCACGTCGCCGTGCTGGACGAGGTGGAACCGTGGATGCGTGCGGTGGGCGCCGACGTGGCGACGACGTCGTCACCGTGAGTGGACCCGGGCTCGAGCAACCGTCGGCTCCCCGGCGGCGACGTCGGCGGCGCAGGACCTAGGCCGACTCCTCGACCCGCGCGTCGCCGGGCCAGAACGCCACGTGGCCCTTGATCCGCCGCGCGAGCGGGGACGGGTGCCGGTAGGTCCACGCGGCGTGGCGGATCGTGCGCCCGCCGGCCGTCACGTGGAAGTAGCGGGCAACGCCCTTCCAGTAGCAGAGCGACCGCATCCAGGACGGCTCGAGCACGCCAGGCCTGATCGCGTCGAGCGGGAAGTACCGGTGTCCCTCGACCGTGACCGTCGCGTCGCTCTCCGCGACCACGTGGCCGTCGAGGACGGCGCGGTAGCTCGGCACGGCAGTCCTCCTGGCTTCGGCTCGTGGGGGGTACCCACCAGCCTGGCACGGGCTCACCAGTCGACGCTGTGGCACTCCGGTGCGCGGGCGCCCTCGACCTGCAGGGTCGCGTGCTCGACGCCGTGCCGGTCGCGCAGCGCGGCTCTGGCCTCGGCGAGGATCACGTCGACGTCGGCGCTGCCGTCGGCCACGAGGTGGGCGGTGGCCACGTTCATGCCGGAGGTGAGGACCCAGACGTGCAGGTCGTGCACGTCGCCGACGCCCTCGATGGCCTGCAGGTCCGTGACCACCTCCTCCACGTCGAGGCCCTCGGGCGCGTGCTGACCGAGCACGGCGAGGACCTGGCGCCCGAGCAGCACCGCCCGCACGGCCACGAAGGCCCCGATGGCCAGCGCGACGCCGGCGTCCCACCCGGTCTGCCCCGTGGTGGCCACGAGGACACCGGCGACGACCACGCCGACGGAGCCCGCGGTGTCGGCGACGACCTCGAGGTAGGCGCCGCGCATCACGAGCGACTCACCGGCGCCCGCGCGCAGCATCACGAGAGCGACGACGTTCACCACCAGCCCGAGGGTGCCGACGACGATCATCGGCCGGGTCTGGACCTCGACCGTGGAGCCGACCCGGGCCAGCGCCTCGACCACGACGTAGACGGACACTCCGAGCATGACGAGCACGGCGAACCCCGACGCGAACACCTCCGCGCGGTAGGAGCCGAACGTCCGTCGCCCGGTCGTGTCGGGCCGGGTGGCCACCTTGGTGGCGGCGAGCGCGGCGCCGAGCGTGACGACGTCGGCGGCCATGTGACCGGCGTCGGACAGCAGGGCGAGGGACGACGCGAGGATGCCGTAGACGAGCTCGACGACGAAGAACGCGGCGACGAGGACGAACACCACGGTCAGCCGCCCGCGGTGTCGACCGCTGGCGGGTCCCCCGGCGTGACCGTGCGCGTGGCCGTGACCCATCAGGCCGCTCCGGTCGGCTCGGTCGCGTCGGGCTCCGGGGTGCCGCCGACGGTGCGGTCGAGCAGCAGGCTGCTCGCCCGCAGCAGCGCCTCGGTGGCCTCCGGGTGGGCCAGCCGGTAGTACGACGAGCGGCCCTCGTGGCGCACGTCGAGCAGGCCGCAGTCGCGCAGGCACGCCAGGTGGGCCGAGACCGTGGACTGGGCGAGCCCCAGGTGGGCGGTCAGCTCGACCACGCGGTGCTCCCCGAGCCGGAGGTGCTCGAGGATCCGCAGCCGGCCCGGGTCGGCGAACCCGTGGAGCAGCCGGGCGACGAGGTCGGTCCCGTCGGTCCCGACGTCGAGGTCGGCGTGCCGGTGCTGCTCGTGGGTGCGCGCGCCCGCTCCGGTCCGCCGGGTGACGTGGCCGTCAGACGGGTGATGCTTCATCGCCATACGACGATGATAGCGCCGTCGGGCGCTGATGTGCCACCCTCGAGGCACCTGCCACGAGCCGCACTGCGTCCCGGCGCTCAGGCGAGCGCTACTACAGTGCGTCGTAGCCGACCTGTTCCCGCCGCCGCTCCTGGAGGTAGCCCGTGCGCTCGTTCGTCCTCGGTCTCGTCGCGACCCTTGCGTTGCTCGCCGTGCCGACGCCGGCCCTCGCTCACGCGTCCGTGGAGTCGTCCGACCCCGCCGACGGCGCCACCATGAGCGCGCTGCCGCAGACCGTCTCGGTGACGTTGAACGAGGAGATCGGCAGTGGCGCGGTGCTGCGCTTGCTCGACTCCTCGGGCACCCGGCTCGACGACGGCGAGGTGACCGTGGCCGGACGTCGGGTCCTCGTGGGCGTGCGCACCGCCGACGCCGAGCCCGGCGCCTACCGGCTCGTCTACCGCGTCGTCTCGGCCGACGGCCACGCCGTGAGCGGCCAGGTCGGCTTCACGGTGAGTGCCGGCGCGAGCGCCTCGGAGCCGTCGGCGTCGGCCGGCGCCTCCGGCAGCTCCCAGGACGACGTGACCATCACCGAGGTCGAGGACGAGCCCACGCAGAAGTGGGCTCCGCTGTGGGTCCTGGGCTTCCTCGTGATCTCGTCGGCCCTGATCGTCTACATCGTCAAGGTCGGCCTCACGTCGGCCGACGGCGAGGACGAGGTCTGAGCCGCTCCGTCAGCCCCACGCCGAGGTCGGCTGCAGCACGGCCTCGCTGAGCGCCTCGGTCCGCAGGTGGGTGACCTGCTGGTACTCCGGGTCCGCGACCATGCGGGCGAAGGCCGCGCGCGAGGGGTAGCGGACCAGGAGCACGGCGTCCCAGGCCTGACCGTCCTCGGCGACGAGCGCGGCGTGGCCCCGGCCGGCGTACACGACCTCGCCGCCCACCCGCGGCAGGAACGTCGAGACGACGGCGCGTGAGTACTCGGCGTAGAGCTCGCGGCCGCCGGGGGCGAAGCGCAGCAGGTTGAGCATCACGACCGGTCCGCCGTCGTCGGCCGCGAGGAAGGCCTTGAGGTCGGAGCCGGTGGGGTCGACGGCCATGGGTGGTCCTCTCGTCGGGGTCGGTCCAGTGTGCCCGACAGTCAGCCCAGCACCCGGTCAGCCCAGCACCAGGTCAGCCCAGCACCAGGACGAGGGCCAGCGCCATCAGCAGCGAGTCGATGCGGTCGAGCAGCCCGCCGGCGCCGGCCATCATCGTGCCGGGGTCCTTCACCTCGCGCCGCGCTTGACCATCGACTCGACCAGGTCACCCACCGGCCCGTCCTGGGCACTGCCTCCGACCCGCCAGGCCGGAGGCCCTGGCAGGCTCAGCGACGCAGGAACGCCTCGAGCAGCGGTCCCGCGGTGGCCGAGCCGGACTCGCCGTCGGCGACGAAGACCGCCACCGCGAGGTCACCCTGCGTGCCGATCATCCAGGCATGCGTGCGTGGAGGCTGGGCGTCGCCGTACTCCGCCGTGCCCGTCTTGGCCGCGACCGGGTCACCGGGGACGTCCTGCAGGAACCCGCCGCTCCCGTCGGTCACCACCGCACGCATCATCGCGGCCAGGTCGCCCGCCTCCTGCTTCGTCACGGGGTCGGCCGGGGCGGGCGGCTCGTCCGGATCCAGGTCGGGCAGCAGCACAGGGGTCACCAGGGCTCGGTCCTGCACCGACGCGGCGAGGACGGCCATCGCGAGCGGTGACGCCTCCACCCGGCCCTGGCCGATGACCGACGCGGCGCGCTCGGTGCCCTCCGCCACCGTCGGCACCTGGCCGAGGAAGGCCGGGATGCCGAGGTCGACGTCGCGGCCGAGTCCGAGGCCCGCGGCGGCCGCCGTGAGCTCGTCCTGGGGCGCCTCGTCCCGCTTGGCGATCATGGCGGTGTTGCAGGACTGGGCGATGGCGGTCCGCAACGGGATCTCACCGATCGCCGAGGCCGGGTAGTCGGAGTAGTTCTCGAACCTGCGGCCGTCCACGGTCACGGTCGCGGTGCACGGCACGTCGGTCGTGGGCTCGAGGCCGGACCGCAGGAACGCCAGCGCGGTGGCCACCTTGAACGTCGAGCCTGGGGCGTACCGTCCCGATGCCGCGGTGTCGGACCCCTCACCGCCGGGACCGCTCGCCAGCGCCAGGATCGCGCCGGTCGACGGCTCGATCGCGACGATCGCGCTGGCCGGCTCGACGTCGGCCAGGAGCTCGTCGGCGGAGGCCTGCAGCTCGAGGTCGAGCGTCGTGCGCAACGGCTTGCCCGGCTTCGGCTCGCTCAGGAAGAGCCGGCGAGGGTCGGCTCCGGCCTCGTCGTCGACGGCCACCACCTCGACGCCCGGGGTACCCCGCAGCGCGCGGTCGTACCGGGCCTGCAGGCCGGACAGCCCCGCCTGGTCCCCGGTCACGAGGTCGCCGTCGGACTTCTCGATGATCTCGGCCGTCGCCTCGCCGACGCTGCCGAGCACGGGCTGGGCGAACGCCCTGCTGGGGGCGAGCGGCAGCTCGTCGTCGATCGCCACCGCACCCGGGATTGGGGCGAGCTCGTCGGCACTCGGCACGTCGGCGTCGGCGCGCAGCACCAGTCCCTCGACGAAGGCGCGGTCGCCGGCGGCCTCGACGCGCCGGCGGTAGCCCTCCGCGTCGATGTCGAGCACGCCGGCCAACCGCTGCGCAGCGTCACCCACGGCGTCGGGTGCCGCCTCGGTCTTGTCGATGCCGACCCGCACCACCGGACGAGCCGTCACGATGGGCGTGTCGTCCGCACCGAGGATCTCGCCCCGTTCCGCGGCCGTCCGGCGCACGGCCAGGCGCTCCGTGCCGGTCACCGGAGCCACGATCGAGGGCTTCCACTCCACCTGCCAGCCGTCGTCGCCCTCCACGAGCTGCGCCGAGCTGGCGTACGACCAGGTGGCACCGGCGATGGTCCGTCGGATCGACAGGGTGGCCGTGGTGACGTCGTCCTTCTCGTCGACCGACTCGACCGCGACCTCCACCTCCTGCCCGTCGGGCACGGCCTCGAGGATCCGCTGGAGGTCGGCCTGGTTGCGCTTCGGGTCGCTGGTGCTGGGCACCGACGACACGTCGCCCGCGACGAGCGCGTCGGCGAGGACCTCGGCGGCGTCCTCGGGGCTTGGCCCGCCGAGGCTGCAGCCGGCCGTCGTGCCGAGGAGGAGCGAGAGGCTCAGACCGGCGGCGAGGGTGCGGGCACGGGACGACCGGTCCGAGAACATGCCCGAAGTAGACCAACTCGAGGCGGGAGGGTCAACGACCGGTGGTGGAGCTGAGGGGACTCGAACCCCTAACCCCCTGCTTGCAAAGCAGGTGCGCTACCAATTGCGCCACAGCCCCTCAGGGGATCAGACCGGGTCGGTCGCCTGCTCCCAGGTGGTGCGCGTGGTCGCTGTTCCGTCGTCACGACGGGACCTGACCCACAGCACCCCGAGCGCCGCGAGGACGAGGGCGAGAAGCTTCTTCATCGTGTCCTCCTCGTGCGTCCGGTGGTGGGCCCAGCTGGACTTGAACCAGCGACCTCTTCCTTATCAGGGAAGCGCTCTAACCGAGCTGAGCTATGGGCCCGCAACAGCGATGAACTCTACCCCACTGTCCTCGTGCCGGACCAATCGGGTCCTAGGCGCCGACGACGCCTCACCATCGGTGGATCGTCAACCGCAGAGGCGTCGCTGCGGTTGACGATCCACCGATGGGGGGAGCGGCTGGGATCAGCTGTCGGTGAAGGTGACCTCGATGCCACCGAGGAGCTGGGCGGCGAGGTTGTACAGGTGGGCGGCGACCGTGGCGATCGCCGTCATGAGGACCACGTTGATGGCGCTGAACACCAGCGTCAGGCCCACGAGTCGGCCGAGGCCCAGGTAGTCGGTGAGGTCGAAGCTGCCCTCGCTGTCGGAGAGCACGTTGGTGACCGTGCCGTTCAGCTGGTCCCAGATGCCCGTGAGGTCGAGCACGACCCAGAAGATCGTGACCGCGACGACCGAGACGATCATGAGCGCGACCGACACGACGAAGGCCAGACGGGTGACGGACCACGGCTCGACGTGCGTGAGCCGCAGACGGGCCTGGCGACCCGACGTGGACGCGGCGGAGGCGGCCGGAGCAGGGCTGGTCGCTGAGGGAGCGTCGTCCTTGACCGCCGGGATGACGGCGGTGGAGTCCGGGCTCTGGCGGGTGGTGCGGGCGTAGTCGCCCGCCGTCGGCGTCGACGAACGGGACGAGGTGGACGACGTCGCGGTGGACGCGCCCGAAGCCGCAGGCTTCTGCGGCGTGGACTCCGGGGTCCTGGGCGACTGCGAGGTCTTCTTGGCCTCGGCGGCCTTCTTGGTCTCGGCGCGCTTCGCTGCTGCCGACGCAGCACCCGATCGCGGTGCGCCGGGTGCGGCCTTGTCGCGCGGCGCGGCCTTGTCGGTGGGCTTCTCGGTCGGCTTCGCCGCGGGCGTCTTCGATGCAGGCTTCGCGGCGCTGCTCTCCGACGAGCTCGAGGACGACGACGACCGACCGCTCGCGGCAGGACGTGCCGGACCCGCAGGTCGGCGGGCCGTGCCGTTGGACTCGTTCTTGGCCGGCTCCTCCGGCGACTGGCGCGCCTCTCTCAGCGCGTCGGCCACGGTCTTCTGCGAACGGACGGGCTTGCCGTCGCGACCGAGTCGGGGGATCTGCTGGGTGCGCGCGGCGTCGCCGGCGCCCGGGCGCGGAGCCCGGTCCTCAGGCTTCTGCGGATCGCTCACTCGTCCTGCCCCTCGTCGGTCGTGTCGGGCCCGGCGGCGTCGGCCTCGGGCGTCACGGATTCCACCGTACCGGGAGCAGCCGCCTCGGCATCTGCGTCGGGCTCCGCCGCGCCGCTCAGATCGGTGTTGCGGGCGATCGTGACCACCCGGTCGGAGCCCTTGAACTTCACGAACGTGACGCCCATCGTGCCGCGACCCTTGGCCGGGACGCCCGCCACCTGGCTGCGCGTGACCTGACCGCTGGCCGTCACCGAGATGACGTCGTCGGTGTCCTTGAGCACGAGGCCACCGACCAGCTCACCGCGGTTCTCGGTGATCTGCATGGCCTTGATGCCCAGGCCACCGCGGCCCTGCAGGCGGTACTCGTCGATCGACGTCTTCTTGGCGTAGCCACCGTCGGTGACGGTGAAGACGTAGAGCCGGTCCTCCTCGGGCACGTCCTCGACGGCGACGTCGGCGTGCTCGTGACGAATGACCGTCATCGACAGCAGCGCGTCGTCGCCGCGGAACTTCATGCCCGTGACGCCCGACGTGGCTCGACCCATGGGCCGCAGCTGGTCGTCGTCGGCCCGGAAGCGGATGGCCTGGGCCTTCTTGCTGATCAGCAGCAGGTCGTCGTCGGGGCCGGCCACGTCGGCACCGATGAGCGCGTCGTCGTCGTCGCGGAAGTTGATCGCGATGACGCCGGCCTGGCGCGGGCTGTTGTAGTCGGCCAGGCGGGTCTTCTTGACCAGACCCTTGCGGGTGGCGAGCACCAGGTACGGCGCCTGCTCGTAGTCGCGGATGGCCAGCACCTGCGCGATCTCCTCGTCGGGCTGGAAGCTCAGCAGACCGGCCACGTGCCCGCCCTTGGCGTCACGTCCGGCCTCGGGCAGCTGGTAGGCCTTGGTGCGGTACACGCGGCCCGCCGTGGTGAAGAACAAGATCCAGTGGTGCGCCGTGGTCGGGAACAGGTGCTCGACGAAGTCGCCGTCGCGCAGCTGGGCCCCGCGCACGCCCTTGCCGCCGCGACCCTGCACCCGGTAGAGGTCGGTGCGGGTGCGCTTGGCGTAGCCGCCGCGCGTGATCGTGACGACGACGTCCTCGTCGGGGATGAGGTCCTCCATCGAGAGGTCGCCGTCGGCGGCCACGATGGGCGAGCGGCGGTCGTCGCCGTACTTGTCGGCGATCTCGGCCAGCTCCTCGGACACGATGGTCCGCTGGCGCTCCGGCTTGGCGAGGATGTCCTTGTAGTCGGCGATCTCGCGCTCGAGCGCGGCGAGGTCGTCGATGATCTTCTGACGCTCGAGGGCCGCCAGGCGACGCAGCTGCATCTCGAGGATGGCGCGGGCCTGCAGCTCGTCGATGTCGAGCAGCCCGATCAGCCCGTCGCGGGCCTCCTCGACGGTGGGGCTGCGACGGATGAGGGCGATGACGTCGTCGAGCGCGTCGAGCGCCTTGACCAGGCCGCGCAGGATGTGGGCGCGCGCCTCGGCGTCGTCGAGCAGGTACTGGGTGCGTCGCTGGATGACCTCGATCTGGTGGCTGATCCAGTGCGTGATGAAGCCGTCGAGGGTGAGCGTGCGGGGGACGTCGTCGACGATCGCCAGCATGTTGGCGCTGAAGTTCGACTGCAGCTCGGTGTGCTTGTAGAGGTTGTTGAGCACCACGCGGGCGACCGCGTCGCGGCGGAGCTTGACCACCAGACGACGACCGACGCGCGAGGAGGACTCGTCGTTGACGTCGGCGATGCCCTGCACCCGGCCGGTGAGGGCGAGGTCGGCGATCTTCTCGGCGAGGTTGTCGGGGTTGACCTGGTACGGCAGCTCCTTGATGACCAGGCTCAGGCCGCCCTTGACGTCCTCCTCGATGTCGACGATGCCGCGCATCGTGATCGATCCGCGTCCCGTGCGGTACATCGTGTCGATGCCCTGGGTGCCGACGATGAGGCCGTGGGTGGGGAAGTCCGGACCCTTGATCCGCTCCATGAGCGCCTCGAGGAGCTCCTCGCGTCCGGCCTCGGGGTGGGCCAGCGCCCACTGGGCGCCGTCGGCGACCTCGCGCAGGTTGTGCGGCGGGATGTTGGTGGCCATGCCGACGGCGATGCCCGCCGAGCCGTTGACGAGCAGGTTCGGGAACCGGGCCGGCAGGACCGTCGGCTCCTGGGAGCGGCCGTCGTAGTTGGGCCGGAAGTCGACGGTGTTCTTGTCGATGTCGCGCACCATCTCCATGGCGATGGGCGCGAGCTTGCACTCGGTGTACCGCATGGCCGCGGCGCCGTCGTTGCCCGGCGAGCCGAAGTTGCCCTGGCCCGAGATCATCGGCGCGCGCATGACCCAGTGCTGCGCGAGGCGCACGAGGGTGTCGTAGATCGCCGTGTCGCCGTGCGGGTGGTACTGACCCATCACGTCACCGACGATGCGCGAGCACTTGGAGAACCCGCGGTCGGGGCGGTAGCCGCCGTCGTACATCGCGTAGAGCACGCGACGGTGCACGGGCTTGAGGCCGTCGCGCACGTCGGGCAGCGCACGCGACACGATCACGCTCATGGCGTAGTCGATGTAGGAGCGCTGCATCTCGACCTGCAGCTCGACGGGCTCGGTGCGGTCGTGCTCGGTGGGGATATCAGTCACGGCTAGTTCCTGTCAGTGGTATCGGACGCCACGAGGTGCGTGCGATGGCAAGGTCGAGGAGCGACGCTGGCCCGGGGTTGGCCTGCGAGCGACGAGAAACGCCGCCAGCGTGCGTGCATCGTGGTGCTCCGATCAGATGTCGAGGAAGCGGACGTCTTTGGCGTTGCGCTGGATGAAGGAGCGACGCTGCTCCACGTCCTCGCCCATGAGGATCGTGAACATCTCGTCGGCCATGGCGCCGTCCTCGAGCGTCACCTGGCGCAGCACGCGCTGGGCCGGGTCCATCGTGGTGTCCCACAGCTCGGAGTCGTTCATCTCGCCCAGACCCTTGTAGCGCTGCACCGGGGCCTCCTTGGGAAGGCGCTTGCCCGCCTCGGCACCGGCGGCGAGCAGACCGTCGCGCTCGCTGTCGGTGTAGGCCAGCTCGTGGGGCGAGTTCGTCCACTTGATCCTGTACAGGGGCGGCTGCGCCAGGTACACGTGGCCGCCGTCGATGAGCGGCTTCATGAACCGGAACAGCAGCGTGAGCAGCAGGGTGGAGATGTGCTGGCCGTCGACGTCGGCGTCGGCCATCAGCACGATCTTGTGGTACCTCAGCTTGGCCATGTCGAAGTCGTCGTGGACGCCGGTGCCGAGCGCGCTGATGATCGCCTGGACCTCTGCGTTCTGCAGGATCTTGTCGATGCGGGCCTTCTCGACGTTGAGGATCTTGCCGCGCAGCGGGAGGATCGCCTGCGCGTACGGGTCGCGGCCACCCTTGGCCGAGCCACCCGCCGAGTTGCCCTCGACGATGAAGATCTCGCACTCCTCGGGGTTGCGCGACTGGCAGTCGGCCAGCTTGCCCGGCAGACCACCGCCGCCCATGAGGCCCTTGCGGTTGCGGGCGAGGTCACGCGCCTTGCGCGCGGCGAGACGTGCCGTGGCGGCGTCGATCGACTTGCGCACGATGACCTTGCCCTCGGCGGGGTTCTGCTCGAACCAGGCGCCGATGTAGTCGTTGACGACCGACTGCACGTAGGAGCGGGCCTCGCTGTTGCCCAGCTTGGTCTTGGTCTGGCCCTCGAACTGCGGCTCCTCCAGCTTGATGGAGACGATCGCGGTGAGGCCCTCGCGGATGTCCTCGCCCGAGAGGTTGTCGCTGGCCTTCTTGATGAGGCCCTGCGCCGTGGCGAACTTGTTGACCGTGGTGGTCAGCGCCGCCCGGAAGCCCTCCTCGTGCGTTCCGCCCTCGTGGGTGTTGATCGTGTTGGCGAAGGTGTGCACCGACTCGGTGAAGGAGTCGTTCCACTGCATCGCGATCTCCAGCGACAGGCCCTTGGCCTCGTCCTCGGCCTCGATGGAGATGACCTCGCGGTGGATCGGCGACTTGCTGCCGACGTTGATGTGCTCGACGTAGTCGACGAGTCCGCGGTCGTAGCGGAACTGCACCTCGCGCTCGATCTCGTCGACGACCGAGTCGTCGGCGGCGGCCTCGACGGCGGCGTCGCGGTCGTCGCGCAGCCGGATCTCGAGGCCCTTGTTGAGGAAGGCCATCTCGCGGAACCGCGTCTTGAGGGTGTCGAAGCTGTACTCGACGGAGTCGAAGATCTCGGCGTTCGCGTAGAAGGTCTGCGCCGTGCCGGTCTCGTCGGTGGCCTCGCCCTTCTCGAGCTCGGCCGTGGGCACGCCGTTGTCGAACGTCTGCCGCCAGACGAAGCCGTCGCGCTTGACCACCGTGTGCATGGTCGTGCTCAGCGCGTTGACCACGGAGATGCCGACGCCGTGCAGACCGCCGGACACCTTGTAGCCGCCACCGCCGAACTTGCCACCCGCGTGCAGCGACGTGAGCACGAGCGTGACGGCGGGGATGCCCTCGGTGGGGTGGATGTCGACCGGGATGCCACGACCGTCGTCGACGACCTTGACGCCGCCGTCGGCCTGCAGCGTGACCTCGATGTGGGAGGCGTGACCGGCCAGGGCCTCGTCGACGGAGTTGTCGACGACCTCGTAGACCAGGTGGTGCAGGCCGCGCTCACCGGTGGAGCCGATGTACATGCCGGGGCGCTTGCGGACCGCCTCGAGGCCCTCGAGCACCTGGATGTTGCTGGCGTCGTAGGAGCCGGCCACCGGGCCGCCGCGCTGCAGGGCGGTTCCGCCGTCAGCAGCTCCGCCCTCGTCCGTCACGGTGTCATCGGTCACGATGTCCTCGTTCGTCGGCGCTGAGTTCTCGGGAGTCGCGGCGTCGTCTGGAGTTGTGGTCACCGAATCAGTATACGGGCGATTCTGTGGCTCCCAGCGCACTGTCCCCAGTGTCAGCCACGGACTTTTTCCGCTCAGATGCCACTGGGAGGCCACAGAGCATGCCTGGGAGCCTCGCGCAGGGTGGTCACCCATGGCCCGATCGCCCGCCGGTCCTGTTCGGGCGTCTGCGGCCACTCTGGCGTCGTTCGACGGAGGTTGCGGCCATGCGTCATCGTTGAGCCATGGCGCTCACCGAACCCGACCCGACCACGGTACCGACGCCGCAGCGTCTGGCCCGCGGCTCCGCGGTGCGGGGTCCGGCCGCCCTCACGGCCGTCGCCGCCGTGGCCCTCGGGGGCGTCCTCGTCTGGTTCGTGCTGCTGACGCCGCTCGGCCAGCGCCTCGACGAGCGCGCCATGAACACCGTGGTCGCCGGGCGCGAGACCCAGCTGCAGGTGCTGAGCGTGCTCGGCTACGTGTCGATCGGTGCCATCGGGATCGTGTCGATCGTCTGCGTGGCGCTCGCGCTGTCGCGGGGACGGGTTCCCCTGGCGGCGGGGGCCCTGACGATCATCGCCGGGGCGAACGTCACGACGCAGGTGCTCAAGCACGTGCTGCTCCAGCGTGCCGACCTCGTCGACGGCGTCGTGGCGTCCAACAGCTTCCCGAGCGGCCACACCACCGTGATCGCCTCGGGCGTCGGAGCGCTGTGCCTCGTGTCGCCGCGGTGGATGCGCCCGCTCGTGGTCCCCGTCGGCGCGTTCGCCGTCGCCCTGACCGGCGCCTCGACCGTGGTGGCCGGCTGGCACCGTCCGTCCGACGTCGTGGGCGCCGTGCTGGTCACCACCGCGTGGACGGCTGCCGTCTCCGTGCTGCTGGGCAGCGACCACGAACGGGTCCCCGGCACCTGGCTGCTCGCCCTCGTCGGGTCGATCGGTGCGATCGTCGCACTCGTCGCCATCGGCGTGCGCCCGTCGTACGGGTGGGACGGCTTCACCGACGCCGCGCTCGTGCTCGGCGCCCTGGGTGTGGCCCTCGGCCTCGGCGTCGCCGCGGCCAACCGGGTCACGCCGACGTCGTAGGACCGTGGCCGTCATAGGTAGGTGACGTACCGAACCGGGCCCGCGGAGGTAGGTGACGCACCTCTAGGCAGCGTCGTTCGGTGCGAGAGCTACCTCTGACCTCGGCCGACCGTGGCGACGCAGCCGCAGGGCGACCTGCTCTCACCCGTAGGTGTCGCGCGGGCCGCGGCCCTTCACGGAGCGGAGGCCACGCTTCCACGACGGGGCCTGGGGACCGCGCACCTCGATGCGCAGGACCGAGCCGTCGCCGAGCTCCTCGTTCAGGCGTGCCACGAGGCGCGGCGCGAGCAGACGCAGCTGGGTGGCCCAGGCCGTGGAGTCCGTCTTCACGTGCACGATGCCGTCGGCGTACCCGTCGACCGCCGAGTGCGTGGCGATCTCCGGACCGACGATCGAGGCCCAGTCGGTGAAGACGCGCTGAGCCGAGAGGCGTCCGTCCCAGCCCTGCTGGCGCACCAGGTCGCCCAGGGCGTCGGCCACCGACGACGGGTCCTCGCGACCCTTGCGCCGAGCCGGGGTGGAGCCGTGGACCCGACGCCGCCGTGGCCGGACCGGTGCGCCCGTGCCGCGGTAGGAGTCCGCGATCTCGCGCGCCAGGCCGAGCGGGTCCGGCTCCGCCGCCCCGGCGTCCGGCACGTCGGACGTGGACGGGTCCGCGGGAGTGCCGTCGTGGGGTCCGCTCACGTCGGAGCCCTCGGCGCCGGGGCCGTCCGCGCCGGGTGCGTCCTCGTCGGGGGTGTCCTCGTCGGGGGTGTCGTCGTCGGGACCGCTCACGTCACGCTCCGGTGACCTGTCCGCCGTGGACGTCGAACCGCTGCCCGGCGAGCGCCTTGGGCACGTCCTCGGCCACGGCCGCGGTCACGAGCACCTGCTCGGCGTCGCCGACCAGCTCGGCGAGCTGCTCGCGCCGACCCTGGTCGAGCTCGGCGAAGACGTCGTCGAGGATCAGCACGGGGTCGTCGCCGTCGTCGTCGCGCAAGAGCGTGAACGACGCGAGTCGCAGGGCCAGGGCGAGCGACCACGACTCGCCGTGGCTGGCGTAGCCCTTGGCGGGCAGGGTGCCGATGGCCAGCTCCACCTCGTCGCGGTGCGGACCGACGAGCGTGACCGCCCGGTCGAGCTCGTCGCGTCGACGCTCCTCGATGCCGGCCAGCAACGCCTCCCGGACCCCGGCGGGCGACTCGTCGTCGGCCGGGGTCGATGCGCGGTAGAAGGCGGTGACGTCGCGCCGGTCGGCCGCCGCCTCGGTGGCCACCGTCCGGTAGGAGTCGACGAGGAACGGTGCCAGGTCGTGCAGCAGCGCGATGCGCGCCGCCACCAGCTCGCCGCCCAGCGTCGCCAGCTTGTCGTCCCAGATATCAAGAGTCGACATGTCGACTTGTCGATTCGAGAATCGACCACTCCGCGCGGACTTCAGCAACGCGTTGCGCTGACGCAGCACCCGCTCGTAGTCGGCCTTCACGCCGGCGAGCCGCGGGGTGCGCAGCACGAGCAGCCCGTCGAGGAACCGGCGCCGGTCCGACGGGTCGCCCTTGACGAGCGCCAGGTCCTCGGGGGAGAAGGTCACCGTGCGGAGCACGCCGACCAGGTCGCGGGTGCGCGGCAGTGCGGCGCGGTTGACGCGGGCCCGGTTGGCCCGGCCCGGCGTGATCTCCAGCTCCAGGAGCGCGGTGCGATCACCCCGCACGACCTCGGCCCGCACCACCGCGCGGTCCGTGCCGGCCCGCACCAAGGGCGTGTCCGACGAGACCCGGTGCGAGTCGAGCCGCGACAGATAGTCCACGGCTTCCACCAGGTTGGTCTTGCCCTGGCCGTTCGCCCCGATGAACGCGGTGGGTCCCGGCTCCAGAACGATCTCGACCTCGGGGTAGGACCGGAAGTCGTGCAGCGAGAGACGGGCGACGTGCATGCGTCAGGAGGGGCGTGCGTCCATGTCGGCCGGGTCGTGACCGGCCTCGGACGCAGCCTGCACGGCGTGACCGCCGAACTGCTGACGCATGGCCGCGACGGCCTGCATGGCCGGCGACTCGTCCTGGCGCGACACGAACCGCGCGAACAGCGACGCCGCGATCGTGGGTGCCGGCACCGCGTGGTCGATGGCCGCCTCGACGGTCCACCGTCCCTCGCCGGAGTCCTCGGCGTAGCCGCGGATCTTCGACAGGCCGGGGTCGTCCTGCAGGGCCTTGACCAGGAGGTCGAGCAGCCAGGAGCGCACGACCGTGCCGACCCGCCAGGAGTCGAAGACGTCGGTGACGTTGTCGACCAGCTCGGCCTTCTCGAGCAGCTCGAAGCCCTCGGCGTAGGCCTGCATCATGGCGTACTCGATGCCGTTGTGGACCATCTTGGAGAAGTGCCCCGCGCCGACGCTGCCCGCGTGGACGAAGCCGGACTCACCCTCGGGCTTGAGCACGTCGAACGCGGGCTGCACCTTCGCGATGTCGTGCGCGTCGCCACCGGCCATGAGCGCGTAGCCGTTCTCCAGGCCCCACACGCCGCCGCTCACGCCGCAGTCGACGTAGCCGATGCCCTTCTCGGCGGCCAGGGCCGCGTGCTTCTCGTCGTCGGTCCAGCGGGAGTTGCCGCCGTCGACGATGACGTCGCCCTCGCCGAGCAGCCCGATGAGCTCCTCGACCGTGGCGCGGGTGATCTCGCCCGAGGGCACCATCACCCAGACGACCTTGGGCGAGGGGAGCTCGGCGACGAGCGCCTCCAGCGAGTCGACGTCGGTGACGTCGGGGTTGCGGTCGTAGCCCGTGACGGTGACACCACCGTCGCGCAGCCGGGACCGCATGTTGCCGCCCATCTTGCCGAGTCCGACGAGTCCGAGGTGCATGGATCTCCCTCCCAGGAGTCGTGGTGTGCGAGGTGGTGCGTGCAGGTCAGCCCTGCAGACGCACCGGCATGATCAGGTAGCGGAAGGCGCCGTCGGGTGAGTCGCCGATCTCGCGGACGCCCGAGATGGCGGCCGGCTTGGTGTGCTGGGTGAACGCGAGGTGCACGACCGGCTCCGACATGACGCCGAGCCCCTCGAGCAGGTAGCCGGGGTTGAACCCGATCGAGATGTCGGCGCCGTCGATGGTCGCCTCGATCGACTCAGACGCCTGCGCCTCGTCGCCGCTGCCGGCCTCGAGGAGCACCTGGCCCTCGGAGAAGGTGAGCCGGACCGGGGTGTTGCGCTCGGCGACCAGCGACACGCGCTTGACGGCGTCGACCAGGTCGGACGTGCGCACGTACGCGACCGTCTCGGCCTGTGCCTGGAACAGCTGGCGCACCCGCGGGAAGTCACCCTCGAGCAGGCGGGTGGTGGTGCGGCGGGTGCCGTTGCCCACGGTGCCCTCGAAGCCGATGAGGCCGTCGCCGGCCTCGCCCGAGGAGATCGCGATCGTGATGTCGGAGCCCGAGACCAGCGAGCGCGCGGTCTCGCCGAGCACGCGGGCCGGCACCAGGGCGTGGCCCGAGGCGTCGCCCGCCTCGGGGAACCACTGCATCTCACGCAGGCTCGCGCGGAACCGGTCGGTCGCCATCAGCGAGATGGTGGAGCCGTCGATCTCGAGCCGAACGCCGGTCAGCAGCGGCAGCATCTCGTCGCGGCCGGCCGCGGCGCTGGCCTGCGCGACCGCGGTGGCGAACTCGTCGGCCTTGATGGTCCCGGACGAGCTGGGCATCTGGGGCAGCTGCGGGTACTCCTCGACCGGCATCGTCGACAGGCTGAAGCGGGCACTGCCGCAGGAGACCTGGACCTTGGTGCCGTCGAGGCTGACGTCGATCGGCTTGGCCGGCAGCGACTTCACGATCTCGGCCAGCAGGCGACCCGAGACCAGTGCACGCCCGTCGTCGGCGACCTCGGCGGGCAGGGTCGCTCGCGTGGAGGTCTCGTAGTCGAAACCCGACAGCGTGAGGCCGTCGCCGGACGTCTCCACGAGCAGGCCGGCGAGGACCGGCACGCTCGGCCGGGTGGGCAGGCTGCGCGCGGTCCACGCCACGGCGTCGGCGAACGTGTCGCGATCGATGCGGAATCTCAAGGATCGAGGCCTTTCGGGCATGAAGAGACTAGGACTGCATCCTGCCACGGACGCGGTGGGACAGGTAGGTCGGGAGAGGACGGGTTCGGCCGTCGGGTCGGTCGTCCACATCCCACCCCGCAGGACACTCTTGCGGAGCATCCGGACATGTAACTCTCTCGTCGTCGTCGTAGCCGGTGTGGATTCGGTGGACAACCGTCGTTCGTGCAGGTCAGGTCGCGTTCGAGCCGGTGGACAGGCCTGTGCGTGGTGCGTGGACGGCCCCCCGTGCCCTGTGCAGCGCGCCGTGTCGTTCACATGTCGTTCACACCGACGTCGCGTGTGTCCACCTCGAGTCGAGACTTTCCCACAGAGTCGTCCCCAGGTGTG
Organism: Aeromicrobium sp. WCS2018Hpa-31; assembly: GCF_031843905.1. NCBI lineage: Bacteria > Bacillati > Actinomycetota > Actinomycetes > Propionibacteriales > Nocardioidaceae > Aeromicrobium > Aeromicrobium sp. WCS2018Hpa-31. The sequence continues at coordinate 136,876 of NZ_JAVTJF010000003.1, read as the reverse complement.
CATGAACGATGCGGGCGCAGCACGACGCGGCCGAAGCCCGTGCAGGGCTTCGGCCGTGAGGTGGCGACGAGGTCAGTTCTGGCGAGCCTGCTGCTTGATGCGGTTCGTCAGCTCCGTGACCTGGTTGTAGACGGCGTGCTTCTCGGCCATGAGCTTGCGGATCTTGCGATCGGCGTGCATCACGGTGGTGTGGTCACGGCCGCCGAAGTCGGCGCCGATCTTGGGCAGCGACATGTCGGTGAGCTCACGGCACAGGTACATCGCGATCTGGCGGGCGAGCACGAGGTCGCGGCTGCGGTTCGTGCCGCACAGCTCCTCGATGGAGAACTCCGAGTAGGCCGCGGTCTGGGCAAGGATCACGCCGGAGGTGATCTCGGGCTCCTCACCTTCGGCGACCAGGTCCTTGAGCACGATCTGCGCCAGCTGGAGGTCGACCGTCGTGCCCTGCAGGTTGGCGAAGGCCGTGGCGCGGATGAGGGCGCCCTCGAGCTCGCGGATGTTCGTCTGGACCTTGCTGGCGATGAACTCCAGCACGTCGGCCGGGGCGGTGAGCTTCTCGATGGCCGCCTTCTTGCGCAGGATCGCGATCCGCGTCTCGAGGTCCGGCGGCAGCATCTCGGTCTGCAGGCCCCACTCGAACCGGTTGCGCAGCCGCTCCTCGAGCGTGCGCAGGTTCTTGGGCGGGCGGTCCGACGTCATGACGATCTGCTTGTTGGCGTTGTGCAGCGCGTTGAACGTGTGGAAGAACTCGGTCTGCGTCGACTCCTTGTTCTCCAGGAACTGGATGTCGTCGACCAGCAGGACGTCGATCTCGCGGTACTTCTGACGCAGCGCCGACGTGCGGTTCTCGCGGATCGCGTTGATCACGTCGTTGGTGAACTCCTCGCTGTTGACGTAGCGCACGCGCGAGGAGGGGTAGAGGTTCAGGACGTAGTGACCGATGGCGTGCAGCAGGTGGGTCTTGCCGAGGCCGGAGTCACCGTGGATGACGAGCGGGTTGTAGGCCTTGCCGGGCGCCTCGGCCGCGGCGACGGCGGCGGCGTGGGCGAAGCGGTTGGACGAGCCGATGACGAAGTTCTCGAAGAGGTAGCGCGCGTTGAGCCGTGCCTCGTGCACGCTCGTGCGTCGCTGGTGGGGGTCGGGCTCCTGGGCCCAGCTGGGCTTGAACTCGTCGGCGTCGATCTCCTCGACGTCCTCCTCTGGCGCCGGGTTGACCAACGTCAGGGGATTTATCGACTTGTCGTCTTGTGGATTCTTCTCGAACGAATCGCGCTGCTCGTCGGGCTGTGCCGTGGCAGCCGAGGACTTCTCGCCCAGCGCCGGCTCGATCGTGACGACGAGGCGGACCTGCTCGCCGAGCTCGGCCGACAGCGCGTGCTCCAGGGCGGGTCGCACCCGCGACTCCAGCTGCGCGCGGCTCAGGTCGTCGGGCACGCCCACGATGAAGATTCCGGGGTGCCGGCTGATCGGCTCGGCGTTGTAGACCCAGACCTTCGCGCCCATCGAGAGCGTGGACACCGCCTGCTCCCACGCGGCAGAGAGGTCGGCGACCCCACTGCCCGGCCCTGAGGCTTCGGTCATGCATCTCTCCCGGATGGTGGTGTGGTCCACAAGGTTTTCCACACGGTGTGCATCCAGCTTCCCGATGGTCGCGCGCTGTGGAAAAGTCGCAGACGGGCGACGCTAGCAGCGCGGCCAAGCCTCGATCAAGCGACTTCGGAACATTCCTGTGGATCGTCCGGCGTGTCGGTTGGACCCGCTTCATCGTAGTGCCCTATGGGGTCAGTTTGACCGGCGTCCGGCGCCCCCGTACCGTGGAGCAGTCGTGCAACACGACCGTTGCCGCATGCCCACGGATCGAGATCCTCACCGCGGGCGAGCGGTGGCCGTCGATCCCCGGCCCGAAACGTCGAAGGACCTGATTCTCGTGAGCAAGCGTACGTACCAGCCGAACAACCGCCGTCGCGCCAAGAAGCACGGCTTCCGCCTGCGCATGCGCACCCGCGCGGGGCGCTCCATCCTGGCCAACCGCCGCCGCAAGGGCCGCGCGAAGCTGTCTGCCTGAGCCGTGCTCCGACGGGCCCACCGCATGCGTGAGGCAGGTGACTTCAAGGTCGCCGTCCGTCGCGGGGCGAAGGCCTCGACGCCGACCCTCGTCGCGCATCTCTCGATCGGAACCGACGGAGACACCTCCGTCGGTTTCGTCGTGTCCAAGGCCGTCGGTCCGGCCGTGGTGCGCAACCGCGTGAAGCGTCGACTGCGCCACCTGGTGGCGCCTCACCTGGTCGGTGGCACGCCGGCGTCGGTGCCGCAGGGTTCCAAGCTGGTCGTCCGTGCCCTGCCGGCGTCGGCCCGTGTCGACAGCGTGCGTCTCGGTGCCGACCTCGACCTCGCGCTGACCACGGTCGTGCGCAAGGCCGAGCAGCGGATGCCGGCCGGAGCCGGTCGATGAGGACCGTGCTGGTGGCCCTGCTGAAGGCGTATCGTTTCGCGATCAGCCCGTTGTACGGCCAGGTGTGCCGGTACTACCCGACCTGCTCGGCCTATGCTCTCGAGGCCGTCGAGACGCACGGTGCGCTGCGTGGTTCCTGGCTGGCGGCACGTCGAGTCGGACGCTGCCACCCGTGGGCCGCCGGCGGCGTCGACCCGGTCCCCCCGCGCCGTGGGTCGGGCACCCCTGATTCTCTCGCCGTCACGACGGCGACCACCCCCACCCCTGGAGAACCATGTTCGACTTCCTAGGCTCGATCGGCTCGGCCATCATGACGCCGCTGTACTACGCGGTGTCCGGCATCCTGCTGGTCTGGCACGAGCTGTTCACCCGGATCGGGCTCGACCCCGCCGGTGGCTGGTCGTGGGCACTCGCGATCGTCGGCCTCACCGTGACGATCCGTGCCCTGCTGATCCCGCTGTTCGTCAAGCAGATCAAGAGCAGCCGCAACATGCAGCTGCTGCAGCCGCACATCAAGGAGCTGCAGAAGAAGTACGGGCACGACCGGGAGCGCCTCGCCCAGGAGCAGATGAAGCTCTGGAAGGAGCACAACACCAACCCGTTCGCCTCGTGCCTGCCGCTGCTGCTGCAGATGCCGGTGTTCTTCGCCCTCTTCCGGGTGATCGACCAGGCGGCGAAGAACGGTGCCGAGGGCGCCCGCGGCTTCATGACCGAGAAGCTCGCCGAGCAGCTGCAGGACGCGATCTTCCTCGGCGGACGCATCGCCGACACGCTCGTGAACGCCACCCACGTCGAGACGCGCATCATTGCCATCGTCATGGTGATCACGATGTGTGGCACGCAGTTCCTGACGCAGCGCCAGCTGATGAGCAAGAACATGCCGCCGGACGCGCTGTCCGGTCCCTACGCCCAGCAGCAGAAAATGCTGCTGTACGTGCTGCCGTTCGTCTTCGCGATCGGTGGTGTGGCGTTCCCCGTGGGTGTGCTCATCTACTGGACCACGTCGAACTTCTGGACCATGGGCCAGCAGTTCTACGTCATCCGCAACAACCCGGCTCCCGGCACCCCGGCCTTCAAGGCCAAGCAGGAGCGCGACGTGAAGCACGGCAAGAACGTGGCCGAGGATCCCCTGAAGGAGCTGGAGAAGCCGCACCCCGGCGTGACGCGCAACCAGCCCAAGAAGCAGACCCGCAACCAGCGTGCCTCGGGATCGCGACCCAGCCCGAACAAGAAGAAGAGGAAGTGACCGGCGCATGACGGATGCAGAGAAGCTCGAGGCCGAGGGCGACATCGCTGCGGACTTCCTGGAGGAGCTGCTCGACATCGCCGACCTGGACGGCGACATCGACATGGACGTGGAGAACGACCGCGCGTCGGTCTCGATCGTCGGTGGCGACCTGGACCAGCTGGTCGGGCGTGACGGCGAGGTGCTGGAGGCCCTGCAGGAGCTGACGCGCCTCGCGGTGTACCGCGAGACCGGCGAGCGCAGCCGCCTCATGCTCGACATCGGCGGTTTCCGCTCGCAGCGTCGTACGGCGCTGGAGTCCGTGGCGGCCGGTGCCATCGAGCGGGTTCGCGCCGGCGAGCCGAGCGTGGCTCTCGACCCGATGAGCCCGTTCGAGCGCAAGGTCGTCCACGACGCCGTCGCGGCAGCCGGCCTGGTCAGCGAGTCCGAGGGCGCCGATCGTTCGCGCCACGTCGTGGTCCTGCCAGCATCGGACGACTGATCTCCGGATGACTGTTTCACGTGAAACACCCCCGCCGCCGCCCGTGGCCGCGGGGGTGTTCCATGACCAGCTGCCGTTGGTCTCCCGGTACGCCGGCATCCTCGCGACCGACGGTGTCGAGCGCGGGATGATCGGGCCCCGCGAGGTCCCCCGTCTCTGGGACCGCCACCTCGTGAACAGCGGCGTGGTGCTGCCACGCCTCCCCCAGGGAGCCACCGTGGCCGACGTCGGCTCCGGCGCCGGGCTGCCTGGTCTCGTGTGGGCCATCGGTCGGCCCGACCTGCAGGTCACCCTGATCGAGCCGCTGCTGCGACGCACGACCTTCCTGGACGAGGTCGTGGCGGAGCTCGACCTGGAGAACGTGAGGGTGGTGCGCTCGCGTGCCGAGGACGTCGACGAGACCTTCGACGTCGTGACCGCGCGCGCCGTCGCCGCCCTGGAGAAGCTGGCGAAGTGGTGCATGCCCCTGGTGAAGCCGGGAGGCGTACTGCTGGCGCTGAAGGGGCAGTCGGCGCCCGAGGAGCTGGAGGGTGCGAAGCGCACCCTCGGACGCCTCGGTGCCACCGATACGCTGATCCGGACGTACGGTGAGGTCGAGGTCCCGACGACGGTGGTGGAGGTGACGAAGTGAACGCCCATGACGGTGGAAGCGGCCTCGGCGGCGTTTCACGTGAAACACACCCCCTGCACGGCATCTCCGAGCAGGCGAGCCCGGCATCGAGCTACGCCGCCACAGCAGCCGAGACGGCCGCAGCGACGCCGCTGCCGGACGACTCGACACCCTTGGCCCGTGAGGCCCAGGACCACGTGGACCTGGCGCGCCGGGCGCGCAGCACGAGTCAGCTGCCGCGTCCGTCCTCGACCCGCGTCTTCGTCGTCGCGAACCAGAAGGGTGGCGTCGGCAAGACGACCACCGCGGTGAACGTGGCCGCTGCGCTGGCGCAGAAGGGACTGCGCATCCTCGTGGTCGACCTCGACCCCCAGGGCAACGCGTCGACGGCTCTCGACATCCCGCACAGCGAGGGCACGCCGGGGGTCTACGAGGCCCTCGTGGAGGACGTGCCGATGAGCGACCTGGTGCAGCGCGCACCCCAGCTCGACGGACTGACCGTCCTGCCGGCCACCATCGACCTCGCCGGAGCCGAGATCGAGCTCGTCTCGCTCGTGGCGCGCGAGACGCGGCTGAAGCGGGCACTGGAGACCCACCTCGACGAGCGTGAGCGCGCGGGGGACCGCATCGACTACGTGATCATCGACTGCCCGCCGTCCCTGGGTCTGCTCACGGTGAACGCGCTGGTGGCGGCACGTGAGGTCCTCATCCCGATCCAGTGCGAGTACTACGCGCTCGAGGGCCTGGGCCAGCTGGTGCGCAACATCGAGCTCGTGCGCGCCCACCTGAACCAGCGGCTGGAGATCTCGACCATCCTGCTGACCATGTACGACGCACGCACCCGCCTGTCGGCCGGCGTCGCCGAGCAGGTGCGCGAGCACTTCGGCCCGAAGGTGCTGGCCACGGCGATCCCGCGCTCGGTGCGCATCTCCGAGGCGCCCAGCTACCAGCAGACGGTCCTCACCTACGATCCCGGTTCCTCCGGGGCGTTGTCGTACCTCGAGGCGGCCCGCGAGATCGCGCAGGCCGCGCACACCAGCGAAGGGGATGCATGATGGCACCACGCCGTGGACTCGGACGAGGCCTGGAGTCGCTGATTCCCTCGACCCCTGCCGAGGCCGAGGCGTCGGGCCTGAAGGAGGTCGCGGGGGCGCGGTTCGCCGAGCTGCCCCTGGACTCCATCGTGGCGAACCCGCGCCAGCCGCGTCAGGTCTTCGACGAGCAGGACATGTCCGAGCTCGTGCACTCCATCAAGGAGGTCGGCCTGCTGCAGCCCGTGGTCGTGCGCGAGGCGTCCCCGGGCTCGTTCGAGCTGATCATGGGCGAGCGCCGGTGGAGGGCGAGCCGCCTCGCCGGCCTCGACACCATCGGCGCCATCGTGCGGGACACGACCGACGAGGACCTCCTGCGCGACGCGTTGCTGGAGAACCTGCACCGCTCACAGCTGAACCCGTTGGAGGAGGCCGCCGCGTACCAGCAGCTCCTCGAGGACTTCGGCTGCACCCAGGAGGAGCTGGCCGACCGGATCGGTCGCTCACGTCCCCAGGTCACCAACACGCTGCGTCTGATGAAGCTGCCGCCCGCGGTCCAGCGTCGTGTGGCGGCCGGTGTGCTCTCGGCGGGCCATGCTCGTGCGCTGCTCTCGGTGGGCAACCCCGAGGTGCAGGACCGGCTGGCCGCCCGGGTGGTGGCCGAGGGCATCTCGGTGCGTGCCCTCGAGGAGATCGTGAAGTTCGGTGACTCCGAGGACCAGGCCACGTCACGCTCGCGCACGCAGGGTCGCACGGTGACGGCACCTCGCCTCGCCGACCTGGCCTCGCGCCTGTCCGAGCGCTACGACACCCGGGTGAAGGTGGACCTCGGCAAGTCCAAGGGCAAGATCACGGTGGAGTTCGCGACGGTCGACGACCTCGAGCGCATCGTGGCCATGATGGACCCGCCGCGGAACCACTGATCGGCGGCCACTGAAGTCGATGTGTCGACAAATCGACAAGTCGCTTTGACTCTATAACGCTTGCACGACCGGTGCCAGTCGTCCCCAGCTGCTGCGGGGCTCGGTGGCCTTTCGGTTGCTGCGTCGCTGTGGATCGTCATACACCTGCGCCCCGAAAGGCCTCGACCGGCGGCGGGATCCAGACTCGGTCGGGCTCTCGGACCGCGGCCTCGGTGACGCAAGGTTCTGCGTTCGCGCGTGAGGGGGCGAAGGATGCTGCGTTCGCTACGGGATGCCGTCGTGAACGAAGCATCGTTCGGGCTTCCGCGCGCAAAGGCAGAATCCTGCGTCCACCGGTGGCGTCTCGTGCGGCGGGGGGTAGGGATTCTTCCTTTGCGTGGACCGTTCCACGACAAAGGAGAATCTCTGCCCGTACGGGGTCCTTTTCGTCGCCACGCTTCTTCCTTCGGGAGGCACGGTCCACGCGAAGGAAGAATCGTGCGTGGATTCCGCGCAGAGGGAGAATCGTGGCCGCGCCCCGCAGACCCAGCCGGCACGAGACCGCTGCTCCGGTCGAGGCCCTTTCGGAGACCGACCCCACGGTCAGCCGCAGCGTCCCAGCAGCGAGTGGAGGCTCACCCGGAGCGGCGCAGCAGGACGTCGAGGCGCAGTCCGCCCACCAGGTACAGGCCGCGCGTCCTCGAGGAACGACGAAGCCCCGGTGCGATGCACCGGGGCTTCGTCAGGTCAGACGCTCAGGCGCCTGCGGGTCAGGCGTACTCGGACAGCTCGCCGAGGATGGCCGATTTGGGGCGGACGCCGACGATCGACTTCACGACCTCGCCCTTGTAGTAGAGGTTCATCGTCGGCAGGCCGGTGACCCGGTACTGCGACGGGGTGACGGGGTTCGCGTCGGCGTCCATCTTGACGATGGTGAGCGCCTCGCCCTTCTCGGCGGCGATCTCCTCGAGGATCGGGGCGAGCTGGCGGCACGGGCCGCACCAGCTGGCCCAGAAGTCGACGAGCACGGGGCCGTCGGCCTTGAGGACCTTCTCGTCGAAGTCGGCGTCGGTGACGGGGGTGATGTCAGGCATGGGGTTCTCCTTCAGCAGGTGGGGTCGGGGTGGTCGGTGGGCGTGCAGGTCACTCGGCGTACTGGGCCATGGCGACGTCGGGAGCGGGCAGTCCGGCCTGCTCCATGTCGGCGAGGAACCGCTCGGCGTCGAGCGCGGCCGAGCAGCCGGTGCCGGCGGCCGTGATGGCCTGGCGGTACGTGTGGTCCACGAGGTCGCCCGCGGCGAACACACCGGGCAGGTTGGTCGCGGTGCTGCCGGGCTTCACCAGCACGTAGCCCTCGTCGTCGAGGTCGACCTGGCCGGTGAGCAGCTCCGAGCGCGGGTCGTGACCGATCGCGATGAACAGGCCCGTGGCGTCGAGGTCGCGGGTCTCGCCGGTCACCGTGTCGCGCAGCGTGATCTTCTCGAGTCGGCCCTCGCCGTGCAGCTCGGCGACCTCGGAGTTCCAGGCGAACTCGATCTTGTCGTTGGCGATGGCGCGGTCCTGCATGATCTTGGACGCGCGCAGCTCGTCGCGACGGTGCACGAGCGTGACCTTGGAGGCGAAGCGGGTGAGGAACGTGGCCTCCTCGACGGCGGAGTCGCCGCCGCCGACGACCACGATGTTCTGCTCGCGGAAGAAGAAGCCGTCGCACGTGGCGCACCAGCTGACGCCGTGGCCGGACAGCTCGTCCTCACGGTCGACGCCGAGCTTGCGGTAGCCCGAGCCCATGGCCAGCACGACCGCGTGGGCGCGGTAGGTGCTGCCGTCGGCCAGGCTCACGGTCTTGACGTCGCCGGTGAGGTCGACCGCGGTGACGTCGTCGGAGATCAGCTCGGCACCGAAGCGCTCGGCCTGCGCACGGAAGTTGTCCATGAGGGCCGGGCCCATGATGCCGTCGGGGAAGCCGGGGAAGTTCTCGACCTCGGTGGTGTTCATGAGGGCACCGCCGGCGGTGACCGAGCCCTCGAAGACGAGCGGCTCCAGGTTGGCGCGCGCCGCGTACACCGCGGCGGTGTACCCGGACGGGCCAGAGCCGATGATGATGAGGTTGCGGACGCCATCGGTGGACGACTGAGTGCTCATGGATGCCTTCTCGTAGACGGGTCTCTCCCTGTTGCAACGCAGTCTAGGTGCCGAACATTCCAGGCACCGCCGACAGCAGGGGTCAGCGTCGGCCCTGCACGGTGACCTCGCGCACCTCGCCCTGGAAGTCGCCGGGCCTGACCTCGGGGAGCCGGGTGAGCCACAGGACGATCCGCCGGGTGTACGTGCCCTCGGGGAAGCTCACGGTGACGTCGCTGCCGAGGTCGTCGAGCGCCGCGATGCGCTGCAGGTCGGCGAGCCGGGTGGGCACCTCGCCGCCAGGGCTGGAGGCGTACACCGACAACGACGTGCCGGCACCACCGAGGAGCACGCGAACCGACTCGACCTCGCGCGGGCCGCCGAGGTCGAGGACCAGCCCGACGCCGTCCTTGAGGCCGCCCAGGTCGGCGCGGTTGAAGTAGGTCGTGGTGCGCCAGGCGGTGTCGGGGTCCCCGTCGACGGCCAGCGGGACCTCGTCGGGGTTCTCCTCGCCGTCCTCTCCCTGGGGGTCGAGGTCCTGGACGTCGACCACGGGGAGCGTCTCGGCCGCGGCACGGTCCTCGCCGGCGGTGGTCCCCACCAGCGGGGCTCCCTCGTCGGTGGAACGACCCACCACGAAGGCCAGACCGGCAGCGATCAGGAGCACCATGACGATGCCCGCGACCACGAGCTTGCGGTCACCGGTCGACGTCGCCCGCCTGGCGCGGGAGACGCCCCGCTCGAAGGTCGTGGGCGGGGCCGGCTCGAAGGCCTTGGGCCGGCGGCGCGGCGGCTCCAGGCCCGGAGGTGGCCCGGCCGGCACGATCACCGGGTCGAGCCTCAGCAGGTCGGGCGACGAGATGTGCAGCGGGCTCGGGTCGTCGACCTCCGACTCGTCCTCACCGGTCAAGCGCAGGGCCCGGGCGATGTCGCCGGCCGTGCGCAGCGGGGTGCGGTGGTGCATGGGCGGGCGGCCGAGGATCCGGTCGCACACGGCGTCGACGTCGCGCGAGACGCCGGCCCTCACCTGTCGGGGCCGCAGCAGCCGTCCGTGCTCGACGGGCGCCGACCTCAGGCCGTCGACGGGAACCCCGGGCCACCGGCTCACCAGGCAGGCGTAGAGCAGCTTGCCCAGGGCCTCGACGTCCATCTGCTCGTAGGCCTGCAGGTCGTCGAAGGTGTCGCGGTGGCCGGCGGGCGCGAGGGCGGTGGCCACCCCCAGACCGACGATGCGCACGGCACCGGTCTGCTTGAGCAGCACGTGGTGCGGGGTCAGACGTCGGTGGAAGAGGTTCTTCTCGTGGGCGTGGGCCAGCGCCTCGGCGACCTCGGCGACCACGGTGGCCGCGCGGCGGTTGGGCAGCGCCGACTGGCGCAGCAGCTGGTCGAGGGGGAAGGCCCGCGCCCACTCCCGGACGACGACGTGGTGGTCGTGGTCGGACTCCACGAGGTCGAGCACGCGCAGGAAGCGGGGGTCGGTGACGGTGGTCGACTGGCGGGCGGCCTCGAGGAAGTTGTCGGCGCGCGGGTCGGTGCTCGGGAGCACCTCGATGCCGACGTTGCGCGCCAGCACGGTGTCGTGCGCACGCCAGGTGCTGGCGCCGAGCTTCTCGGTGACGAGGTCCTGCAGCACGTAGCGTCCGTCGAGCTCGTCACCGGCCCCCAGGGCCCGCCGCTCGGTCATCGCCACCTCTTCCGTGTGCGCTCCCATCGTAGGACGCGACACCTGGCCCGGTGGGCGCCACGCAGCGACGGGACGACCGGTCAGCCGACGAGGAACCCTGGTGGCGGGACGGCGGGGGTGACGAGCAGCGTCATGCCGGCCTCGGCGGGGGTCCGGTCGGCCTTGCGATGGTTGCACCGCAGGCACGCGGCCACGGCGTTCTCCCAGGTGAGCGTGCCCCCACGGCTGCGCGGGACGATGTGGTCGACGGTCTCGGCCCGGCCACCGCAGTAGCCGCACATCTTGTCGCGCGCCTTGACGGCCGACTTGGTGCACAGGTGACCCCGACGGTGCCGCCAGCGGGCCACCACGTAGCGCACCAGCCGCAGCACCTTGGGCTTGGGGAACGGACCGAACGTGCCCTCGTCCTCCTCCTCGATGACCGCCACCTCACGCACGAGCATCTTGATGGCGTGGCGCAGCGAGACGCGTTGCAGCGGCTCGTAGCTGGCATTGAGGACGAGCACGTGGTCGGCCATGGGCGCACCCTTTCCGCGACCAGGGTAGCCGCCGCGCCCGACACCGGGGGGCGAAGACGCCGTGTCGGTCAGGTGGTCAGAGCACCCAGAACAGTCCGGCCGCCGAGGGCACGAGCGAGACGAGCGCCCACGGCCAGGAGAGGTAGGGCGTCGCCGCGAGGATGGCGCGGGTCGCGATGCTGATGCCGACGGCGAGCAGGGCCGACATGACCACCAGCACGATCGCACCGCTTCGTCGGTCCTGGCCGGCGATGACCTCGGCCACCACCACGAGGCCGATGACGCCGTGGATCGCCACGACGAAGAAGCAGATGGCGGTCGTGCGCCGGCGCACCTTCTGCAGCGCGGCCGTCTCCTCGGCACTCATGGTGCGGGACACCGCGCGCCGGACGTCGCCCTCGGCCTGGTCGTTCACAGGCCCAGCGTACGACCCGGCTCAGTCGTCGCGCGTGGACCGGCCGAGGAGGCCACCGAGCAGGGCGCCCAGGCCGAACCCGACGGCCAGGGGCCGCACGTAGCCGACGTCGGCCGGCTCGACCTCGACCACGTCGTCCTCGACCCACGCCCCGTCGTCGTCGGCGACGCGGTCGCGCCCGTCCTCGCCGAGGCCCGCGCTCTCCAGCGCAGCGATCTCGGCCAAGGTCTCCTCATCGGTGCAGGCCCACGAGACGCCGTACATGACGAGACGGGAGAAGTAGTAGATCCACACGACCAGGGTCAGCGCGATCGCGAGCGACGCGACGGGCACCGAGCTGGCGCCACGGAGGATGAGACTGGCGAACTGCTTGATCAGCTCGAAGCCGACCGCCGAGAACAACGCGCCCCGCCACAGGGCGGCGGCCGGGAGGTCGGGCTTCGGCAGCAGGCGGAAGATGGCCCAGAACAGCAGGGTGCTGACCGCCACGCCGACCGCGACCGACAACAGCGTGAGCAGCACGGCGCCGAGCGGCCCGGGCAGCCCGATCGCGTCGAGGATCGTCGACCCGAGCGCGACCGGCAGACCACCGATCGACACCGACGCCACGAGCACGAGCCCCAGCACGACGAGGGTCACGAGGTCGGTGCCCTTGGCCTTGACGATGTTGCCGGCCTCGGTGGTGGGCAGGTCCAGCATCTGGTTGAGGCCGTCGCGCAGTCCGCTGACCCAGTTCAGGCCGGCGTAGAGCGCCGTGGCCAGACCGACCGTGTAGATGGCCGGGGCGTTGGACGCGATGTCGGACAGGGCGATGCGCCCGGGCGCGGGATCGACCGACACGATCCCCGGCAGCACCCCGCTGAGGGCGTCGACGAAGTCCTGCTGGGCGTCGGGGTAGACCTCGGCGAGCTGGCCGACGACCGCGAACGAGACCGCCAGGAGGGGGAAGAAGCTGAGGAAGCCGAAGTAGGTGGCGCCACCGGCGGCCAGGTTCCCGCGGCGCTGGCCGTAGTGGTCGAGCATCCGGATCACGTGGGCCAGGAACGGGCTCGCCGCAGCGATGCGCTCCTTGATGCCGGGCTTCTCGTGCGGTCCGCCCCCGTCGTCGCTCATGCTCCGACCCTAGGAGTCCTGGAGGTCCGGTGCGACTCGGTGGGCGCGGACCCGATCCCCTGCGGGGGTGCACGGGGCGCCGGGGTCCGCTAGACAGGAGACGAAACACGACCGACACCTCCTCTGCCTAGGGTGGCCACGTGAGCGACGCGCACCTCTTCGACGGCTACGGACCCGTGGCCGGGTTCGACGAGATGTTCGACGGTGACAGCCTGCGCAGCGAGTACGCGCGGGTGCACTCCGCCTTCTCGCAGATGGGCAACGAGGAGATCCGCTCGCGCGCCGACTCGCTCGCGTCGGCCTACCTCGACCAGGGCGTCACGTTCGGCGTCGGGGGCGAGGAGCGGCCGTTCCCGCTCGACATCGTCCCCCGGATCATCGAGGCGGCCGACTGGGCGCACGTCGACACGGGCGTGCGGCAGCGGGTCAAGGCGCTCGAGGCGTTCCTGGCCGACGTCTACGGCCCGGGCGAGGTGTTCACCGACGGCGTCGTCCCCCGCGAGACGGTGCTGACGTCGCCGCACTACCACCGCGTCGTGGCCGGGCTGGAGCCTCCCAACGGGGTGCGGGTGCACATCTCCGGCATCGACCTCATCCGCGACGGCGACGGCCGGTTCCGGGTGCTGGAGGACAACTGCCGCGTCCCGTCGGGCGTCTCCTACGTGATGACGAACCGGCCGGCCATGTCCGCCGCGCTGCCGGAGGTCTTCGCCGACCACCGCATCCGGCCAGTGCAGCAGTACTCGCGCAACCTGCTCGCCGCGCTGCGGGCGTCGGCACCGTCGGGCGTGAGCGACCCGAACGTCGTGGTGCTCACCCCGGGCGTCTACAACTCCGCCTACTTCGAGCACACCCTGCTCGCGCGCACGATGGGCGTCGAGCTGGTCGAGGGTCGCGACCTGGTCTGCCAGCAGGGTCGCGTGTCCATGCGCACCACCCGCGGGCTGGAGCCGGTGCACGTCATTTACCGGCGCATCGACGACGAGTTCCTCGACCCGATGCAGTTCGTCCCCGAGTCGGTGCTCGGCGTCCCCGGCCTCGTGAACGCGGCCCGCGCGGGCAACGTGACGATCGCCAACGCCGTGGGCAACGGCGTGGCCGACGACAAGCTGATCTACACGTACGTCCCCGACCTCATCCGCTACTACCTGGGCGAGGACCCCATCCTCTCCAACGTCGACACCTGGCGCCTGGGCGACGTCGACCAGCGCGAGGAGGTCCTCGACCGGCTCGGCGAGCTGGTGCTCAAGCCGGTGGACGGCTCCGGCGGCAAGGGCATCGTCATCGGTCCGGCGGCGTCGGCCGAGGAGCTCGACGAGCTGCGCGGCAAGATCCACGCGGACCCGCGCGCGTGGATCGCCCAGCCGGTCGTGTCGCTGTCCACCGTCCCGACGCTCGTGGAGCAGGGCATCCGGCCACGGCACGTCGACCTGCGTCCGTTCGCGGTGAACGACGGCGACGACGTGTACGTGCTGCCCGGCGGCCTCACGCGCGTGGCCCTGCCCGAGGGCGAGCTGATCGTGAACTCCTCGCGCGGCGGCGGCTCCAAGGACACGTGGGTGCTCGCCGACCCCTTCACCCCCGCCGACCCGAAGGACACGGTCGACGAGGACGACGACGTGCCGGACAAGAAGCCGAAGAGATCCGCCCAGACGCAGACCCAGGACGGGCAGACCCAGTCCCAGGGTGGCCAGTCCCAGATCGGTGGAGGTGCCTGATGCTGAGCCGCATCGCCGAGTCGTTGTTCTGGATCGGCCGCTACCTCGAGCGTGCCGATGACCCCCAGCGAGAGGTGGCGGGCGGATGCTGAGTCGTATCGCCGAGTCGTTGTTCTGGATCGGCCGCTACCTCGAGCGTGCCGATGACACAGCGCGCATCCTCGACGTCCAGCTGCAGGTGCTGGTCGAGGACCCGGCCATCGACGAGGCCGCGTCGTGCGAGCAGCTGCTGAGCGTCATGGGCGTCGAGGACTACGCCGGGTCGATCAACCGGTGGACGATCCTCGACCTGCTGGCGCACAACGTCGACTCGCCGAGCTCGATCGCCGCGGCGATCACCGCCGCGCGCGAGGGCGCCCGAGGTGCGCGCGAGACGTTGTCGACCGACATCTGGGCCTCGATCAACACCATGTGGCGCGGGCTGCCGTCGGCGCGCACGAAGCGTCCGCCGGACATGTTCGCGTGGGTGCGCAACCGCACGGCCATGATCAACGGCATCGCCGACGGCACCATGCCGCGCGACGAGGGTTGGAACTTTTTCGTGCTCGGCCGCAGCATCGAGCGGGTCGACATGACCGCTCGACTGCTGTCGACCGCGGCGCTCGCGTCGGACACCCAGGTCGCGTGGCCGACGACGTTGCGCGCGTGCGGGGCCTACGAGGCGTTCATCCGGGCGTACCGCGGTCTCGACGGCGACCGCCAGGCGGCGGAGTTCCTGCTGCTCGACCGCTGGTTCCCGCGGTCGGTGGTCTCGGCGCTCATGGAGGCCGAACGAGCGCTCAGCCGGCTCGAGGCGCGCGGCCAGCGGTCCGGCTTCGGCGACGAGGCGCAGCGTCTGCTCGGTCGGGCGCGCACCGAGCTGGAGTACCGGCCCCTGGCCGAGATCGTCGAGGCGATGCCGATCGAGATGGAGCGGCTCCAGCGCACCTGCGGAGCGGCCAGCGAGGCGGTCTCGGCGCGGTACTTCTCGCACTCGGAGAACCACGCGTGGACGGGCGGGGTGGCACTGTGAACGGCCAGCTCCAGTCCCAGACGCAGGGCGGCGGCTCGGGTCGGCCGATGCAGCTGCGCATCCGCCACGTCACCGGCTTCACGTACGACGAGGGCGCGGCGGCCTCCTACAACGAGGCGCGCCTGACGCCACTGACGACGCCCGACCAGTTCGTGCTGCGCTCCCGGATCGAGGTCACGCCCACGGCCTGGTCGCAGGAGTACCGCGACTACTGGGGCACCGTGGTCACGGCGTTCGAGGTGCACGAGCCGCACGACGCGCTCACGGTGGTCGCGACGTCGACGGTCGAGAGCACCCCGCACCCGGTCGACGAGCCGACGGTGGGGTGGGACGCCCTGCCGGCCGTGGCCGACGAGTGGTGCGAGTTCCTGGTGCTCGACGACTGGGTCCGGCCCGACGTCGCCCTCGAGTCGCAGCTCGACGACCTGCGGGCCGGCTCGGCCACGCCGGGCGAGTACGCGGCCGCGGTCTTCGGACTCGTGCACGGCCACCTGCGCTACCTGCCGGGTGCGACCGTCGTGTCCACCACGGCCGCCGAGGCCTGGCAGGCCGGTGCGGGCGTCTGCCAGGACCTCGCGCACGTGACGGTCGGCGCACTGCGACGGGCGGGCATCCCGGCCCGGTACGTGTCGGGCTACCTGCACCCCGCGTCCGAGCCGGTCGTGGGCGAGACGGTGCAGGGCGAGTCGCACGCGTGGATCGAGTACTGGGACGGCGACTGGCGCGGCTACGACCCGACCAACGCCGTGGTGCCCGGCGAGCGGCACGTGCTCGTGGCCCGCGGACGCGACTACTCCGACAGCACCCCGCTGCGCGGCATCTACTCCACCCAGGGGGAGTCCGAGCTGTTCGTCTCGGTCGAGATCACGCGCCTGCGTTGAGCCGCGGGCGTACGTTCGGCCCATGGCACTCCTGCACGGCGGCTCCCAGATCCGTCCGACCAAGCCCGAGGTCCTCGCGACCTACCTCGCGGACCGACCCTGGGCGAGCGACGGCGAGATCGAGGTCCTCGGCGCCTACCGGCTGGAGGATCCCGACGGTGAGGTCGGCCTCGAGACGCACCTCGTCCGCACCGCCGACGGCACGGTCGTGCAGGTGCCGCTGACGTACCGGGGAGCGCCGCTGGCCGGTGCCGACCCGTACCTCGTGGCCACCATGGAGCACTCGGTGCTCGGCCCGCGCTGGGTGTACGACGGGTGCGGCGACCCCGTCCACGTGGCGGCGCTCGCGGCGTCCGTCCTCGCCGGTGGCACCCAGGCCGAGCTGGTGCGCGAGCTCCCGGACGGCTCGTCGAGCGTCGTCGACCCCTCGGTCCGGGTGCGTGGGACCGGCCACGAGGCCCACCCTGGGTCGGTGGGGCTGGTCGACGTGCGTGAGGAGCGTGACGTGACCGTCGTGGTCACGTCCGTCGGCGACCTGCTCGTGCGGCGGGTGCTCGACGAGGCCGTGCCCGAGGGCGGACCACTCCTCGAGGGCACGTGGCCGGGTGTGGTGCAGCCGGTCCCGCTCGTCGTGCTGCGCCCTCACTGATCGGTCTCGCCTGATCGTTGCCGCCCGACCGACCGGGACCTCGATCCGGGCTCGTCGGCGTCGGGGCTCAGACGCCGGTGTTGAGCGGGGTGGTCTCGGCTCCGGGCCGGTCCCGTCCGGGCATCGACGAGGCGGAGCCGGCGACCACCAGGAGCGCGGCGAGCGCGAGCGCAGCCGTGGACGAGCCGAGGTCGACCATCGAGTCGATCGCGTCGGGAGCGCCACCGACCGCGTTGTCGTGGCCGAACCCGCGCAGCCAGGCGAGCCACGCGACGATCGCACCCGCGGAGCCGACGGTGGTCAGGGCCACGGCGGCCGTGCGGGCCGACCGAGCCGCCGACGGCTGGGCGAGGACGGCGAGCATGGCCACGCCGATGAGGCCGACGCCCCACGGGGTCGGCAGCACCAGGAGCGGCGCCTTGCCCAGCGCTGCGGCGGCGACGAGCGCGACGGCGCAGACGCCCAGCACCACCCCGATCACCGTCCTCATGGGTCCAGGGTGACGGGTCGGGGACGATACGTCACGTCGAGTCGGAACCCGTTCCACCCGGCCGGTCCCTCCGTCTCGGACAGCTGCGGGGCATGCGGGACACCCCGAGTGCCCCGGAAGTGTCCGAGACGCAGGGACGGCGGTCAGCGGACCGGGTCGCGCAGCGCCACCCACGCGGCGACGCCGGCGCAGACCGTGAGGGCCGGCAGGAGCACCAGCTGGGTGACGGCGAGCGGATGGAACGCGGCGTGGGTGGCGAGCAGCCGCACGATCCAGGTCGCCGCGAACAGCGCGGTGGTCAGGTCGAGCCAGACGTAGCGAGGACGGTCCCCGAGCGGGACGCCCCGGGCCCGCAGCACCGCGTCGACCCGCGGTGCCGATCCACGCCCGGCCGCACCGAGCGCGACCGCCGCACCCGCAGCCGCCACCCACAAGGTCCAGGACCCGTCGAGCGAGGCGAACGCCGACCCGCAGGCGACCACGCACACCGCGAAGGCGCTCGCGGGCAGCACCGCGTCGCGTCGGCGCAGGAACGGTGCGGCTCGTCGCAGCTCCTCGTCGTCGAGATGTCGCGCGCGGTGGGCCAGCAGGGTGGGTTGAAGCACCTTCACCACCGCCAGGAAGGTCAGCGCACCGAGCACCGCGATCGCCACGACCATGCCCGCACCCTCCCACGGTCGGCTCGACGGGTGAGGAGTGGCGTGCCTCGGTAGCGTCGGGTCCATGACCGAGGAGCGCTACTGGGCCGACGCCGTGCCCGAGACCCACCGTCCGTACGTCGCCGCCGAGGACCGGTACACCCACCTCGACTACCGCCGGGTCGGCACGAGCGGCCTGCTGCTGCCGCCGATCTCGCTGGGGCTGTGGTGGAACTTCGGTGACGACCGGCCGTTCGCGACGCAGCGCGAGATCCTGCGGCACGCGTTCGACAAGGGCGTCACCCACTTCGACCTCGCCAACAACTACGGCCCGCCGTACGGCTCGGCGGAGGAGAACTTCGGGCGGATGATGCGCACCGACTTCAAGCCGTACCGCGACGAGCTGGTGCTCTCGAGCAAGGCCGGCTGGGACATGTGGCCGGGCCCCTACGGCAAGCTCGGGTCGCGCAAGTACCTGCTCAGCAGCCTCGACGCGTCGCTGGAGCGGATGAGCGTCGAGTACGTCGACATCTTCTACTCCCACCGCACCGACCCCGGCACGCCCGTCGCGGAGACGATCGGCGCGCTCGACACCGCGGTGCGCCAGGGCAAGGCGCTCTACGTCGGCATCTCGTCCTACTCGCCGGAGATGACCGCGGAGGCGGTCGCGGTGGCCCGCGACCTGGGAACGCCGCTGGTCATCCACCAGCCGTCGTACTCGATGCTCAACCGCTGGATCGAGTCCGGCAGCACCGATGCGCGCCCTGCCGGGTTCGGCGCGACCGGCGGCGCCGGGAGCGGGTCGAGCCTGCTGTCGGTCCTCGACGAGCACGGCATGGGCTCGATCGGCTTCACCCCGCTCGCGCAAGGCCTGCTCACGTCGAAGTACCTGGGCGACGAGCCGGCGGAGCGCTCGGGCGAGCGCGGCTCCTTCACCGACGACGTCGTCACGCCCGACATGGTCGAGCGTCTGCGCGGGCTGAACGCGATCGCCGAGGAGCGCGGCCAGACCCTCGCGCAGCTCGCGATCTCGTGGGTGCTGCGGCCCGGCGGCGTCACGTCGGCGCTCATCGGCGCCTCGTCGACCGAGCAGCTCGACGAGAACCTCGCCGCCGCGGCGAACGTCGACTTCAGCGACGAGGAGCTGTCACGCATCGACGACCTCGCCGGCAGCGTCGACGGCGTCAACATCTGGAGCGTCTCCAGCGACCTCTGACCCGTCTCGGTGATTCCCATCAGCTGATGGGAATCGCGAGCCCACCATGGTTCTCCCCCACCCACCTGCGGATGCATCCCGAGGTGAGTGGGGGAGAACGGTGGTGAGTGCGGGTCAGGCCCCCAGCCGGACGGCCCGGTCGGCGACGTCGGTCGGCACGACGTCGTGCGAGTCCGCGGCCGACACCGGGCTCGACGCGACGATCGACAGCGGCACGACGCCGGCCCACGCTCCGGCCTCGACGTCGGCGTCGTCGTCCACGGGGTCCCCGGTGCGCACCTTCACCGACGCCTCGCGCAGCGGGACGGCCAGCACGGCGGTGGCCGCGACCTCCTTGCGGGTGGGCCGGCGCAGGGTGGCCGACCGGCCGGGCACGACGTGGTCGACGGTCAGGTCGAGCGCGCGCGCCTTCTCGTCCGGGTCGTCCACGACCCGCGCCTCCCCCACCACCACCGCGGAGCGGTAGTTCATCGAGTGGTGGAAGCCGGAACGCGCGACGACGAGCCCGTCCAGCAGCGTCGCCGTGACGCAGACGGTGCGTCGGCCCGAGCGGGTCATCCAGCGCGCGGCGACCGAGCCGTGCACGTAGAGGGTGCCGTCGGCGTCGGGGCCCTCGGGATCGACCGCGATGGCGACCGGCAGGACCACGGGATGGTCGCCGACGTCGACGCCGAGGTGCGCGACGAGCGCCTCGTCGAGGATCGCGTGCAGCGCGGCACGGTCGGTGAGCCCACGCTCGCGCGAGCGACCAAGGGTCGTGCGCGGGGTGGGGGAGAGCGGTGACGTGTCGATCGCGGCCATGACCCCAGCGTGCCGACCAAGTGGTCCGACGTCGAGGGCCACTATCGTCGGCATCGTGCAGACCACTTCGCGCTCGCCCGCGCTGCCGGTGCACCTCGACCGGACCGCCGCCACGCCCCTGCCGGCGCAGCTCGCCGCCGACGTGCGGCGGCTCGTCGCGGCCGGGACGCTGCGGCGGGGCGTGCGGCTGCCGGCGAGTCGCGCCCTCGCCCTCGAGCTCGGGGTCTCCCGCTCGGTGGTCACGCAGGCGTACGAGCAGCTGGTCGCCGAGGGCTGGCTCGACGCGAGCCACGGCTCGGGCACCTTCGTCGCCGGGACGGCGACGGCCCACCCCTCGCCCGCCGTCGCTCAGCAGGCAGCGGCGACGACGGCGGACCCGCGCCTCGTACGGCTCGACACCGGCACGCCGTGGATCGATCCGCGCCACCGGGCCGGATGGAGCCGAGCCTGGCGCGACGTCGCCGCCGCCACCCCACCGGCGGGCTACGACGACCCCTGCGGCATCCCCGACCTGCGCGCCGCGATCGCCGAGCGGCTCGGCCGGCTCCGCGGCGTGGAGTGCGGGGCCGACGACGTCGTCGTCACGCAGGGCACCACCGACGGCCTGCGCGCCCTGCTCGAGGTGCTGCCCGCCGGCGCGGTCGCGGTCGAGGACCCCGGCTACCGGGCGGCGGTCGCCACGGTCCGTTCCGCGGGGCGGGCCGTGGTCGACGTGCCGGCCCGGGGAACCCCGACCGTGCCACCGGACGTCGTCGCGACCTACGTGACCCCCGCGCACCAGCACCCGCTCGGCCACGTGCTGCCCGCCGCCGACCGCGTGGCGCTGCTCGCGGCGGCGAGGGAGCGGGGCGCCGTGGTCGTCGAGGACGACTACGACTCCGAGTTCCGCTACGACGTCGCGCCCGTCCCCGCGCTCGCGTCGCTCGACCGCACCGGCGTCGCCTACCTCGGCACCGCCTCGAAGTCGGTCTCGCCGAGCCTGCGCCTCGGCTGGCTCGTCCCGCCCCCGCACCTGCTCGACGCCGTCCGCTCCGCTCGCGCGGTGCGGCACGAGGGCATCTCGTGGCCGGTCCAGCGCGCCTTCCTGTCGATGCTGCGCGACGGGTACGTCGACCGGGTGGTGCGCTCGGCCCGACGGGTCTACGCCGACCGGGCGCCGCGCGTCGCGGAGGTGCTCGCACCGCACGCCGAGCCCGCGGGTCCGAGTGCCGGCATGTACTCGACCTGGCTGCTCCCACCGGACCGGGCCGACGCCGCCGTCCGCTCGGCGGCACGCGCCGGGTTCGACGTCCCGCTGTTGTCCGACTACGCGCGCAGCTCCGGGCTCACCGGGCTGGTGGTCGGCTTCGGCGGCGTGGGCGACGTCGAGCTCGACGCCGCCCTGGGCGCCCTGGTCCGGGGTCTGGTCGACCGTCCGTCCCGACGTCGGTCCCACTGACGAGGCTGCACCCACGACACCCCTGGGGTTCACTGGGGACATGGCTGACGACGCCTCCACCATGCCGTTGCCCGGTGGCGGGCACGCCGACCCGCCGGACCGGCTCACGCCGTTCCAGCAGCGCGTCGCCGACGTGGTGGGCGCCCTGCCGCCCGGCGAGCTGCTGACCTACGGCGAGGTGGCCCTGGAGGCTGGTCACCCCGGGGCGGGCCAGGCGGTCGCGAACGTGCTGCGTCGCGTCCCGGGACTGCCCTGGTGGCGCGTCCTGCCCACGAACGGCCGGCTCTACCGCCAGCACCGCGAGGCAGCCACCCCGCTCCTGCAGGCGGAGGGGTACCGCGTCGACGACGAGGGGCGGGTGCGGCCGGACCGCGGCTGAGCCGGGGTCGACGTCAGCCGCGGCGGGCCGCCGCCAGCGCCTCGCGCCGCAGCTGCGCCGCGTCGTCGGGGCTCAGGTGCCGCACCGCCACGAGCCGCGCCGGTCCGACGGCGAGCGTGCCGTCGTCGAGCGGCTCGGACCGGATGCCCGCGTGCCCTCGCATGGCCTGGTGGGCCCCCGGCGCCAGCACGACGTCCATCCACGCGCAGGGGTTGGCCCGGGTGAGCGAGCGGAAGGTCAGGCGGGCCCCGCCGACCTCGAGCGTGAACTCGCTGTGCACCAGCGACTCGACGTCGAGCCCCCGGGTGAGCACGTTGCGACGCGTGAGGAACGGGTCGAGCCCGGAGGCATCGAGGTCGGCGCCCACCCGGGCGAGCTCCTCCACGGCCAGGAACGTGACGGCGGCGAAGCGGTGCCGGGTGCCGAAGTAGCGGTCGCCCACCAGACCCTTGCCGGCCCGCACCTGCACCGACGACACCCGCTCCGTGCCGCCGGTGGCCTCCGCGACGGACGGCCTCGGCCCGTCGGAGGGGCGCCCGTCGTAGCGGTGACGTGGAGAGACGACGAGCCCGACGATCTCGAGGTCGACCGGCTCGAAGCCGGTGGGAAGCGCGTCCTGCACCCCGCCACGCTAGCGCCGACCCCCACCATCCGGCGTCGTGACGGGGTCCGGCGCGGATTTGGCCTGCGATCACCGGCACGGCTAGACTTCCGTGGTTGCCCGTTCTGGGCACACCTCCTGCTGCGGACCGTCCGTAGCCGTTCAGACCGAAGGAGGACGCACCTTGTCGTTGCGTCACTACGAAGTCATGGTCATCCTCGACCCCGATCTCGACGAGCGCACGGTCGCTCCGAGTCTCGACACCTACCTCAACGTCGTGAAGAACGACGGCGGCAGCGTGGAGAACGTCGACGTGTGGGGCAAGCGCCGCCTCGCGTACGAGATCGACAAGAAGAACGAGGGCATCTACGCCGTCATCGACTTGACCGCCACCCCCGACACGGTCAAGGAGCTCGACCGTCAGCTCGGGCTCAACGAGTCCGTCGTCCGCACGAAGGTCACCCGACCCGACGTGAAGTAAGGGCTCTCGAGCTCCCTGTGGACGACGGCACCGCCGTTGTCCGCGCCCTGGGGTTGACTGGCGTCGACCCCCACCCAGCACCGCAACCACAGCCACACCGAAAGGCTGGTCCCATGGCAGGCGAGACCGTCATCACCGTCGTCGGCAACATCACCGACGATCCCGAGCTGAAGTTCACCCCGTCCGGCGCGGCGGTCGCGAACTTCACCGTCGCCTCGACGCCCCGGTCCTTCGACCGGCAGTCGAACGAGTGGAAGGACGGCAACCCGCTGTTCATCCGCTGCTCGGTGTGGCGGCAGATGGCCGAGAACGTCGCCGAGTCGCTGCAGAAGGGCCAGCACGTCATCGTGCACGGCGCCCTGAACGTGCGTCAGTACGAGCGGCAGGACGGCGGCCGGGGCACCAGCGTGGAGATGAACGTCTACGAGGTCGGAGCGTCCCTGCGCTTCGCCACGGCCAAGGTCACCAAGGCCTCCCGTGGCGGTGGCGGCGGTGGCGGCGGCGACTTCGGTGGCGGCTCCGGCGGTGGCGGTGGCTACGGCGGCGGACAGGGCGGCGGAAACGCCGGTGGCGGCAGCGCCAACCCCTGGTCCTCGCCGCAGGCTGCACCGCAGGGTGGGAACCACGCCTGGGGCGGCGGCGGCGCCGCCGCCGAAGAGCCCCCGTTCTGAGTCACACACCCCGTTCTTAGATTCACAGTTCAAGGAGAACCATGGCGAAGCCAGTCATCCGGAAGCCGAAGAAGAAGAGCAACCCGCTCGCGGCCGCCGGTGTCACCACGATCGACTACAAGGACACGGCGCTGCTGCGCAAGTTCATCTCGGACCGCGGCAAGATCCGCGCGCGCCGGGTGACCGGTGTGTCCGTGCAGGAGCAGCGTCAGATCGCCAAGGCGATCAAGAACGCCCGCGAGATGGCGCTCCTGCCCTACACGTCCAGCGGACGCTGAGAGAGGGCTGATCCGATGAAGCTCATCCTCACGCACGAGGTCACCAACCTCGGCGAGCCCGGCGACATCGTCGAGGTCAAGGACGGCTACGGCCGCAACTTCCTGCTCCCCCGCAACTACGCCATCCGGTGGAGCAAGGGCGCAGCCAAGCAGGTCGAGTCCATCAAGGCCGCGCGCGACTCGCGCGCCGTGCACGACCTCGAGGAGGCCCAGCAGATCAAGGGTCGCCTGGAGGCCGAGCCGGTCAACGTCCCGGTGCGCGCCGGCGAGAGCGGTCGCCTGTTCGGCGCCGTCACCGTCTCCGACATCGCCTCCGCCCTCGAGGCGGCCGGCGGCTCGGTCGACAAGCGTCGTATCGAGGTCGGCAACCCGATCAAGTCGCTCGGTGCCCACCAGGTCACCGTGCGCGTCCACCCCGAGGTGACCGCCGAGGTCCGCCTCAACGTGGTGGCCTCCAAGTAGTTCGACGTCGGGGTCCGGATCGGCAGCGCCGGTCCGGACCCCGTCCTCGTTCCACGAGCCCTCTCCTCATGTCGCAACGCCGAGCGCACCCGCGCCGCACGCGCACCGTCGCCGCCGTGGCAGGTTCGATCCTGCTGGTCGGCGGCTGCTCGTGGTTCTCCGGCGACACCGAGCAGCCCGGTGGCGCGGCCACGCAGCAGGCCGCTGACACCCGCACGGCGTGGGAGCGCGCCGACGTCGCCGACGTCGAGCCCGGCGGCACCCTGCGGCTGGCCGTCGCGGAGCAGCCCACGAACTTCAACCCCGCCCACGCCGACGCCGCCGGCAGCGAGGTCGAGCGCCTGCTGGGACCCACCAGCGGCAACGCCGTCCGCATCACCGCCGACGGCGGCTGGGAGGTCGACCCCGACTACGCGCGCGACGTCGAGGTCGTCGACGAGGATCCCTTCACGGTCCGGGTCCGGCTCAACCCCGACGCCGTGTGGCAGGGCGGCACCGCCATCACGGCCCGCGACATGACGGCCTACTGGAAGGCCCTGCGCGGCAGCGACGACGCCTACCAGGTCGCGAGCAGCGACGGCTGGGACGACATCGAGGACGTCACCACCGACGACGACCCGTATGAGTACGAGGTCGAGTTCGAGGACCGCCGGCCCGACTGGCCGCTGTTCGTCTACCCGCGCCTGCCCGCCAACGCCTCGTCGAAGCCCACGATGTTCAACACCGGCTTCGTCGACCGGCCCATCTCGTCCAACGGTCCGTTCGTGGTCACCTCCGTCGACGAGTCCACCGGCACCATCACGCAGGAGCGCAACCCGCGTTGGTGGGGCCAGAAGCCTCGGCTGTCGAAGGTCGTGTGGCGGGTGGCCCAGCCCGCGGTGCAGGCGGCAGCGTTCGACGCCGACGAGCTCGACGTCGCGACCCTCGACGCCGAGGGCTACGACCAGGTCGACGAGGACCGGGTGCAGCACGCCGGTGGCTCGCAGTGGTCGCACCTGACCGTCAACGCCGGTCGCGGGGCGCTGCGCGACGTCGAGGTGCGCCGGGCCGTGGCGGCTGCCCTGGACCGCGAGGCGCTGGCCGCGGCCGTGGCCACCCCGGTCGGGGCCGAGCCCAGCACCGCCGACAGCGTGCTGGTCCTGCCCGGGCAGGCGGGGTACGACGAGGTCGCCGAGCCACGGAAGCGCGACCTCGCCGAGGCCCGGTCGCTGCTCGAGAAGGCCGGCTACGAGGTCTCCGGCGGCGAAGCACCGAAGGCCACGAAGGACGGCGACCAGCTCACGCTGACCCTCCCCGTGGTGGGTGGCTCACCGTCCATCGCCGCCCGGGCCAAGAGCATCGCCGCGCAGCTGGCCGAGGTCGGCATCGCCGTCGAGGTGCGGTCGGTCGAGCCCGACGCCTTCACCGCCGACGTTCTCGTGCCGCTCGACTTCGACCTGCTCACCTTCAGCTGGGGACCGTCGCTGCTCGGTGCCGAGGCCGCCCGCGACCGGTTCCGCCCGATCACCTCCACCTCCAACTTCACGGGCGTCTCGTCGCCCGCGAAGCCGTGGAACGTCGCCCGCGACGCCGACGACGAGGACGCGCTCGTCGACGCCCTGCGCGACCTCGAGGCCGACCTGCGCAAGGACGCGGTCGTGGTGCCGCTGGCGGTCACGCCGTCGGTGGTCGCCGTGCGCGAGGGCGTGGTGAACGTCGGCGCCACCTCCTTCGAGCAGCCGCAGTGGACCACCGTGGGCTTCCGGGCCGGCGACTGACCCGCACCGCCTAAGGTGTCGGCGTGCCGAAGCTGAGACGGACCACGACCACCCACCTCGCGGTGCTCCGCGAGCTGGAGGTCGTCCGCGTCCACGACGTGACGCCGGGGATGCGTCGGCTCACGCTGGCCGGTCCGGCGCTCGGGGAACGGGACGTCGAGGGACCGGGCGGGCAGCCGGTGACGCTGCCTGCTTTCACGTCACCCGGCTTCGACGACCACGTGAAGGTGTTCGTGCCGCCGTCGGGTGCCGAGCGTCCCGTCCTCCCGCGGCAGCGGCCCGACGGGCTCGACTTCACGACCGAGGGCGTGCGTCCGCTCGGCAAGGACTACACGCCCCGGCGGGTGACGCCCGACGAGGTCGAGCTCGACTTCGTGCGCCACGGCCACGGGCAGGCGGCCGGCTGGGCCGAGCGGGTGCGTCCGGGCGACCCGGCGTGGATCGCCGGGCCCACCATCGGCCAGGCGTTCCCGCACGACGTGGACGCGTTCGTGGTCGCCGGCGACGAGACCGCCCTGCCGGCGATCGGACGGTTCCTGGAGGAGCTGCCGCCGGGGGTGCCCGCCCAGGTGGTGGTGGAGGTCGCGGGACCGCAGGACGAGCAGGAGCTGGTCACCGGTCAGGGCGTCGACGTCACGTGGCTGCACCGCGGCGCGGGTGCGGAGCCGGGCACCACGACGCTCCTGGCCGACGCCGTGCGCGCCCTCCCGTGGCCGGCCGGGGACGTGTACGCCTGGATGGCCGGTGAGTCCACCGCCGCGCGCGACGTGCGCACGCACTGGCGCTCCGACCGCCGCGTCCCCCGCGACTGCCTCGACGTCTCCGGCTACTGGCGCCGCTGAGACCTCCCGGCGCGAGGACTCAGGCCCCCAGGACCAGCCAGGCGTCACCACGCTGCCGGAGCCACAGGGTGACGAGCCGGGCCAGCTGGAACACGCCGTAGGCCGCCCACAGCCAGGCCAGCCCGGCGCCGAGCGACCCGGCGAGCAGGGCGAGCGGGGCGTACGCGACCAGCACGGCGAGGCCCGCCCAGGCGAGGTAGACCCCGTCGCCGGCGCCGATGAGCACGCCGTCGAGCACGAACACCACGCCGGAGATCGGCTGGACCAGGGCGACCACGACCAGCGCGGGCACGAGCGCGTCGTGGACGGTGGCGTCGGGGGTGAACCAGCCACCGATGAACGGCGCGAGCACGAGCAGCAGCACCGCCGCGACCACGCCGGTGCCGAGGCCCCAGACGATCATGCGCCGGGTCAGGGCACGGGTTCCCTCCGCGTCACCCGCGCCCAGGGTGCGGCCGGTGAGGGTCTGCCCCGCGATCGCGACGGCGTCCAGCGCGAAGGCGAGGAACGACACGAGCGACGTCGCGATCTGGTGCGCGGCCAGGGGTGCGTCACCGAAGGTCGCCGCGACGGCCGTGCCGAGCAGCAGGGCCGCGCGCAGCGTGGCCGTGCGGGCGAGCAGCGGGACGCCCTGACGGGCCGCGGCGACCACGCCCGCGACGTCGGGGCGTCCGGAGGAGCCGGCGGCCCGCGCGCGCCGCAGCACCACGGCGACGAGGCACAGCGCCGCGGCCCACTGGGCGATCGCGGTGCCGGCGGCCGAGCCACCGATGCCGAGGTCGAACCCGTGCACCAGCAGCAGGTTCAGCGCGATGTTCAGGAGGTTGGCGAGGATCGTCACGACGAGCGGCGTGCGCAGGTCGAGCACGCCGCGCAGGGCACCGGTGGCCGCGAGCACGAGCAGCATCGCCGGGACCGCGGGCGCGGACACGACCAGGTAGGTGACGGCGTGACCCTCCACCTCGGGCGAGCTGCCGAGGCCACGGGCGACGGGTCCGGCCGTCGCCGCGACCAGGGCGCCGAGCACCACCCCGAGTCCCACGGCCAGCCAGAGCCCACCGGCGGCACCGTCGTAGGCCGCACGTTCCTGCCCCGCGCCGTGCAGTCGACCGACGGTGGCGGTGCTGCCGTAGGCGAGGAACACGCAGAGCCCGACGACCGTGAGCAGCACGCTGGAGGCGACCGCCAGACCACCCAGCTCGGAGGTGCCGAGCCGACCGACGATCGCCGTGTCGGCGAGCAGCATGAGGGGTTCGCTGACGAGCGCGAAGAACGCGGGCACGGCGACCGCGACGATGCGCCGATCTTGTTCACCAAACTTGTTCACTCAGCGTCCTCAGCCTGTGGATTTCGTGGGGAGGACGGGGTTCTGTCGACATGTCGATGCGACGCGCGGGTGGATGGAACATGGCGGGAAAGTATTCCGGCTCCACACTGTGTGCATCGCGTCTGCGCAGGTCAGAGGCCTGATGCTCATGCTTTTCCCCCACTTCTCCACAGTGTCGTCCACTGGCTGTGCACAGCGTGTGCGGCGTTTTCCACACTCTCCCCAGGGTTGTCCCCAGCCGCTGTGCAGCGCGCGCTTTGATCCGACCCCGTCGGGCACCTAGTCTGACGCGTCGGCAGACGTGCCGAGGGAGGGACCCGCCCGGCCGGTGAGGCTGTGCGCCATCACCAGGGGCGGCGGTGTCCGAGGTCCGACCTACCGTGGGGTGGGCGAAGAGAGGAAGGATGCCGGTGACTGTCGCCGACCTGCACGCGATGGGGCCTGAGCCCGACGACGTCCCCGCCGGACGCGTCCCGCCGCAGGACCTCCCGGCCGAGCAGAGCGTCCTGGGCGCCATGCTGCTCAGCAAGATGGCGATCGACCCGGCGGCCGACCTCCTCGAGGGCCGCGACTTCTACCGCCCCGCCCACGAGGCCATCTTCGAGACGATCGTCGACCTCGCCCAGCGCGGCGAGCCCGCCGACGCCATCACGGTCTCCGCCGAGCTGCAGCGCCGCGGCGACCTCACCCGCGTGGGCGGCGCCCCGTACCTGCACACCCTCGTGGCCGGTGTGCCCATCGCCTCCAACGTCGACTACTACGCCGAGATCGTCCGCGAGAAGGCCATCCTGCGCCGCCTCATCGAGGTCGGCCAGAAGATCGCCGGGCTCGGCTGGGCCGAGACCGGCGAGATCGCCGAGATCGTCGACCGCGCCCAGGCCGAGGTGCTCGACGTCGACGGCAGCAGCGGCACCGACGACTACCGGGTCATCTCCGAGCTGATGGCGCAGACCATCCAGGAGATCGACGACATCCAGAGCCGCGACGGCGACATGGCCGGCCTGGAGTCGGGGTTCCCCGACCTCGACAAGCTCACCACCGGCTTCCGTGGCGGCCAGATGATCGTCGTCGCCGCCCGGCCCGGCGTCGGCAAGAGCACCCTCGGGCTCGACTTCTGCCGCGCCGCCTCCATCAAGAACAACGTCCCGTCGGCCATCTTCAGCCTGGAGATGTCGGGCGCCGAGATCGCCATGCGTCTGCTCTCGGCCGAGGCCAAGGTGGCCATCCACCACATGCGCGGCGGCGGCATGACCGACCGCGACTGGGACTCGGTCAGCCGAGTCATGCCGCGGGTGCAGGGTGCGCCGATCACCATCGACGACTCGCCCAACATGACGATGCCCGAGATCCGGTCGAAGGCCCGGCGCATCCAGAAGGCGGCCGACGGCAAGCTGGGGCTCATCGTCATCGACTACCTGCAGCTCATGACGTCGGGCAAGAAGGTCGAGAACCGCCAGGTCGAGGTCTCGGAGTTCAGCCGCCAGATCAAGCTGCTGGCCAAGGAGATCAACGTCCCGGTGATCGCCATCAGCCAGCTGAACCGTGGCTCGGAGCAGCGCACCGACAAGACCCCGCAGATCTCCGACCTGCGCGAGTCCGGCTCGATCGAGCAGGACGCCGACATGGTCTTCCTCATCAACCGGCCCGACGCCACGAGCGCGGGCGAGTCCGAGCGGCCCGGCGAGGCCGACATCATCGTGGCCAAGAACCGTTCCGGACCGACCAACAAGGTCGCCGTCAGCTTCCAGGGCCACTACTCACGCTTCACCCCCATGGCTCGCGACGCCGAGCCGTCGCCCGGTGCTGCCGCAGGCGAGTTCTACGGCGGCTGACCTGACGGCCCCGGCAGGTGTCGCGGAGCTGGCCGGCGCGCTGCGTCGAGCCTGGGGACCGGACACCTGCGCCCCGGAGGACCGGTCGGCGTGGCACCCGGGCAACCCCGCGCGGGGCCAGTGCATCACCACGGTCCTGGTGGTCCACGACCACCTGGGCGGCGAGCTGGTCAGGGGCGAGGTGCACGTCGACGGCGAGCGCGTCGACTTCCACTGGTGGAACCGTCTGCCCGACGGCTCCGAGGTCGACCTCACGCGCGAGCAGTTCTCGCCCCACGAGATCGTCTCCGGTGGCACCACGGTCGCGCGCCCGGCCGATCCCGGGCGGGTGGCGCCTCAGTACGCCGTGCTCGTGCAGCGGCTGGCCGAGCTCAGCGCGACGTGACGGGCACGGCGGCCGGCGACGCGTCGGCCGGCTCGTCGGTGAGGTCGGTGGAGTCCTCGACCGCCTCCTGGTCGACGGCGCGGATGTCGGGGATGCGGAGCGAGGCCAGGGCGGCCACGAACATCGCACCGGCGAGCACCAGGAAGCCGACGGTGTAGCCGCGTTCGAGCGGGAACCCGCCGACGCCGGTGCTGCTCGTCACGATGGCTGCCATGACGGCGGACCCGATGGATCCGCCGATCGTGCGGATGTTGGCGTTCATGCCGCTCGCCACCCCGGTCTGGTGCGCCGGGACCGACGCGATCACGACGTTGGCCAGGCTCGAGAACACCAGACCGCCACCGATGCCCTGCACGGTGATCGCCGCGTAGAGCTGCCAGGTCTGGTCGTGGAACAGGGCGATGGACGCGAACGCGAGGCCGTTGAGCAGCGTGCCGGTGAGGATCACGGTCCTGGCCCCGAGGCGGGCGACGAGCTGGGCCGTGACGAACCCGACGAGGAACGACGCGAGCGCCGACGGTGCGATGAGCCGACCCGACTCGGTGGTCGTGGCGCCGAACCCGTACCCGGCCTCCGTGGGGGTCTGCAGCAGCTGCGGGAGGAAGCCGAAGGCCGCGAACATGCCGAAGCCGACGCCGGCCGCGACCAGGTTGGCGGTCCAGACACCGCGCCGGCGCATCATCGCCATGTCGATGAGCGGCACGTCGGCGCGCAGCTCGACCACGACCCACACGACGAACAGGACCACGGCCAGCGCCGGGAGGACGAGCACGGGCCAGGACGTCCAGCCCCACACGTTCCCCTGGCTGACCGGCAGCAGCAGGCAGACGAGCCAGGCGGCGAGCAGCACGGCTGGAGTCGCCGGGATGCCACCGGGGGTGAGGACCGGTGACTCCGGCACGAGGAACGCCGCCCCGAGCGCCGCGATCGCGGTCGCGATCATGGGCAGCCAGAACAGCCACGCGTAGCCGAGCACCTCGACGATCGGGCCGCCGAGCACGATGCCGACGCCGAAGCCCACGGCGGCCAGGGAGGCGATGATGCTGAGGGCGCGCCCGCGGCGCTGGTCGTCGAACTCGTCGCGGATGATGCCGAACGAGAGCGGCAGCACGCCGCCGCCGAGTCCCTGCACCACGCGGGCCACGAGCAGCCAGCCGATGCTGGGCGCGAGCGCCGCCATGAGCGAGCCGATCGCCAGCGCCACGAGGACGATGACCATCATCCGCTTCTTGCCGTACGCGTCGCCGATGCGGCCGAGCAGCGGCGTGCAGACCGACGCGGACAGCAGGTAGGCGGTGAGCACCCACGTGCTGGTGCTCTGGGTGGTGTCGAAGTGGTCCTGGATCAGCGGCAGGACCGGGATGATGAGCGACTGCAGGAGCGTGAACGACGCGACGGCGAGGGTGAGGACGGTGAACGTGACGAGCTGACGTCGGCGCGGCGTCGTCACGGGCGGGTCCTCCGGGTCTTCAGGTGGCGTCGGGAGTGGTTGCGGATCGCAACCCTGCGAGGCTACCGGGCGCGTGGTGACCGGTGCAGGGCGACGGGGCGCGGGGTGGGAGGGCACCGGGCGCCAGGGCGGCGACAGCAGCCCGACCGGCGGGTCTGGCACCATGGTCGCCATGGGAACCCTGATCGGAGCGGCCATGGTGGCCGCCACCCGCACGGTCCGCGAGCGCCGCGCCTGACGGCGCCGCTGCTCGACACCGTCGCACGTACGCGCCGCCGCAAGCGTCCTGACCCGACGACGCCACGGAGCGTTCACGCATGCCCACTCACCGTTCCCAGCACGGTGGCCGAGCCGAGCTCGGCCAGAACGACCTGCACGACCCTCGCACCGTCGAGGCGATCATCCGACTCGTGCGCCGCACCCGCGGGCCGATCCTCGAGATCGGCGCCGGACGCGGCGCCCTGACCCGTCCCCTCGCCGACCTCGGTCGGCCCCTCACCGCCGTGGAGCTCGACGAGCACCGGGTCGCCGCGCTCCGTCGGGAGCTGCCGGGCGTGGAGGTGGTGCACGCCGACGCCACGCAGCACCGGTTCGGACCCCGCATCCGCGTGGTGGTCGGCAACCTGCCCTTCCACCTCACCACCCCGTTGCTGCGGAAGGTCCTGGCAGCACCCGCCTGGACCGATGCGGTCCTGCTCGTGCAGTGGGAGGTCGCTCGCAAGCGGGCCGGCGTGGGTGGGTCGACCATGATGACCGCCCAGACGGCTCCGTGGTTCACCTTCGCGCTGCACGACCGCGTCCCGGCCGCTGCGTTCCGTCCGCGCCCGAGCGTCGACGGTGGGCTGCTGGTGGTGCGTCGCCGACCGGAGCCGTTGGTCCCCCCGACGGACCAGCGGCGCTACGCCGAGCTGGTACGACGCGTGTTCACCGGCCGTGGCCGCGGGCTCGCCGAGGTGCTGGCGCGCGCCACGTCGACACCGGTCGCGACGACCCGACGGTGGTGCGTCGGTGCCGGGGTGGACCCAAGGGGGCTCCCGCGCGACGTCAGCCCCGGGCAGTGGGCCACGTTGTGGCGGTCGGCGTCGGGCTAGGCGGGGTCGGTGGGGGCCGGGTCGGGGGCGGTCTGGTCGGCCGGTCGCCGCGCCGCGGGATCGGCCCGGCCGAAGGAGCGCGCCAGCAGGAGGATCGGTGCCACCAGCACCAGCGGCACGACGAAGGCCCAGCGCAGACCACCACCCTCGGCCACCGCTCCGATCAGACCGCCGCCGAGGATCGCCCCCACGTAGTTGGCGATGTTCATCCGGGCGATCGCCGCGTCGGCGGCCTCGGGCGGCACGGCGGCACCGAGCGCGGCGAAGCCGAGCGGCGCGACGACCGCGAGCCCGAGACCCACCACGAAGAAGGCCACCACCGCGGCCACCGCCGTCGGTGCGACGAGGACGGCGACGTAGCCGACGAGTCCGAGCGCCGTCCCGGCGGCGACCACCGTTGCCGCGCCCGCGCGACGCACCAGGTGGTCGCCGCAGAGACGGGAGACCAGGGCGCCCGCCTGGTAGGCGGCGTAGCCGAGCGGGACGAGCCCGGCCGAGGCGTCCATCGCGTCCTCCAGGTACACGCTGCTCCACGTCCCCGTGCCGGTGTCGGCGGCGTAGAACAGGCAGATGACCAGGCCGAACAGCAGCACCGGCCGCCACGGCACGCGGACCGTCGCGGCCGCGACGAGGTCCTCGACGTGGCTGCCCGGAGCGTCGACGACCAGGTCGCGACGCACGACCAGCGCGGCTGCGACGACGAGGATCGCCGCCACGGTCAGGTTCGCGCCGACCGAGACGTCGAGTCGCGAGGCCAGGGCCGCGTAGCCGGCGCCCACGATGCCGCCGATGCTCCAGCAGGCGTGGAACCCCGTCATCATGCTGCGACCGCGGAGCCCCTCCACGCGGACGCCCTGCATGTTCATCGTGGCGTCCACGCCGCCCAGGGCGGTCCCGTAGACCACGAACCCCGCGAGGAGGAGCGGGTAGCTCGGTGCCCAGCCGATGGCCGCAGCACCCACGCCGATGCCGACGAGCGACGTGGTGAGCGCCGCGGCACTGGACCGTCGCGTCGCGAGGATCCCGGCGAGCACGCTGCCGAGGCCGGCGATCGCCGCGACGACCACGAGGATGAGAGTCACGTCCGCCTCGTCGAGGCCGAACCGGTCCTGCTGGCGCGGCGTCTGGGTGACGATCGCGGCGAAGGTGAAGCCCTGCAGCAGGAATCCGGTGCTGACGGCGACGCGAGCTCGGTCCACGAACGTCAGCGTAGGACCGAGCGGGGGTCGCCCGGTCCCACGCGCGGGATCAGGCGGCCGAGCGGAGCTTCAGCGTCACCGAGCGCCCGCCGGCGCGAGCGACCTCGTGCGACTCGGCCAGCTGCTCACGGGCGAGGTCGCGGAGCTCGGCCATCTGGGGCGTCACCTCGGCGAGGGTCAGCTCGGTCTCGATGACGTCGAGGTCGAGGCCCCACACGTCCTCGAGGATGCGGCGCAGGTAGGCCGTCGCGTGGTCCCAGCCGGCGCGGGGCGTGCCCTCGCCGTAGCCGCCACCCTTCGCGACGACGAGGAAGGCCGGCTTGCCCTTCACCGTCTCGGTGCCGGGTGCGAAGCGCGGGTCGGAGATGAGGGTGTCGATCCAGAGCTTGAGGTGGGCCGAGACACCGAAGTTGTAGAGGGGAGTGGCGATGATCAGGACGTCCGCGTCGACGACCTCGTCGGCGAGCTGCGCGGCCTGCGCCTTGGCCGCGCGCTGCTCGGGCGTCCACGACTCCTCGGGCACGAAGCCCGCGAACGCGGAGGTGGCCCAGAGCGAGCCGTCGAGGGGCTGCGTGCCGACGTCGCGTCGGGTGACGGTGACCCCGTCGCCCCCGGTCTCGACGATGCCAGCCTCGACGATGGCGGCCTCGAGGGTGTCGGCGACGGCGCGGCTCGTCGAGCCCTCGACGCGGATGCTGGAGTCCAGCCGGAAGATGGTGGTCATGGGGTTCTCCTGAAGTCGGAAGAGATCGTCTGTCGGACAGATCATATATGCACACGATGATCTGCACGCGTGATGATCGTCACGGACGCAGGTCGCGCTACGATGGGGCCATGACCGAGACCCCCGCCCCCGCACGGGAACCCGCCGCCGCGCGGGTCGATCTCGGCCAGGCGCTCGGCGCGGTGCTGCGGCGCTACCTCGACGCAGCCCACGACGCCGTGGCCGAGCTCCCCGGTGGACCGCGGGGGTTCCAGGTGCTGTCGCTCGCCGGTCAGGGGGAGTGCAGCAACCAGGCCACGCTCGCCGCGAGCCTGGGCATCGACCGCACCGTCATGACCTACCTGGTCGACGACCTCGAGCGCGCCGGCCTGGTGGAGCGCCGGCCGGACCCCGCCGACCGACGAGCCCGTCAGGTCGTGCTGCGGTCGGACGGCGAGAAGGTCCTGCGCGAGACGACCGATCGCATCCAGGAGGTCGAGCGCACCGTGCTGGCCGGCCTGTCCGTCGACGAGGCCGACGTCTTCAGGTCGCTGCTGGCCCGCGTCGCGGCCGACGCGCCGATGGACCACTCGATCTGCTCGGCCGACCCGCCGGCCTGCTGAGCGCCCTACGCTGACGCCGTGCGCGTCGATCTCTGGTGGGCCACGGTCGCCCCCGGCGAACGGCGTCCCGGTCAGCAGCTGCTGGAGCGCGCGGCGGTGGAGCGTCTCGGCCGCGCCGACGTGGAGGTCGTGCGGACGTGCCCCGGGTGCGGCTCGAGCGGCCACGGGCAGCCGGTCGTCACCGACGAGCCCGCCCTCGGCCTGTCACTGGCGCACGCCGGTGGGCTCGCCCTCGTCGCGGTCGTGCAGGGAGCCCGGGTCGGCGTCGACCTGGAGCCGCTCGACACCGACGTCGAGCACCTGGCCGACGTCGCCCTCGGGCCGCACGACGCCGCTGCACCGACGTCGTCGGCACTGCTGCGCACGTGGACCCGCAAGGAGGCCGTGCTGAAGGCGGTCGGGGTGGGGCTCGCCGCGGACCCGTCCCAGCTGGCGGTGTCCGCGGCTCACGACCCTGCGGAGCTCGTCTCGTGGTCGGTCGTCGACGTCGACGACCCGCGGCCGGTCCATCTGGTCGACCTCGGTCCCGCGCACGGGGTGCCCGCGGGCGTGGTGGCCGCCCTGGCCGTCACTGGTACGTCACGAGGTCCGGACGTGGTCGTACGTTCCAGGTCTGCCGGGCCGTGAGCATCGGCTCGTCCTCGTCGTGGAAGTTCTTCCAGCCCCAGTGCACGCCGTCGGGTGCGCCGCGGCGGATGGTCGCCCAGGTGCCCTTCTTGGCGGCCGGGGTGCCCTGACCGTCGACGTGGATGACGGTGGCGAGCTCCGGGTGGGTGGTCACGACCTTCGCGCGGTCCGTGATCATCGACGTCGAGAACTGGTGCAGCACGAAGAGCTTCTGCGGCAGCCGCTGCTCGCGGGTCAGCCTCGAGAGCCACGCGGAGACGCGGTTGACCTCGGCCGCCTTCGCGGACCCGATCTGGCGCAGGTGCTTCTGGCCCTTCTTCAGCCGCCACTCCGGGTCGAGCGCCAGGCCCACGTGCGGCCGGAGCAGCAGCGACCGGTAGCGCTTCGCCTGGGTCAGGAAGTCGGTCCGACCCGGCTGCAGGTCGATCACCACGTACTGCCCGGCCTTCTCGGCGGCGCGCACGAGCGGAAGCAGGTCCTCGACGTCGGCCTCGGCGGAGTAGTCGCCGTCCTTGCCCTTCGACGCCGACGCGACGGTCGCGATGATCTCGAGCGCGGGCACGATCTTCGCCTTCGTCTGCGCGCGGTAGCGGTCGGCGACCCGTTCGGCACGCTTCACGGTGGCACCCACCCCCTGCTCGCCGAGCAGGCCGAGCGACGGGGTCCCTGGGTGGCCGTAGAGCGCGACGACGTGCCGACCGGGGAAGGCGAGCAGCCCGCCGCCGGGCTGCTCCAGGTTCCGGCGGACGGCCATCACCTGGTACCCGAGCCCGTGGCGGAACGGGCGTCCGAGGCCGATCACCCCCGCCTTCGGCCGGTCGCGGAGGGCCGCCACCACGTCGGGGGCGGAGCGCGGGTCGGCGTCGGGTGCGCGCAGCACGGTGGCCCCGGCCGTGCGCGCCGTCGTGACGGCGGCGCGGTTGGGACCCGGTGCGCGGGTGAGCACGACGACGTCGCGTGGCTCGACGTCCGCGTGGGGGAGGTCGTCCACGGCCGCGTCGACCGCAGCGGGTGTGGGCGCGACCTCTTGGAGCCCGGCGACGTCGGGAGCCGTGCCGATGCCGAGCACGGTGCGTGCGCCCAGGCGCTCGATCTCGGCCGGCACGGCGGGTCCGGGCAGCAGCATCGGCACGCCCAGACGCCGCGCGGCCCGTTCGGCGAGCTGCTGGACCTCCGGGTCCGGTGACGAGAGGACCACCACCTCGGACCTGTCGAACAGGCGGCGACTCACCCCCAGGGCTGCGCTGGCCGGGGTCGCGACGTCGATGACGTCGACGCCCTTCGCAGGCGAGCGCGTGACCACCGGCCCGTCCTCGGCGCCGGCGGACCGTCCACCGGTGCAGCCACCGGCCACGAGAGCCACCACGACGAGGGCAGCCGTCAGGGTCGCGCCCACAGATCGCATGCTCCGACCGTAACGACGCCGTCGGCGCAGGAAGGTGACCGGGGCGGGTGGGCCGACGCAGGTACCCTCGGCACCGTGATCAGCGCCCTGTCGACCGCACTCGTGCAGTCCGCCACCTCCACGGGTCCCGACAGCGGCCTCGCCGGCTGGACCGTCGACCTGATGGACCGGCTCGGGCTGGTGGGTGCGGCCATCGCCGTGGGGGCCGACAACCTGTTCCCGCCGATCCCGAGCGAGATCATCCTGCCCCTGGCCGGCTTCGCCGCCGCGCAGGGGACGTTCTCGCTGGCCGGCGCGTTGTTCGCGACGACCGCGGGGTCGGTCATCGGTGCCGCGATCCTCTACTGGTTGGGTCGCGGCTACGGACGCGACCGCACCGTGTGGGTGTTCGAGAAGGTCCCGCTGCTCAAGGTCAGCGACCTCGAGCGCACCGAGGCCTGGTTCGCGAAGCACGGGACGAAGGCGATCTTCTTCGGTCGCATGGTCCCGATCTTCCGCAGCCTGATCTCGTTGCCCGCGGGTGTGGAGAAGATGCCGTTCGGGCTGTTCCTCCTGCTCACGACGGC
The DNA here is from genome assembly GCF_031843905.1 of Aeromicrobium sp. WCS2018Hpa-31. NCBI lineage: Bacteria > Bacillati > Actinomycetota > Actinomycetes > Propionibacteriales > Nocardioidaceae > Aeromicrobium > Aeromicrobium sp. WCS2018Hpa-31. The sequence continues at coordinate 98,781 of NZ_JAVTJF010000003.1, read as the reverse complement.
CGGCAGCCTGATCTGGAACAGCATCTTCGTCATCGCCGGCTACCGGCTGGGCGAGAACTGGGAGCAGGTCGAGCCGTACGCCGACACGTTCCAGAAGGTCGTCATCCTCGGCGTGCTGCTCGTCATCGCGGTCTTCGTCGTGGTGCGGGTCCGTCAGCTGCCGCGCTTCCACCGGGAGCGCTGACCTTGGGCGACGTCGTGGCCGTCTCGCGGATCGCCTCTCTGCTGCCGTCGGCCACCGAGATCGTCTACGCCCTCGGCCTCGACGACCGGCTCGCGGCCGTGACCTTCGAGTGCGACGAGCCGGCCCGGGCGCGGCTGGACCACCGGGTGGTGGTGACCGGCGCCGACACGAGCGGCTGGACGCCCGGTGAGATCGACGCGTACGTCCGGGAACGTCGAGCCGCCGGTGTGGACCTGTACACCCTCGACGAGGGAGCCCTGGCCGACGTCGAGCCCGACCTGGTGCTCACCCAGGACCTGTGCCGCGTGTGCGCGCTGCCGACCGATCGGGTCGACGAGGCGCTGGCGCACCTGGGCTGCAGTGCCGACGTGCTGACGCTCGACCCGCACACCCTCGAGGACGTGCTGGCCTCGGTGGAGCGGGTGGCCGAGGCGGCGGGTGTGCCCGGTCGTGGCCGCGACGTCGTGGCCGGACTGCGTGAACGACTCGCCGCGGTCGCCGCCGCGGCGCAGGGCCGTCCCCGGCCCAGGGTGGCCGTGGTCGAGTGGGTGGACCCTCTGTTCACGGGTGGCCACTGGATCCCCGACCAGGTGGCGGCCGCCGGCGGCGAGCCGGTGGGCATGCACCCGGGGACCCCGTCCGGCCCGTCGGCGTGGGACGGCCTGCGTGCGGAGCGGCCCGACGTCGTCCTCGTGGCGCCGTGCGGCTACGGGCTCGACGGCGCGGCCGAGCAGGCCGCGCTGGTGGTGCGGGAGCTGCCCGACGCCCAGGTCTGGGCGATCGACGGGAACGCCGTGGTGGTGCGACCGGGTCCTCGGCTGGTCGACGGGGTCGAGGCGATGGCTTCGGTGCTTCACCCCGATCTCTTCGGCACGTCGGTTCACGTGCGCCGCGTGCAGTAGCCGATCTCAGCCGGCTCGGGCGATGCGGATGTGCCTGCCGGTGCGGTGGGTGCGCAGGGTGCGGCCGATCTCGTGGGTGGTGGGATCGATCGTGAAGTAGCCCTGGTGGACCAACGCGTGGCAGCGCGGACAGAGCCCGATCAAGTTCTTCAGGTCGGTGGTGCCGCCGCGGGACCAGTACTGGACGTGATGGATGTGGACGATGGGTCCCCAGCACCCGAGCCCGCCGCATCGTCCCCCTTGCCGGGCGACGACGGCCTTGCGCTGGGCGGGGGTGGCCAGGCGTGCGGTGCGGCCGACATCCAGCACGGAGTGCTTGCCGGCGGTCAGGATCGGGGTGAGCGCGGAGTCGCAGAGCATCTGCTGGAGCTGGGCCGGTCCGATGGTCCCGAAGCCGGCGAGGTCAGCGGTGGTGGTGTCGACGTCGTCGGCCAGGTCAGCCAGGTCGAGCGTCATGGAGACGTGGGGTCGGACGCCCTTGTCCTGCGGAAGCCCGGACTCGAGGATGCTGCTGAGCATCTGGTCGAGTGCGGTGACGCGGCGCTCGGCGACGGGTCGGTCGTCCTCCGCGCAGGTGGGTGCGGAGAGCGACTGCAGGACGGTCTTGAGCTTGGTGCCGGTGTCGAACGGCAGGAACCCGGTGATATGAAAACCCTCGCCGACCGGTGAGATCTTGATGTCGTGCTTGGCCATGCCCTTGATCCAGGCCTCGTCGAGGTCGTCGGGGTGGGTGGCGTCGCGCAGCTTCTTCACGGCTCTGCGGATCTGGGCGGGCTCGGCTCGTTCGGCCAGGTGGAGCAGGGCGTCCATGCAGGTCTCGACAGCGGCCGAGTCGATGTGGCGGGCGGCGTAGGTGAACGCGTCGACGTGGTCCAGCGAGACCGCCCCGGCGGTGGCGAGATCGGCGAGCTCGGGCATGTCCTTCAGCGTCCGGGCCGACCTGGTGAGCTGGGCGGCGTCCTTGGCGTCGAGGTGCAGCTGGTCGCGCAGCCAGTTCTTCACGCTCGAGCAGCCCTCGGCCTCGTGGACGCCGTGCTCGGCCATCTCGGCGACCAGGTCGACCTTCGCCGCATCGACCGCGTTCTGCACCACCTGCAGCAGACGCAGCGCATCGGTGGACGTGGGGTACGTGCGCAGCACCTCAGCCGCAGCGGTGAGCTGCTCGGCGACGTGCTGCGTGATCATGAGGTCATGGTAACGAACACATGAGCGATATCACAGGGTCGAAGGTCCCGAAAACTACTGCGATTCCAGGATTCTTCCTTTCTGTGTGATCCCGCCACCGCGTGCCGATCGCCGGACCGTCGTAGCCTCGACCCATGACCTCCTCAGCCCTCCCCGACGTCCCCACCCAGCTGTTCATCGGCGGTTCCTGGCGCGACGCGAGCGGCGGCTCGACGTTCGCGGTGGAGAACCCCGCCGACACCTCCACGTTGGTGCAGGTCGCGGACGCCACGGTCGACGACGGCAAGGCCGCGATCGACGCCGCCGTGGCCGCGCAGGCGGGCTGGGCGAAGGTGCCGCCGCGCGACCGTGGCGAGATCCTGCGCTCCGCCTTCGAGACGGTCACGGCTCGCGCCGACGAGCTGGCCACGATCATGACCCTCGAGATGGGCAAGCCGCTCAGCGAGAGCAAGGCCGAGATCACGTACGGCGCTGAGTTCCTGCGCTGGTTCTCCGAGGAGGCGGTGCGCATCTCCGGCCGCTACTCGGTGGCCCCCAACGGCGCCACGCGTCTGCTCACGCTGAAGCAGCCGGTGGGCCCGTGCCTGATGATCACGCCCTGGAACTTCCCGCTCGCGATGGGCACCCGCAAGATCGCTCCGGCCATCGCCGCCGGCTGCACGATGGTGGTCAAGCCCGCGGGCCTCACGCCGCTCACCATGCTGTGGCTCGCCAAGGTGCTCCAGGAGGCGGGCGTGCCCGAGGGCGTGCTCAACGTCGTCACCACGAAGAGCACGGGCGAGGTGATGGAGCCGATCATCCGCGACCCGCGTCTGCGCAAGCTCACCTTCACCGGCTCCACCGAGGTCGGTCGCTCCCTCGTCGAGCAGAGCGCCGAGGGTCTGCTCCGCGTCTCGATGGAGCTCGGCGGCAACGCTCCGTTCCTGGTGTTCGGCGACGCCGACGTCGACGCGGCCGTCGAGGGCGCGATGCTCGCCAAGATGCGCAACATCGGCGAGGCGTGCACCGCCGCCAACCGGTTCATCGTCCACGCCGACGTCGCCGAGGAGTTCTCCACCAAGCTCGCGGACAAGATGGCCGCGCTCAAGGTCGGCGACGGCCTCGAGGACGACGTCAAGGTCGGCCCCCTCGTCGAGGAGAAGCAGCGCGACAAGGTGGCCGAGCTCGTCGACGACGCCGTCGAGAAGGGCGCCACCGTGCTCACCGGAGGCCAGGTGCCCGACGGTCAGGGGTGGTTCTACCCGCCGACGGTCCTCACCGACGTCCCGCTCACGGCGAAGGTCACCACCGAGGAGATCTTCGGCCCGGTCGCCCCGATCTTCACCTTCACCGACGAGGACGAGGCGCTGCGCCTCGCGAACGACACCGAGTACGGGCTCGTCGCCTACGCCTTCACCACCGACTACGCCCGCGCGGTCCGCGTGTACGAGGGACTCGAGACGGGCATGGTCGGCATCAACCAGGGCATCGTCTCCAACCCCGCCGCCCCGTTCGGCGGCGTGAAGGCCTCCGGCTTCGGCCGCGAGGGCGGCGCCGAGGGCATCGAGGAGTACCTCGAGACGAAGTACGTGGGTCTCGGCGGCCTCTGAGCCACGTCGTCGCCATCGTAGGATTCACCGACGGTGCGACGAGGTCTCGGGGGAACGATGACGAAGGTCATGGGCTGGATTGTCACGGCGGCGTGCATCGCCGGCCTCGTCGCCGGCTGTGGTCCGTCCCCATCGGCCGAGTCGGACGGGCCGTCCTCGACGCCGCCGTCGACCCCCTCGGCCCTCGATCCGTGCAACCTGTTGTCGACCGACGCGTGGTCGGCGCTCGGCGGCGAGCCGCTCGACTACAACGCGGGGACCCAGAACAGCGTGTGGGGAACCTCGGCATGCTCGTACGCCGACGCGACGCGCCTGCAGGCGGAGACGATCGCATCGGTGATGGCGGTCTCCGCGAGGGAGTGGCTCGAACGGATCCCCGAGGTGCTCGCGCTCTCCGGTGCCGACCCGGAGCAGATGGAGGACATCGACGCCGCCCGCCAGCTGGTGGGCATCGAGGAGGGAGAGGTGCCGGATGCCGAGGCCGCCTGCGACGTCTGGAAGGTCTCGAGGGCGGGAGCCATCCGTGCCGAGGACGGTCGGTACGTCGAGCAGCGCCGGCTCGACGACGAGGTCGCCCTGGTACGCATCGAGTCGTGCGCCGACGACGTCGTCTCGCAGGTCGAGCTGAGCTCACCCGAGGCGATGTCCGACCAGGCCCTCGAGCGTGCCGGGTCAGCGATCGAGCGGGTGGAGCGGAAGGCACGAGCCGCCCTCGAGGACGGTCGTCTCTGACGGTGAGGAACTAGCTCTTGTCGGTGGGGGCGTCGGTCACACGCTGACGTCGGCCCGGCGGTCGTCGGGACGCTGGGGCCCCCGGCCGGACTGGAACTGCTCGACGTAGAGCCGGGCGTACAGCCCGCCGGCGCTCAGCAGCTCGTCGTGGGTGCCCTGCTCGACGAGGACACCGTCCTCGATGCCGAAGATGACGTCGGCGTCGTGGATGGTGGAGAGCCGGTGCGCGATGGCGATGGTGGTGCGGTTGGCGCGGGCCCGCTCGAGGGCCTGCTGCACGAGCCGCTCGGTCTCGGTGTCGAGCGCCGACGTGGCCTCGTCGAGGATGAGGATGCGGGGGTCGGCGAGCAGCACGCGGGCGATCGCGAGCCGCTGCTTCTCACCGCCCGACAGCCGGTAGCCGCGCTCGCCGGTGATCGTCTCGTAGCCCTCGGCGAAGCTGAGGATGCGGTCGTGGATGTTCGCGTCGCGGGCCGCCTGCTCGATCTCGGCGGCGGTGGCGTCGGGGCGGGCGTAGGCGAGGTTGTCTCGGATCGTGCCGTGGAACAGGTACGGCTCCTGCGTGACCATGCCGACGGAGCCGGTCACCGAGTCCAGGGTCAGGTCGCGCACGTCGTGGCCGTCGATCAGCACGGCGCCGCGGGTGACGTCGTAGAACCGCGGCACCAGGTAGGTGGCGGTGGTCTTGCCCGAACCCGACGGCCCGACGATGGCCGCGAGCTGACCGGGTCGGATCCGCAGCGAGACGTCGCGCAGCGCCCACGTGTCGTCGACGGACGGCGCCGTCGACCCGTCGGGACGGGAGATCCGCACCGTCGACTCACCGAACCGGTCACCTCCGCGGCCACCGGTGAGGGACCTCGGCTCCGGGTAGCGGAACCAGACGTCACGGAGCTCGACCTCGCCGCGCACCGCGGGCAGCGCCACGGCGCCGGGCTTCTCCTTCACGGCGGGCTCGAGGTCGAGGTACTCGAAGATGCGACGGAACAGCGCGAGCGAGGTCTGCACGTCGAGCGTGACGCGCATGAGCTGCAGCAGCGGCATCTGCAGCCGGGCCTGCAGCGTGGTGAACGCGACGAGCGTGCCGGCCGTCAGCGCCTCCGACCCGCCGGGCAGCCCGCCGGTGATCATCAGCCCGGCGAGCAGGTAGATGAGGGCGGGCGTGATGGCGAAGAACGTCTGGACCGTCGCGAAGAACGTGCGGCCGGTCATCGCCTGCGCCACCTGGAGGCGCGCCTGCACCCGGTTCGCCTCGCGGTACCGCTCGGTCTCGGACTCGCCGCGCCCGAACACCTTGGACAGCAGGATGCCCGAGACGCTCAGCGACTCCTCGGTGATCGCGGTCATCTCCGACAGCGACTCCTGCGTGCGTCGCGCCAGCTTCTGGCGACGTCGGCCGACGCGCAGCTGGATGGCGATGAACGCCGGCATGAGGATCAGCGTCAGGACGGTCAGCTGCCACGAGAGCAGCACCATCGACACGACGGCCGCGATCACGGTGACGGTGTTCTGCAGGATCGTCGTGGCGGTGTCGGTGAGCACCGTGCGCACGCCCGCGACGTCGTTGGCCAGCCGCGACTGGATCGCACCGGTCTTGGTGGCGGTGAAGAACGCCAGCTCCATGGTCTGCAGGTGCGCGAACAGCTGGCTGCGCAGGTCGGCCATGGCCGAGTTCCCGATGGTGGCGGTCAGCCAGTTCTGGCCCACCGAGATGAGCGCGGTCACGACCGGGATGAGGCACATGAACGCGACGAGCTTTCCGAGCAGGCCGAGGTCGGCCGCGCTGCCGTCGGTCGGGAACAGGGCGTCGTCGAAGACCGCCCGGGTGAGGAACGGGATCACCGACGTGAGTGCGGCGGCGGCGACCACCGCCACGCACACGAGCACGAGCTGACCACGGTAGGGGCGCAGGAGTGACGCGATGCGGCCGAGCACGGGTGCATCGGCCGCGGCGATCTCCTCCTTCGTCAGGTGGGTGACCTGTGCGCCCCGCGGCATCAGGCGTCGACCCGCGACAACATCAGCTCCTCGCGGACGGAGACCAGCTCGGGCGTGCCCCACACGCCGACCTCGGTGCGCAGCATGGCCCACAGCCGCACGGCGTCGGGGTCGGGCACGAGCGCGGGGTCGGCGGACAGCGCGAACGGGGTCGGTCCGTCGGTGGCGTTCACGGCGACGGCGGCCAGCACCTCGCCGTCGGGCGAGACGAGCTTGACCGAGAGGACTCCACCGCCCGGCAGGGCGATCTTCTCGCGGATCGCTGCGGTTCCGGTCACGGAGAGGACGTCGAGGGAGCTCATGGGTCGAGCCTAGGGCGTAAGCCCTGGGTGAACACGTCTGGCGCCGGGCGGTCCCGGCGTGGTCGGCTGGGGCATGGAACGGTGGCTGGTCCTCGGCGGCACGGCGTGGCTCGGCCGCGAGATCGCCCGCGAGGCGCTCGCGCAGGGCCACGAGGTGACCTGCCTGGCGCGCGGCGAGAGCGGCGGGGCGGTCGAGGGTGCGCGGTGGGTGCGGGCCGACCGCGACGACCCCGACGCGTACGTCGACGTCGCGGGCCCGTGGGACGCGGTGGTCGACGTCGCCCGTCAGCCGGGCCACGTGCGGTCGGCGCTCGCCGCGCTCGGTGCCGACGCGCGGCGGTGGACCTTCGTCTCGACCGCCAACGTCTACGCCGACCCCGCCCTCCCGATGCACGAGGACGACCCGCTCCGCCCACCCGCGGTCGGCGACACGGTCGACCCCGACCAGTACGGGGAGGGCAAGGTCGCGTGCGAGCAGGCGGTGCGCGCCCACCCCGGAGCGCTGGTGCTGCGTGCCGGGCTGATCGCCGGACCGGGCGACCCGTCGGACCGCTTCGGCTACTGGCCCGCACGCCTCGGCTCGGCCGGTGAGGACGACGTGCTCGTGCCCGACCCGCCCGACGGTCGGTGCCAGGTGGTCGACGTGCGCGACGCCGCCGCCTTCGCCGTCGACGCCACGGAGCGATCAATCACGGGCGTGCTCAACCTGGCCGGGGAGTCGCTGCCGCTGGGCGACGCGCTCGTGCGGATCGCCGCTGCGGTGGGCCACCGGGGCAGGCTCGTGCCGGTGCCCCCGGCGCGTCTCGAGGAGCTCGGCGTGCAGCCGTGGTCGGGTGAGCGGTCCCTGCCGCTGTGGCTCCCGGAGGAGGACGGCGGCATGGTCCGCATGGACACGACCCGCGCCGGGCACGCCGGTCTGCGTCGTCGTTCCCTCGAGGAGACCGCCGTCGACACCCTCGCCGACGAGCGGACCCGCGGCATCGACCGGCCGCGGAGGGCCGGCCTCACACCCGCCGAGGAGCGGGAGCTGCTCGCGCTCCTCTAGCTCCCGTCCCTCAGGCCACCGCTAGTGCGCTGCGGCAGCGACCGCGTCGGCGAAGGACGTCGCCGGGCGACCCAGCAGACGCTCGACGTCGCCGCTCACGGCAGCGAGCTCACCGTCGCGGATCGCCGTGTAGGTGCTGATCCACGCGTCGAGCTGCCAGTCGGGCGCGCCGTAGTGGGCGCGGCTGGCGCGGGCCTCGTCGAGGGTCTCGTCCTCGAAGCGGTGCGGACGTCCGGTCACCTGGGTGAGCGCGGCGGCCACCTCGACGAGCGTAAGGGCGTCGGGACCGGTCAGGTCGTAGGCACGGCCCGCGTGGGTCGCCGGGTCCTGCAGCACGTGCGCGGCCACGGCGGCGACGTCGCGCTGGGACACCGCGGCCACCCGGCCTGCGCCGGCGGGCCCTCGGATCACGCCGTCGGCGTCGGCGAAGTGGGTGAACACCTCCGCGTAGAAGTTGTCGCGCAGGAACGTCCAGTCGAGGTCGGACTCGCGCAGCAGGTCCTCGGTGGCGCCGTGGTCGCGGCCCAGCGTGAAGGTGCTGTCGGCGGCCGCCCCGACGAACGACGTGTAGACCACGTGCCCGACGTGCGCGTCCTCCGCGGCCTCGATCACGGACCGGTGCTCGTCGACCCGCGCGTCGCTCTCGTGGGCCGACACGAAGAAGAGCGTGTCCACCCCGGCGAGCGCCTCGCGCAGGTTGGGGCCATCGGAGTAGCTGCACTCCCACAGGCCGAACCCGAGGCGGGGGGCGCGGCTCGGGTCGCGCACGAGGAGCCGCACGTCGGCACCGCCGGTCGACGCCGCGTCGGCGAGGTGGCGGGCGGTGAGCCCACCGAGGGTGCCGGTGGCCCCGGTGACGGCGATGGTGGTCATGCCCTGCTCAACGGGTGGCGAGCGTCGCCTGTTCCCGGCGTCAGTCGACGGCGACCGTCGCGAGCCGCTCGAGCGCCGACGTCAGCAGCGCGTCGAGCCGGGTGTCGCGTGCGTAGGACGCGACCGCGGCGGCGGAGAACGCGGCCATCGTGCGCGCCCGCAGGACGGTGTCGTCGTCGACGCTGCCGTACTCGGCCCAGAACGCCGCGCGGTGCTCGGGCGCGAGGGCGCTGAACACGAAGGCGAGGTCGACGCCGGGGTGCGCCACGCACAGGTCGCCCCAGTCGATCACGCCGCACGCCTGGCCGGCGTCGTCGACGAGCACGTGTCGGGCGTAGAGGTCGCCGTGGCTGGTGACCACCTGGTCCGGCGCCGGAGGTGCGTCGTCCGCGCGCTCGAGCAGGGCGTCGAGCGCGGTGTCGTCGCGCCAGACCCCGGCGGACCGCAGGTCCGTGAGCATGACCCGGGTGCGCGCGGCGCGGTCGACGGCGTCGGCCCGCCCCATGGGGTCGACCGGGAGCGTGGGGTCGAGCGGCACGTCGTGCAGGGCCCGCACGAAGCGGCCGAGTGCGCCGGCGACGGACTCGACGTCGGCGTGCGGGGTGACGGCGAGCTCGGTCCCGGGCAGCACCTCGGCGCCCCAGAACGGCCAGGGCGGCTCGCCGTAGGTGCCGTGGTGGCGGGGGATCGGGATGGGCAGCGGCAGCAGAGGTGCCAGACGCGGAAGGTGGAGCGCCTCCCGCTCCACCCCGGGCAGCGCGATCGAGCGTCGCGGGAAGCGGAACAGCCACGTGTGGTCGACGGCGACGATCGAGTTGTCCCACCCCGCAGCGACCTGGCGGACGTCGTCACCGGCCAGACCCAGCTCGCGCACGGCAGCGGTGGCCTCGGCGACGGTGATCTCGCGCTCAGGACGCCACGGGTGGGTCATCGCGTCAGCATAGGTGGATCGAAGGACCACGAGGGAGCCCTCGTGGTGGGACGATGTCGCCATGAGCACGCTGCCGGACGCCGGGCGGACCACCATCCAGGCCGACGTGCACGACGTGTACCTCGTCGGCACCGTGCTGTTTGCCTTCCTGCTCGGCAACGCGATCCTCGGTCCGGTTCTCATCGGCCTGGCGATCTGGCGCTGCCACCGTGCCCACCCGGCGGGACGGGCCATCGCCGCCGGCTGCGTGACTCTCTGGGCGGGCTGGGTCGTGTTCGTCCTCGCCTTCGGCACCTCCGTCGGGTGAGCGCCGTCATCCGGTCGGCAACCGCGCGCGACGACGCCGACCTGCTCGAGATCGACCACGTCACGTGGAGCCCGAGGTGGTCGCCCGGCAGCGCGCCGGACCGGGAGCGCGACCCGGTGTTCTTCCGTGAGCAGCACGGCGGACCCGAGCACTTCCTGGTGGCCGAGCTCGACGGTGACGTGGTCGGCTACGTCGCCCTGCACGCGGCCGGAGGGCTGGCGAGCCACGCCCACGTGCGGATCATCGACGGCCTGGGCGTGCTGCCGGCCGCGCAGGGTCGCGGCGTCGGCGAGGCCCTCGTGCGCGCCGCCGTCGAGCGGGCCCGCGCCGAGGGTGCGGCGAAGGTGACGCTGCGCGTCCTGGGCACTAACCCGACCGCGCGTCGTCTCTACGAGCGGTGCGGGTTCGCCGTCGAGGGCGTGCTGGTCGGCGAGTTCGTCATCGCGGGAGCAGCCGTGGACGACGTGTGGATGGCCATCCACCTCGACCGGTGAGACGGACTGCCCGGTCTCAGATGGTCTGGGCGACGACGTCGAGCTCGAGCGGGACGGCGCAGGCGCTCGAGCCGGCGCTGATCCACAGGCCCACGGTGCGGGCGGCGTCGGGCTCGCTGGGCATCCACTCGGCGATCCAGGCGGCGACGGCACGGTCCGCAGCCCCCGGCCACACGCGGTGCACGGTGACGCGCGGCGGCGTGTCCAGGCGCGGCAGCTCGACGTCGGGCTCGATCTCCACGACCACCTGGCCGTAGACGTCGGACGGAAGCATCGCGAGCACCGACTGCAGGACCACCAGGTCGTCGGCGCATCCGGCCAGCAGCACGTGCTGCAGCGGGGTGCGACGGCGGTGGGACCTCATGAGGTGAGTATAGGCTTACCTGCCTCGTGTGAGGCAAGGGTGGCCTATGTCACTCCCGATCGGCGGCGCGGGGCTCGTGCTGGCCGGGCCGGGGGTGCGGCGGGCGCTGGGCCTGGGGTCGGGGCTGCGCTGCCTCGGCTGGTGCTGGGACGGTCTCCGAAAGGGCCTCGACCGGGCGACTCCCAGCGACCCGGCAGAGCTCCCGGGCCACTGTCTTCGCTACCCCCGAGCGGTGACTTCTCCACCGAATGCCGGGTGCGGGCGGGAGGAGCGGTGCGGATTCCACCGTGTCAGCACTGGGACGGTGGAATTCGCACCGCTCGGGCCGGCGATCGGTGGAATCTGCACCGCTCGCGCCGGCCCCTCCCCCCATCGGTGGATCCTCAACCGCAGGACGGCGCGTGAGGTTGCAGATCCACCGATGGGGGGCCCTGACTCACCCATCGGTGGATCCTCAACTGCAGGAGTGCTCCTGAGGTTGAGGATCCACCGATGACAGGCACGGACGGCAGGCTCGAGCAGGCCGTGCGCTCCTGCTCCGTCGAGGCCCTCTCGGAGACCGACTCCAGCACCGGCCGGGGCGACGCAGCTCCGACCCGCAGCAGTCCGCAGCCGGCTGTGCTGAGGCAGGGAAGCAGCTGCCGCTCGCCCCGAAGACGCAGCGAGCCCGACCCGCAGCAGCGGATCGGGCTCGACGAGCGGGCGAGGCTCAGGCGGCGATGTGCGCCTGGAGCAGCCAGCGGTCCTTGGTGAGGCCGCGCTCGATCTCGATGGCGACGTCCTGGCTCGACAGGTCGATGTCGTCGAGGCCGGCCACGGCGGCGCGCACGGTCACGAGGGCCGCGTCGATCTGCGCGACGGTCTGCGCGACGGTGGTCTGCCAGGGCTGGAAGCCGTCGGACAGCGCCGGCAGCGTCGACTTGGCGGCCACGGTGGCCAGACGCGAGTCGAGCGGGAGGCCGAGGGCGACGATGCGCTCGGCGGCCGTGTCGGCGAAGTCCTGCGCGTGGGCGACGAGGTCGTCGAGCAGTGCGTGGACGCCGGCGAAGCTGCCGCCGCGCACGTGCCAGTGGGCCTGCTTGCCATCGACGACGAGGGCCTCGAGGTCGTGGACGACGGGGGTGAGGAACTGGGCGACGCCGGCCGCGATCTCCGACGTGGTCGCGAGGGCCGAGGGGGCGTCGGTGTGGGTGGTCGAGGTCATGTGGTGCACGTCCTTCTCAGTCAGGTTCTTCCTTCTACAACCACCACCCTCGCGGGAAATTCCATCGTGCGCAACGAAGATCAGCCTCCCCTCACGGAGCCCAGGCTCACCTGTCCTGGCCGCGGAACCGACGCAGGCGCAGGCTGTTGGTCACGACCAGGACGCTGCTCGCGGCCATCGCCAGACCGGCGATCATCGGGTTGAGCAGGCCGGAGACGGCGAGCGGGATCGCGGCCACGTTGTAGGCGAACGCCCAGAACAGGTTCGTCTTGATCGTGCGCAGGGTCGCGCGGGCCAGCCGGACCGCGTCGACCGCGGAACCGAGGTCGCCGGAGACGAGCGTCAGGTCGGACGCCGCGATGGCCACGTCGGTGCCGGTGCCCATAGCGATGCCGAGGTCGGCGGCGGCGAGCGCGGCGGCGTCGTTCACGCCGTCGCCGATCATGGCCACCACGCGGCCCTCGGCCTGCAGCCGCTGCACGGTGCGCAGCTTGTCGTCGGGCGTCACCTCGGCCTCGACCTGCTCGATGCCCACCTCCTGCGCCACCGCGGCAGCGACCACCCGGGCGTCACCGGTGAGGAGCACGGGCTCCAGACCCAGGTCGCGCAGGTCGGCCACGGCCTGGCGCGACGTCGGCTTGACCGTGTCGGCCACCGTCACGGTGCCGATCAGCGCACCGTCCGCCTCCACCGCGATGGTGGTGCCCACGTGCGCCGACGGCGCGACGTCGTGGCCGAGCCAGCCCGGACGACCGGCCCGGACCATCACGCCGTCCACGACACCGCTCACGCCCATGCCGGGGTGGTTGGCGAAGTCGGTGACCGGAAGTGGCTGGTCGACGAGCGCGGCGACGGCGCGCGCCACCGGGTGCTCCGACGCGTGCTCGACGCCGGCGGCGAGCGCCCGGAGGCGTCCGATCTCGACGCCGGGTGCCGGGGCGACGTCGACGACCCGCATCTCGCCCGTCGTGACGGTGCCGGTCTTGTCGAGCACCACGGTGTCGACACGTCGGGTCGACTCGAGCACCTGTGGGCCCTTGATGAGGATGCCGAGCTGCGCGCCGCGACCGGTGCCCACCATGAGGGCGGTGGGCGTGGCCAGCCCGAGGGCGCAGGGGCAGGCGATGATGAGCACGGCCACCGACGCGACGAACGCCTGCGTGAGCGTCCCACCGAGCACGAGCCACCCGGCGAACGTCAGCACGGCGAGGCCGATGACACCGGGGACGAACCAGGCGGACACGCGGTCGGCGAGGCGCTGCACCTCGGCCTTGCCCTCCTGCGCCTCCTCGACGAGCCGGGCCATCTGCGCCAGGCGGGTGTCGGAGCCGACGGCGGTGGCGCGCACGACGAGCCGGCCCCCGACGTTCACGGTCGCGCCGGTGACGGCGTCGCCCTCGCCGACCTCCACGGGCACGGACTCGCCCGTGAGCATCGACTCGTCGACCGCGGACGCGCCGTCGACGACCTCCCCGTCGGTGGCGATCGTCTCGCCGGGCCGCACCACGAACACGTCGCCGACCGCGACGTCGTCGACGGGGACCTGCTCCTCGCGACCGTCCCGCAGGAGGGTGACGGTCTTCGCACCGAGGTCCATGAGGGCACGCAGCGCAGCGCTGGACTGCTTCTTGGCGTTGGCCTCGAGGTAGTGCCCGCCGAGCACGAAGGTGGTGACCACGCCGGCGACCTCGAGGTAGATCTCGTGGGACCCGCCACCGGTCAACGACCACTCCATCCGCATGCCGAGCATCCCGGCACCGCCGAAGAACAGCGCCCACAGCGACCACAGGTAGGCCGCGCCGACGCCGACGGACACGAGGGTGTCCATGGTCGCGGCGCCGTGCCTGGCGTTCGTCGCGGTGGCGCGGTGGAAGGGCCAGGCACCCCACGTGACGACGGGTGTGGCGAGGGCCAGGGCCACCCACTGCCACCCGGTGAACTGCGTGGCCGGGACCATCGACAGCACGAGGACGGGCAGGCTCAGGACCGCCGAAACGACGGCTCGCCGCCGCATCGAGGCGGCGCCGTGGAGACCTTCGTGCCCGGCGTGGCCGCCGTGTCCGCGGTGGGCGTCGGGCAGCGTGGCCTCGTAGCCGGTGGCCGCGACGGCGTCGAGCAGCACCTGGTGGTCGGTGCCCTCGGGCACGTGCACGGTGGCCTTCTCGGTGGCGTAGTTGACGCTCGCCTCCACGCCGTCGAGCTGGTTGAGACGCTTCTCGACGCGCATCGCGCACGCCGTGCAGCTCATGCCGTGCACGTCGAGGCGGACGGTCTCGGTCTCCTGGGTGCTCATGAGATCGGCCCTTCCATGGTGTACCCGGCCTCCGCCACGGCCGACTCGACGGCGTCGAGCGGCGGCTCGGCAGGGCTGGTGACGGTGACGTGGGACGTGCCGTGAGGCACGAGCGCGACGGCGACGTCGGTGACGCCCTCGACGGACGAGAGCTCCTGGGTGACCGCGGCGACGCAGTGCTCGCAGGTCATGCCGGTGACGGCGTAGGTGGTGGTGCTCATGGTGTGCCCTCCTTCGGGCGGGAGTTCGGTGGGCTGCTGATCAGGACCGGACGAGCCGGGCGATCGCGGCCGAGGCCTCGGCGACCTTGGCGTCGGCCTCGGGTCCGCCCTTGCGGGCGGCGTCGACGACGCAGTGCGCGAGGTGCTCGTCGAGCAGCTTCAGTGCGACGGCCTCGAGGGCCTTGGTGGTGGCGCTCACCTGGGTGAGCACGTCGATGCAGTAGGTGTCGTCCTCGACCATGCGGGTGAGTCCGCGCACCTGGCCCTCCACACGACGCAGCCGGGCCAGCACCGCCTTCTTGTCGTCGGAGTAGCCGGGGACGACGCCGGCCTCGGCGGTGGGATCGTGGATCTCGGTCATGCCAGCAGCCTCGTCATCTCGGTGATCTCGGCGCGCTGGGCGTCGATGATCGCCCGCGCGAGGGCCTTGGCCTGGGAGTCCTGACCGTCGGCGACCTCGGTCTCGGCCATCTCCACGGCGCCCTCGTGGTGCTCGATCATCATCTGCAGCCACATCCGGTCGAAGTCGGTGCCGGTGGCCGCGGCGAGCGCACTCATCTGGTCGTCGCTCATCATGCCGGTCATGCCGTCCATGTCGTGGTCGCTGTGGTCCTCGGCCTTCGCGTCCCAGTCCTCGAGCCAGCCCTGCATGGTCTCGATCTCCGGCTGCTGGGCGTCGCCGATGCGGCCGGCGAGGTCGCGCACCGGCTCGGACGCCTCACGGGCGGGGTCGAGCGCCATCTCGGCCATCTCCACGGCCTGCTGGTGGTGCGGGATCATCTGCTGGGCGAACGTGACGTCCGCATCGTTGTGCCCGGCGTCGGTGTCGCTCTGCGAGCCGCATCCCGCGAGGGCGAGCACGGCGGCGGCGAGGAGGGGGATCAGTCGTCGAGTCATGACTCCTTTATACCCCTAGGGGGTATGGGTTTCAAGTCGCCCGCTCGTCGATCGGTCCGCCGGAGGTCCTACGCTCGCCCCATGAGCGACGTTCCCGGCCTCGACGGCGTGCTCGGCGTGGAGCACGTCGAGCTGACTCCCGACAAGGTGGTCGTGCGGTTCACGATCACCGAGCACCACCTCCAGCCCTTCGGCATCCCGCACGGCGGCATCTACTGCGCGGTCCACGAGTCGACCGCGAGCGTGGCCGGGCAGATGTGGCTGGGCGAGAGGGGCGTCGTGGTCGGCACCAACAACTCCACCGACTTCATCCGTCAGGCCAAGGTCGGCGACACCATCACGGTCACCGCCACCCCCATCCACCGAGGGCGCACGCAGCAGCTCTGGCACCTCGACTCGACCGGGGTCGACGGCAAGCTGATCGCGCAGGGCCAGGTGCGTCTGGCCAACCTCGACCAGCCGATCCCGCCCGAGACGCTGGAGAAGTTCGTGGGCGCGTACCGCACCCCGTAGACTGGGGTGGTCGGCGCGACTGGCGTTGAGGTGGACATCCACCAGGGAGCCCGACCTCCGCACGACTGCACCAGACAAGGGACCGTTCGCCTGGGCCCCGCGTCAGCCCCGACACCGCTGACCCGAGGACGTCCCCCATGATGATGACCGTGAACCCCCACGCCGCCCACCCGGCCACGACGATCGACGACGCCGACGTCAAGGTCCTGCTGCTCGAGAACATCCACGCCGACGGACGCGACTTCCTGCGCGGCAAGGGATACGACGTGCAGACCAACGCCGGTGCGCTCGGCGAGGACGAGCTGATCGAGGCGATCCAGGGCGTCCACCTGCTCGGCATCCGTTCCACCACCTACATCACGCCGAAGGTGCTGGAGGCCGCCGAGGACCTCATCGCCATCGGCGCCTTCTGCATCGGCACCAACCAGATCGACCTCGAGGCCACGAGCGCCAAGGGCGTGGCGGTCTTCAACGCGCCCTACTCCAACACGCGTTCGGTCGTCGAGCTCGCGATCGCCGAGATCATCTCCCTCGCCCGTCGCCTGCACGAGAAGTCCACCGACATGCACCGCGGAGTGTGGAACAAGTCCGCCGCCGGCAGCCACGAGGTGCGCGGCCGCACGCTCGGCATCGTCGGCTACGGCAACATCGGCAGCCAGCTGTCGGTCGTGGCCGAGGCGCTCGGCTTCAAGGTCGTCTTCTACGACATCGACGACAAGCTCGCCCTGGGCAACGCCCAGCGCTGCTCCACGCTGGAGGAGCTGCTCGAGCAGGCCGACGTCGTGACGCTGCACGTCGACGGTCGCCCCGGCAACGCGGGCCTGTTCGGCGACGAGCAGATGCGCCTCATGAAGCCGCGTGCCCTGTTCCTGAACCTCAGCCGCGGCATCGCCGTCGACACCAGTGCCCTGCGCGGGCACCTGGAGTCCGGTCACATCGCCGGCGCCGCGCTCGACGTCTTCCCGGTCGAGCCCAAGCGCCAGGGCGACCCGTTCGAGTCCGAGCTGCGCGGCATCCCGAACGTCATCCTCACCCCGCACGTGGGTGGCTCCACCGAGGAGGCGCAGCAGGACATCGGCCGCTTCGTCGCCTCGAAGCTGCGCTCGTACGCGGCGTTCGGCAGCACGTCGCTGAGCGTGAACTTCCCGGAGATGAACCTGCCGGCCGACAACAGCCGACAGCGCATCGCCCTGGTGCACCAGAACGCTCCCGGCGTGCTGGCCACCATCAACGGCCTGCTCGGCGAGCGGGGCGTCAACATCGAGGCTCAGTCGCTGTCGACCCGCGGCCAGCTGGGCTACGTCGTGACCGACGTGGCCGAGGCCGTCACGGCCGACGTGCTCGGCGAGCTCGCCGCGCTCCCCGAGACCGTCCGGCTGCGGCAGCTCAGCTGATCGGGTGAGCCCGCTGCCGGTGGCGCTGCGCCCCAACCTGATCGACCACTTCTACCGAGGTGGTGGTCGGATCGCGGCGCTGCGCGGCATCGCGACGACGTCGGACCACCAGCCGGAGGAGTGGATCGCCGCCACGGTCTCCCGTGAGGGCGACGCGCGCCTCGGCCTGTCGTCCACGCAGGACGGCACGCTGCTGCGCGACCTCGTGGTCGCCGACCCGCAGACGTGGACGGGAGGAGTCGGCGCGTGGCCCGGTGACGTCGGCCTGCTGCTCAAGCTGCTCGACGCCGGACAGCGGCTGCCCGTGCACGTCCACCCGGACCGGTCCTTCGCCGCCCGCCACCTCGACTGCCCGTACGGCAAGACCGAGGCGTGGCTGGTGCTCGACGCCGAGCCCGGCGCCGCCGTCCACCTGGGCTGGGTCGACGACGTGGACCCGCGCGACGTGGTCCGCGCCCGCGACGAGCAGGACGGCGCGTGGATGCTGCGGCACATGCACCGCATCGAGGTGCGCCGCGGCGACGGGATCCTGGTGCCGGCCGGCATGCCGCACGCCATCGGCGAGGGCGTGTTCGTGGCCGAGGCGCAGGAGCCGACCGACTTCTCGATCCTGCTGGAGTGGTCGATCACGACGTCCACCCGCGACGAGTCGCACCTGGGGCTCGGCTTCGACCTGGCCATGCAGGCCCTCGAGCACGCCGCGACGTCGACCGAGCGGCTGGCCGAGCTGTCGGTGCACCGCGACCTCGACGCCGCCGCGGACCCGCTCACGTCTCTGCTGCCGACGGAGGCCGACCCGTTCTTCCGCCTCGACCTCGCCGTCGACGGTGCGGTCGTCCCGGCCGGCTTCGCCGCCCTCGTGGTGCTCGACGGATCGGGGACGCTCCGCTGCGGCGGGGGAGACCTGGCGATCGCCAGGGGCCAGACCTACGCCGTGCCCGCCGCGGCCGGCGACTGGCACGTGACCGGCTCGGCCCGCGTGCTGATGGCGCGTCCCGGCACGGCCTGACCGCGAGGCGTCACCGCTTCCGCCGCCGGCGGGCCCTGACCACCAGCAGGCCGCACAGCACGACCAGGCCGAGGACGGCGACGACGCCCACCACGCCGAGGGCGATCTCTGCCGCAGTGGGCGCCAGCCGGGATTGCTCGACCGCCACCAGACGCTGTCCCACCGTCGACTCAGCGCAGGCTGAACGGCGGGTAGTCGTCGGTCAGCAGGTAGGCGTAGGCGTTGAAGCGCTGGTTCCAGCGCAGGTAGCCGAGCACGAACTCGCGGAGCCCCTCGGGCCAGCGGCCCAGGACGATGACGGCGAAGAACGCGATGAACCAGACGATGCTCGCGGCGATCGTGACGAAGAAGAGCACGATCATCTGCGGGATCAGCATGAAGTACCGGAAGAAGATCGTGAGCCGGCTCCGGTTCTCCTCCTGCGGCACGACGTCGACGTGCACGTGCGGGTCCTTGCCGGGGTCGGCGGTGGACGCGTCGATCGCGAACGGGGGGTAGGTGCTGTGCAGGAACCCGGCGTAGGCGTTGACGCTCGCCGAGTAGCGCAGGTACATCGCGATGAGGTCGAGCAGCGTGCGGGGCACCTTGCCGAGGATCACGCCGGTGAACCAGGCGATCACCACGACGATGCCGGCCACCACGCCGAGTGCCCACAGCACCACGAGGTGCGGGATCGCCAGGATCCACTGCACGAGGGGGCGCCAGCGTGCCACGCGATCCGGCAGGTCGAAGGTGATCGTCACCGGGTAGCCGCCGGGCGTCGGCGACGTCGGCGGGGTGTTCGGGGGCGGAGGCTGCACGCTCATGCTGGGTCCTTCTCTCGGTTCACGCGAAGGCTATCGCCAGATCGCCGAGCGTCTCGGCACATCCGGCGTCGATCTTCACGGTCGCGAGCGGGTCGCCGCGCGTCGGCCCCCGGTTCACGACCACCACGGGGGTGCCGAGGGCCGCGGCCCGACGCACGAAGCGCAGCCCGCTCATCACGTGCAGGCTCGAGCCCAGCACCAGCACGGCCGACGCCTGCGCCACGAGGTCGAAGCAGTGCTCGACCACCGGCTTGGGCACGCTGCCGCCGAAGAACACGACGTCGGGTCGCAGTCGGCCACCGCACACGCGGCACGGGGCGACGACGAATCCGGAGGTGTCGTCGAGCTGCACGTCGCCGTCGGGTCCGTGCACGACGGTCTGGTCGCTCCAGCCGGGGTTGAGCTCCTCGTGCCGGCGCTGCACCTCCTCGCGCGGGGTGACGTCGCCGCAGTCCATGCAGAGCACCCGGTCCACCCGACCGTGCAGGTCCACGACGTCCTGGTGACCGGCTCGCTCGTGCAGGCCGTCGACGTTCTGCGTGACGAGACCGACCAGACGGCCCTCGCGCTCCCACTCCACGAGCGTGTGGTGGGTCGCGTTCGGCTCCGCGTGCCCCATCCGTGACCACCCGAGGTGCGCCCGCGCCCAGTACCGCTGCAGCGCCTCGGGGCCCGAGCGCAGCTGCTGGATGGTCATCGGCGTAGGCGTCGAGAGGCGGCCCGGCCCCCGGTAGTCGGGGATGCCGGAGTCGGTGGACACGCCGGCCCCGGTCAGGACCAGCAGGCGCCCTGCGGACACGATCCGGGCGGCCTGCTCCACCCCACCGCGATCCGTGCCGACGTCCACGCCGTCGAGCCTACGTCCGGCCCGGCGTCAGCGCCCGGTCCACACGGGCGGTCGCTTCTGCGCGAACGCCGCCACCCCTTCGCGGGCGTCGTCGGACAGCAGCACGGGGCTGGCCAGCTCGCTCTGCCGCGCGAACCCTTCGTCGGGCGACCACCCGGGGGCCGTGTCGACCATCCGCTTGCCCACGGCCACCGAGAGCGGGGCGTTGGCGGCGATCCGGTGCGCGAGGTCGAGGGCGTGCTCCAGCGCCTGGCCGCGCGGGACGACGACGTTGACGAGTCCGAGCTCGGTGAGCCGGGATGCCGGGAGCGGGTCCGCGACCAGCGCCAGCTCGAGCGCGACGGCACGCGGCAGGCGGGTGGAGACGCGCCACAACCCTCCCGCGGCCGCGAGCAGCCCGCGCTTCGCCTCGGGCAGGCCGAAGGTGGCGTCGTCGGCCGCGACGACGAGGTCGGCGCACAGGGCCAGCTCGAACCCGCCCGCCAGGGCCGCACCCTCCACGGCGGCGACCGTCGGCTTCGTCGGTGGCTCGGCGGTGAGCCCCAGCGGACCGCGCCGGTCCGTCACGGGAACCTCGCCCCGGTTCGCCCCGGCCAGGTCCATGCCCGCGCAGAACGTGCCCCCCGCCCCGGTGAGCACGATGGAACGGATGGAGGCGTCGGCCTCGGCGTCGTCGACGGCACGCTCCAGGAGCTGGGCAGTGAGCCGGTCGATCGCGTTGCGCACCTGTGGGCGGTCGAGCGTGACCACCCAGACGTCGTCGCCGTCGCGCGCGGTGCGCACGGGTGCGGGCGGCGGGCCGGGAAGCGGCTGCCGTTCGCCGACGAGCACCAGGCGGTCGTCGTCGATCCGGAGCGTGCGACGCAGAGGATCGGCCGACGTGAGCAGGGCGATGTCGTCGGTGCTCTCGCGACGAAGCAGCACCCGGGCGCCGTCGGCGGTGAGTGCCGCGACGATGGCGGCCTCCGCGCTGCCGTCACGGCCGCGGACGACCGTCATCGCCTCGACGACCGCGTCCCCGGCCAGCTCGGTGAGGGCGGGACGTGGTGCCGGCCGGTCGAAGGCCGGGCGCAGGTGCGCGAAACGTCGCTCCGGGGGCCGGGCGGAGTAGACGCCCAGGGCGTGCTTGGTGGCGTACCAGCCGAGCGAGCTCGACAGGCCGTACGCGTCGGGCTGGTCGCGGAGCAGCGGCACGAGCGACGCCACCGCGTGCAGTCCGTAGCCGTTGCCCGGTCCGCCGGCCGACGTCAGTCCGCCGGTGACGCTGAGCGGACGCGTCGGGTCGTCCCACGGCAGGCCGAGCGCCTGCGCGCCCAGCTGCACCGCTGCGGGGAAGCACGAGTACAGGTCGACCGGCCCGAGGTCGTCGGCGGTGATGCCGGTGTGGTCGAGCACGGCAGCGCCTGCGGCCGCGATGGCCGGCGACGAGGCCAGGTCGGCACGTTCGGAGACGAACCACTCGTCCGTGGCGCTGGCGCCGGCATGCAGGAAGACCCACCTCTCCTGGGCGATGCCGAGGGCGTGCGCGGCCGCGACGCTCGTGACGACGACCCCAGCGGCGAGGTCGACCTGGAGGTTCGCGCACATCAGCTTCGTGTACGGGTCGCTGACCGCTCGGTTGTCCGGGGTCGCGGTCGCGATCTCGTCGGCGGTGCGCACGGTCGGGTCCCACGCGTAGGGGTTGTCGGCGGCCACGGCGCTGTGCCGGGCCCACAGGTCGGTGATGCGGGCGCGATGCGCCGCCTCGTCGCTGCCGGCGGCCGCGCGCAGCGCCGACTCGATCAGCGCATAGGCGTAGATCGGGGCCCCGAGGCCGACGCTCGTCTCGGCCTCGTTGTTCGCGGGACGGTCGGTGCCGATGACCCGGCCCGGTGCGGCGTCGGCCGGCTGACGGGTCCAGTCCGGCTCCCGGCCCTGCGCCTGCAGGGCGGCGACCGTGGCGCCGGCCTCGGCACCGCTCACCAGCACCACGTGCGCGCGACCTTCGGCCACCTCGTGGGCTGCGTCGTTCAGCGCGAGCTGTCCACCGTCGCCGCCGTAGGGCGAGGTCTGGACGGTGCCGGCGTCGTCGGCACCCACGAGCCCGGCCACGAGCCCGGCCTGGTCGGGATAGGTCCAGGACGCGCTCGGCACGGCGTGGACCAGGTCGGCCCGGGCGAGCAGGTCGGGGCCGATGCCGCTGTCCTCGGCCGCGGCGCGCAGTGCCTGTGCCGCCGTGGCCGCCGGTTCGATCGGGTCGGCCAGGTCCGGCGTGCGGACCACGACCTGGCCGACGCCGACGAGGACCGGCGTCGTCGGCTCGAGCAGCCGCCCGCTCGACTCGTGCAGCACGGGCTCGTCGGGGATGCGCGCGGGCCCGGCGCTGCCGGTCAGCAGTCCGGCCAGCGCGTCGAGCGACGTGGCCAGCGCGGTCTCGACGCTGCGCACGGCGGTGAGGCCCACCGGCCCCCGCACCGGCGGTCCGTCGAGTGCTCCGTCGAGCCGGACGGCCGAGCCGCCGTCGTGCGCCACGACCGTGCACCACAGCCCCACGGTGATGCCCATCGGGCCCGTGCCGCGCAGGGCGAAGCCGTCGGCGTCGGCGCGCTCGACCTGCCAGCGCGCCTGCGCCGGGATGTCCATGAGCGAGATCTGCTGCACGAACTCCGCGCCCTCGACCATCCGGTCCGGTCGTTCGCCGCGCCAGCTGAGGTGGAGGGTGAGCCACTCGTGGGCGCGGTCGAGGTCGGTGGCGAGCGCGACCACGTCGGCCGGGGAGGCGGCCACGTCGCGCTGGGCGTGCACGTGCCGCGCATAGCCCTGGGCGCCGGCGGGCGCGGGAACGTCGACCGTCGGTGCCGGTGGGGCCGACGCCGGCCGCACGCGCGCGACCAGGTCGGTCGCCATCACCTTCGCGGTGCTCGCGAGGACCGGCGCGACCGTGCGTGCGCCCTCGATCCATCGCGTCCCACGGGACCTCGATGCCATGACCACTCCTTGATCCCGTCCGACCGGACTGTTTCGTCGATCATCGCTGGTCGGCTCCTCGCGCGCAAGGCGCCCGGTCCGCGCTCCCGGGTAGGGTCGCGGCCATGTCGACGTCCCGGCGCCCGCAGCAGGAGCGGTCCGTCGCCACGCGCGAGCGCCTGCTCGAGGCGGCCTTCACCTGCCTGCTCGAGGGCGGGTACGGCGCGACCACGGTCGGTCACGTGCAGCAGCAGGCCGGTGTCGCGCGCGGCACGCTGCTGCACCACTTCCCGACCCGCAGCGCGTTGATGGGCGCCGTCGTGGAGGACGTCGTCGAGCGGCGGCTCGAGCTGCTCACCACGGCACGCGACGACGACCCCGCCCCCGCCAGCTGGGACGACGTGGTCGACCTGGTGTGGCGCGAGCTGCAGTCGCCGGCCTTCGTCGTCGCGCTGGAGCTGTGGGTGGCCGCTCGCACCGACGACGACCTGCGTGCCGCGCTGCTGCCGCTGCAGGAACGCATCTACCGGACGGTCCACCGGGGCGTGACGCGTCTGGTCGGCGCCGACCACCCCCGGAGCCCGATGCTCGTGCAGTTCACGATCGACCTGCTCACCGGTGCGCACCTCGCCGGGATCCTGAGTCCACGGGCAGGCACCTCCGACGTCGTCGACGCCTGGAAGGTCGCGCTGCGCGAGCTGGCGACCTCCGATCAGTCCGACGCGCGCCGGCTGTAGGCGATCGCCGCCGATCCCAGCGCCACGAACACCGCCGTCAGCACGACGCACACGACGGCGACGGCCCCCGCGCTGGACTCCGCGGAGTCGAGGAAGCCGTAGGGCACCGGCGCGGTCTGGGTGGGCGTGAGCAGGAACGTCGGCTCGGCCACCTGCGCTCGGACGAGCGTGTAGGTGAGCCACAGCACCGGGAACGCCAGTCCACCGAGCGCCGACCAGTCGAGGCGGGTGCGGGGTCGCAGCACGAGGAAGCCCACGACCGTGAGGATCGGGACGACGTAGTGGAAGATCTTGTCGAGCCACCACTCCACGCCCGTCATGTCGACGTTGCCGGCCAGGACCGTGGCGTAGACGATGCCCGTGACGGTGATGCCCGTCAGGCTCGCCAGCCTGAGCATGCCGAAGACGCGACCGCCCCGGTCGGGCCGGATCGCGAGCAGCGTGCACGTGACGACGACCAGGATGTTCGACTCGATCGTGAAGTAGCTGAACAGGTTCACGAGGCTGCGACCCTCGTTCGCCGTCAGGATCGTCTGCCCGACCAGGGCGACGAGGCCGAGGACCGCGGTGGTGGCGTGCCAGAGTCGGGTCACAGCGCCACGGTCCCACGGATCCCGACGACGGTGCGTCCGCCGACCCACGTGGTGTCCCCGTCGCGTTCCACGTGCACGCGGCCGCGTCGTCCCAGCGCGGTGCCCTGGGCGGCCACGTAGCGGTCGGGCAGGGTCCCTTCGGCGACGAGCCACTGAGCGACCGCGGCGTTGAGGCTCCCGGTGACCGGGTCCTCGCCCACCCCGCCGGGGAAGAAGGCGCGGACCTCCAGCGCGACGTCGCCGTCGGGGTGCAGGCCGACGAGACCGACCTTGTCGTGGGCGCCGCTCGACCCGAGCAGATGGGCTCGGTCGCCGTCGACGGCGAGAACCGTGGCCGCGTCACGCAGCAGCAGTCCCATCCAGCCGGGGCCGTTGTCGCACCAGTGAGCCGCGACCACGTCGTGGGCGTGCAGGCCGAGCGCCGACGTGACGGCCTCGACCTCGGCGGGATCGACGGGACCGGAGCGCATGCGTTCCGGAGCAGCGAAGGCCAGCAGGCCGTCGTCCTGGCGCACGGCCACCAGACCGACGCCGCACTCCTGCACGAGCCGGTCGCCGGACCGCGGCTGCCCGCCGGCCTCGAGCCAGGCGCGGGCCGAGCCGAGCGTGGGATGACCGGCGAACGGGAGCTCACCGCCGGGGGTGAAGATCCGCAGCCGGTAGTCGGCGTCCGGGACGGTGGGGGTGAGCAGGAAGGTGGTCTCGCTCAGGTTGGTCCACCGGGCGAACGCGGCCATCGCGTCCTCGTCGAGGCCGTCGGCGTCGTGCACGACGGCGACCGGGTTGCCGAGCCCGAGGGTGTCGGTGAAGACGTCGACCTGCGAGAAGGGGAGCATGCTCGAACCCTAGGCGTCCGCGAGCTCGACCAGCTTCGCGACGGTGAGCAGGTTGCGGCCGGTGCCGTGGTGCCCGAGCAGCTTCGCGATTCGGGCCGGCGTGAGCCTCGTGCCGGCCACGCCGTCCCGGTAGCGGATGTGCAGGTCGCGGCCGAGCACACGCACCTCGTCACCACCCCAGTCCGTGCTCTCGAAGGCCTGGACCGCGTCGGGAGCGGGTTCGGCGAGGAGGAAGTAGACGTGCGAGAACTTCGCCTCCACCACCTCGAACGGGTGGGCCTGCAGCGCCGCGCGAAGCTCGTCGACGTCGCGGGAGACGACCTCGCGGAAGAACCCGAACCTCTCCTGCACCGCCTGCTCGAGGGCGCGGTCGAAGGTGGCCGGGTCGCCCGGGGGCGTGCAGAGCAGGTTGCCGGACGCGATGTAGGTGCTCACGTCGGCCGCGCCGAGGCCGGACGCGAGGTCCCGCAGCTCGGCCATGGGCAGCTTCGCGCCGCCGACGTTGACCGCTCGCAGCAGGTGGATCCGTGTCATGGACCCAGTATGTCGACGGTCGTCCTGATCGCGCCAAGATGCGGATCGCCGCGAAACCCGTACGTTGAAGGGCGCCCCACGACGAAATACGTCAGGGTAGAGGGAGGGAACCGCATGATCATCCTCGGAGTCATCCTGCTGATCCTGGGCGCAGTCCTGGACATCTCGATCCTGTACACGATCGGCGGCATCCTGCTGGTCGTCGGTGTGATCCTCTGGATCCTCGGCGCCACGGGCCGCGCGGTCGGCGGCCGGAACCATTGGTTCTAGGCCCGACGAGCACGACGACGCCCCCGCACCGAACGGTGCGGGGGCGTCGTCGTGTGCGGGTGACGCTCAGGCGCGAGCGCGCACCTGGCGGTAGATCAGCAGGGCGACGATGGCGCCGACGATCGACAGGATGAGACCGCTCGTGGAGAGGTCCGTGACACTGCGGTCGGACGAGAACAGCGCGCCGATAAGGCCACCGACGAACGAGCCGACGACGCCGAGCACGATGGTGGCGAGGATGCCCATCGAGTCCTTGCCGGGGACGATGGCGCGGGCCAGGAGGCCGGCGACGAGACCGATGATGAGAAGCCAGATGAGGCCCATGATGGGGGTCCTTTCGGTTGGGTACGGACGGATCACGTCCGACGATCAACGCTAGGGATTCCTGACGAGATCGCACCTCGAGATAATTCTGAGGGGGTCCACATCGTCCCCTCACGCACTCCTCATCAGGCGTTCCTAGCGTCGTGGTCATGGACGTCCGTACCCTGATCGACCGACCCGAATCCACCGTGGCCCTCGTCGTCAACACCAACGCACGGCAGGGCGCGCTCGCCCTCGACCGTGCCGAGCGTCTGGTGCTGGAGCATCCCCCCGCCTCCTTGCGCAGCCATGCGGTGCACTCGGGCGCCGAGCTCGTCGCCACCCTCGACCGCGTCATGGCCGACGCCCCCGACGTGCTCGTCGTCGGCGGCGGCGACGGCACGGTCTCGTGCGCGGCGGCGCGGGTCGCCGGCACGAGCACCGTGCTCGTGGTGCTGCCGCTCGGCACGGCCAACGACTTCGCCCGCACGCTCGAGATCCCCGTCGACGTCGAGGCGGCGGTCCGCGCCGTCCTCACCGGCGAGGTCGTCGACGTCGACCTGGGACGCGTGAACGGCCACGCCTTCGTCAACGTCGCGTCCCTGGGGCTCTCGGTCGCGGTCACCGAGCGGCTCACGCCGGGTCTCAAGCGTCGGCTCGGACCGGCGGCCTACCCGGTCGCGACCCTCGCGGCGTTCCGTGGGCACCGGGGCTTCTCGGCCCGGCTCGAGCTCGACGGCCACGAGTCGCTCGAGCTCGACGACCTGCTGCAGGTCGCCGTCGGCAACGGCCGGCACTACGGCGGCGGGAACACGGTGGCGCCGAACGCCTCGCTCGACGACCACCTGCTCGACGTGTACGCGATCGAGAGGGGGCGCCTCGCCGACCACGTCTCGATCGCGCGGCTGCTGAGGAGTGGCCGGTTCGTCGAGCACGAGCGCGTGCACCACCTGACGACCCGCCGCGTGCGGGTGGTCACCGACGATCCGATGCCGATCAACCTCGACGGCGAGCTGCTCGCGACCACGCCGGCGGAGTTCACCGTGGAGCGCAACGCGGTGCGCGTGGCGGTTCCCCGGGGAAGCCGCGCCGCCCGCCTCGACGACGCGGCCTGACCACGCGACCCCGGTGATCGAGTAGTCACTGCGGCGAGCGCCAGCGAGCGCGTCGGGACGTATCGAGATCATTCGGGGCGGCTCAGCGGGAGTCGGCTCCCGGGAACCTTTGCCGAGTGGTCTCGATTCGCCGTCCCGTGCTCGCTGGCGTTCGCCGCACGGCTACTCGACCAGCGTGTGATGGGTCCGCTGGTCGAGTTGCGCGGAGCCGCGAGGGACGAGCGCGCTCCGGGTGTATCGAGATCATTCGGGGAGCTCAGCGGGAGTCGGCTCCCGGGAACCCTTGCCGAGTGGTCTCGATGCGCGCTTCCGTGCTCGTACCTCGCCGGAATCGCTACTCGACCAGCGGTTCAGGTCCTGCCCACGGCCTGAGGGTCAGAGGGTCGGGTCCTCCCCGACCTTGACCAGCAGCTTGCCGACGTTGCGGCCGGTGAGCAGACCACGGAAGGCGTCGACCGCGTTGTCGAGTCCGTCCACGACGTCCTCGAGGTAGGCCACCTTGCCCTCGGAGACCCACTGGCCCATCTCGCGGGCGAAGTCCGCGCCGTGGCTCTGCGTGAACTCGTCCTGGATGAAGCCGCGGACGGTGAGGCTGCGCGACAGCACGAGGTTCATGAACCCCGGGAAGCTCAGCGACGACTCGGGTGCCGACGTGGCGTTGTAGTTGGCCACGAGCCCGCACACCGGCACGCGGGCGTAGGTGTTGGTGCGGCGCAGCACGGCCTCTCCGACCGGCCCGGCCACGTTCTCGAAGTACACGTCCACCCCGTCGGGCGTGGCGGCCTTGAGGTCGTCGGCGAACGTCGGCGAGCGGTGGTCGAGCGCGACGTCGAAGCCGAAGTGCTCGCGGAGCAGCCGCACCTTCTCCTCGCCGCCGGCGATGCCGACGGACTTGGCGCCCTTGAGTCGGGCGATCTGCCCGACTGCCGAACCGACCGGGCCCGCGGCCGCCGCGACGACGACCGTCTCGCCCTCCGCCGGCTTGCCGATCTCGAGCAGCCCCGCGTAGGCGGTGAAGCCGGGCATGCCCAGCACGCCCAGCGCGGTCGAGACGGGAGCGACCGACGGGTCGAGGCCCTTCATCTGGCGCGCGTCGACGACGGCGTGCGTCTGCCAGCCGATGAACGCGAGCACCAGGTCGCCGACCGCCCGGTTGGGCGCCTTCGACTCCACGACCTCGCACACGGTGCCGCCGAGCACGACGTCGCCGAGCGCGAGCGACGCCGCGTAGGACTTGGCCTGGCTCATGCGCCCGCGCATGTACGGGTCGAGCGACAGGTACACCGAGCGCAGCAGCACCTGGCCGTCCTGCAGCTCGGGCAGGTCGACGGTGACGGTCTCGAAGTCGCTGTCCTTCGGCTCGCCGACGGGGTAGGCGGCGAGGCGGATCTGGGTGGTCTGTCCGGAGTGGTTCGACATGGTGGTTCTCCCTCGATGGTGGTCAGATGCGGGCGGCGAGCTCGGTCGCCTGCTTGATGGCGCGCTTGGCGTCCAGCTCGGCGGCGACGTCGGCGCCGCCGATCACGTGCGTGGTCACGCCGGCGGCCTCGAGCGGCTCGACGAGGTCGCGCACGGACTCCTGACCGGTGCACACCACGATGGTGTCCACCCGGAGCAAGAGCGCCTCGCCGGTCTCGTCCTTCTCGTCGCGTCGGACGGTCACGTGCAGCCCGTCGTCGTCGATGCGGTCGTAGGTGACGCCGCCCACGAACTCGACCCCGGAGTCCTTCAGGGTCTGGCGGTGCACCCAGCCGGTGGTCTTGGCCAGGCCCTTGCCGTGCGCGGAGTGCTTGCGCTGCAGCAGGTACACCTGCCGACGCGGCGGTGCCTGGACCTTGGTCGTGAGCCCGCCGCGCTCCAGGGCGGGGTCGGTCACGCCCCAGCGCTGCATCCAGTGCTCGAGCGACTCGTGGACGTCGTGCAGCAGGAACTCCGACACGTCGAAGCCGATGCCGCCGGCGCCGAGCACGGCCACCGTGTCGCCGACGGGCGCACCGTTCACGACCTCGTCGTAGCGGAGGACGCTGGGGTGATCGATGCCGGGGATCGACGGGATGCGGGGCTCGACGCCGGTGGCGAGCACGACCTCGTCGAAGGCTCCGCCGTTCTCCGCCCGTGGCCCGGAACCCCCGCCGGTCAGCGCCTCGACGTCGGCCCGACGACCGAGGTGCACGGTCACGCCGCGGACCTCGAGCATGCGCGTGTAGTAGCGGAGGGTCTCGCCGAACTCCTCCTTGCCCGGAATGCGCGCGGCGAGCTTGAACTGCCCGCCGATCGTCTCGTCGGACTCGAAGAGCTCCACGGCGTGGCCGCGCCCCGCCAGCTCGACGGCGGCGGCGAGCCCGGCCGGCCCCGCGCCGACGACGGCCACGCGCTTGGCCGCGCGCGTGGGCAGCAGCACCAGCTCGGTCTCGTGCCCGGCCCGCGGGTTGAGCATGCAGGTGGCGCGCTGGTTCTTGAACGTGTGATCCAGGCAGGCCTGGTTGCAGGCGATGCAGGTGATGATCTCGTCGCTGCGGCGCTCGGCGGCCTTCGCCACGAAGTCGGGGTCGGCGAGCAGCGGTCGGGCCATGGAGACCAGGTCGGCCTGGCCCGAGGCGAGCACCCGCTCGGCCACCTCGGGGGTGTTGATCCGGTTCGAGGCCACGACCGGCACGGCCGCTCCGTTCGCAGCCAGGGCCTCGCGCAGCCGTCCGGTGAGCGGCGCGAAGGCCGCGCGCGGCACCGACGTGACGATGGTGGGCACGCGGGCCTCGTGCCAGCCGATGCCGGTGTTGATGATCGAGACGCCGGCCTCCTGGACCTTGAGCGCCAGCTCGACCGTCTCGTCCCACGACTGGGCGTCGTCGACGAGGTCGAGCAGGCTCTGGCGGTACATGATGATGAAGTCGTCGCCGACCAGCTCGCGGGTGCGCCGCACGATCTCGACGGGGAACCGCATGCGCTTCTCGGCCGTGCCGCCCCACGCGTCGTCGCGCGTGTTCGTGCGGGCGGTGATCATCTGGTTGATCAGGTAGCCCTCGGAGCCCATGATCTCGACGCCGTCGTACCCGCCGCGCTGCGCGAGCGCCGCGGCCTTCGCGAAGTCGGTGGCGGTGCGGTCGATCTCCTTGGCCGAGAACGCACGCGGCCGGAAGGGGCTGATGGGCGACTTGCGACGCGACGCGCTCTTGACCAGCGGGTGGTAGCCGTAGCGGCCGGCGTGCAGGATCTGCATGGCGATCTTGCCGTCGTGCTCGTGCACGGCGTCGGTGACCACGCGGTGGGCGTCGGCGAACGAGCCGTTGTTCATGGTGCCGCCGAACGGCAGCAGCCAGCCCGTGCGGTTGGGCGAGAAGCCGCCCGTGACCGACAGCGCCACGCCACCCTTCGCGCGCTCGGCGAAGTAGGCGGCGAGCTTCGGCAGGTCCTTGCGCCGGTCCTCGAGCTTGCTGTGGATCGAGCCCATGATCACGCGGTTGCGCAGCGTCGTGTGGCCCAGGTCGAGCGGGCTCAGCAGGTGCGGGTAGTCCGGGTGGTCGGGCTGGGTGAACGGGCTGGGCTGCGACGACGGGGGCTGGGTCGGGGTGCTCATACTGGTCCTGTGATCTCGAGAGTCTCGGCGTGGGTGCTCGTGGTGGCAGGCGTGTTCAACGTGGTCATCTGGCCGCGGTTCGCGAAGGCGATCGTCGACGACGAGCGCGCGTGGGTCGGCGAGGCCTGGACCAGTGCGCCCACCGCGTTCTTCTGGGTGCACGCGGTGCTCATCGGAACGGCCGTGACCCTCGGACTCTGCGTGCTCGTCATCGGGGTGCGGGCCCTTCGAGCCGGGCGAGGATCTCGTCGCACCAGCTGATCGCGGTCTGCTCGCCGAGGATCCCGCCGCGCAGCACGAGCCACGGGCCGACGTCGGCGGCGTCGAGGGCGCCGGGGTCGGGGTAGAAGCGCTCGGCGCTGGCCTCGTAGTAGCCGAGCTTCTCGGCGTGCTCGGCACGCTTGCGGTGCACGTCGGCCAGGATCGCGTCGCGGTCGCCGTGCTCGAGGGCGCGCAGCTTGACCGCGAAGGGTGACCGCAGTGGCTCCATGGTCGACGGCTCGGTGGTGAACCGGACCAGCTCCGCGCGGCCGGCGTCGGTGATGGCGTAGACCTTCTTGTCGGGCCGTCCGTCCTGGGCCACGACCTGCGACGTCACGAGGTCGTCGGCGTCCATGCGGCCCAGCACCTTGTAGATCTGCTGGTGGCTGGCCTTCCAGAAGTTGCCGATCGAGGCGTCGAAGCGGCGCGCCAGCTCGTAGCCCGTGGCGGAGCGTTCCGCGAGGGACACGAGGATCGCGTGCTCGAGCGCCATGGTCCGAGAGTACATATGCAACCAGTTGCACAGCAACTACGACGCCTAGAGTGACGTGCATGTCGATCTTCGCCGTGACCTACACCTACGGAGCGCCCGAGGAGCAGCTCGCGACGCTGCGCACCGAGCACCGCGACTACCTCGCGAACCTGCCCGAGCTGCTGATCAGCGGCCCGGCGTCCGACAGCCGCGAGGCGGTGCTGGTGTTCCGCGCCGACTCGCGCGAGCAGGTCGAGGCCCTCGTGGCCGCCGACCCCTTCGTGGCTGCGGGATTCGTCGGTGAGCACGTGGTGCGCGACTGGAAGCCGATCCTCGGCTCACTGGCCGGGCACTTCACGGCCTGACGACGGGCGCGCCGTACGATTTCGCCCATGCGCCTGACCCCCCTCGCGGCCGCTGCTGCAGCCACGCTCGCCCTCGCCACCGCCTGTGCCCCCGCCGACGAGTCGGACTCCTCCGACGACTCCGCCGGAGCCGTCTCGCTGGACCAGTGCCAGGGCGACGACCTCGACCTGCACGAGGCCGGAACCCTGACGATCGCCACCGACACCCCCGCGTACGAGCCGTGGTTCACCGACGACGACCCCACCAACGGCAAGGGGTACGAGGGCGCCGTCGCCCGCGCGGTCGCCGAGAAGCTGGGCTTCGGGCCCGACGAGATCACGTGGATCACCCAGGGCTTCAACGAGGCCGTCAAGCCGGGCGACAAGGCGTTCGACTTCGACATCAACCAGTTCTCGATCACGAGCGAGCGCGAGAAGGTCGTCGACTTCTCAACCCCCTACTACAAGGCCCAGCAGGGGGTCATCACTCTCGAGGACTCCGAGTACGCCGACGTCACGAGCCTGGCGGACCTGAAGGACGCCAAGGTCGGCGCCCAGGTCGGCACCACGTCGCTCGAGGCCACCGAGCAGCTCGGCCTCTCGTCGGACCCGCTCGTCTACGACGACACCTCCAAGGCCGCGCAGGCGCTGCAGAACGGCCAGGTCGACGCGATCATCGCCGACGTCCCCACCGCGTTCTACCTCGTGTCCGCCGAGCTCGACGGTGCGACGCTCGTCGGCCAGTTCGAGCCGCGCACGGGTGAGTCCGAGGAGTTCGGCCTGCTGCTCGACAAGGACTCGCCGCTGACCCCGTGCGTGAGCGCCGCGGTCGACGCGCTCGCCGACGACGGCACCCTCGAGAAGCTGCAGACGCAGTGGCTGTCGACCGAGGTCGACGTGCCCGAGCTGAGCCAGTCCTGAGCACCCACCACCAGCCCAGCGAGCGCCAGCAGGCCCGGGAGCGGTACCGCCGCTCGCGGGGCCTGCGGCGCGGGGGCGTGGCGGCAGGCTCGACGCTCGCCGTGCTCGCCGTTCTGGCCCTCGTGGTGCTGAACGCCCCGGGCTGGGAGCGGGTGCAGCGCACCTTCTTCGACTGGCAGGACGCGAAGGACTCCGCCGGACCGATCGCCGAGGCCTTCTGGCTCAACGTGCGGCTGTTCCTCGTGTGCGAGGTGCTGATCCTCGTCGTCGCCCTCGTGGTCGCGGTGGTGCGGGTGGTCCCGTCGCCGGCCATGGCCCCGCTGCGGCTCATCGCCACGGTGTACACCGACGTCTTCCGCGGCACGCCGACACTGCTGGTGGTGCTGCTCGTGGGCTTCGGCGTCCCGGCGCTCAACCTGACCGGCCTGCCGACCAGCCTGTTCTGGCTCGGCGTGGTCGCCCTCACGCTCAGCTACGGCGCCTACGTGGCCGAGGTGATCCGCGCCGGCATCCTGTCGGTCCACCCGACGCAGTGGGCGAGCGGCCGCGCCCTCGGGTTGTCCTACGGGCGCACGCTCCGTCATGTCGTGCTGCCGCAGGCCCTGCGCCGCCAGGTGCCGCCGCTGCTCAACGACTTCGTGTCGCTGCAGAAGGACACCGCCCTGCTGTCGACCATCGGCCTGGTCGAGGCACTGCGACAGGCCAACATCATCGCCAACCGCGACTTCGTGTTCACGCCGCTCGTGGTCTCCGCCGTCCTGTTCATCGCGGCGACCATCGTCATCGCGCGGGTCGCCGACTGGCTGTCGATCCGCAGCATGCGCAGGGAGGCGGGTGCCTGATGCTGAGGATCGAGCAGCTGCGCAAGTCGTTCGGCTCCACCGAGGTGCTGAGGGGCATCGACCTCGTGGTCGAGCCCGGCAAGGTCGTGTGCCTCATCGGTGCGTCCGGCAGCGGGAAGTCGACGTTGCTGCGGTGCATCGACCTGCTGGAGACCGTCGACGACGGGACCGTCTGGCTGGCCGACGACGCCGGGTCCGAGCAGGACATCACCGATCCCCGCGTCGACATCGACGCGATCCGACGCCGCATCGGCATCGTCTTCCAGGCCTACAACCTCTTCCCGCACCTCAGCGTGCTGCAGAACCTCGTGCTCGCACCGACGAAGGCGGCGGGCGTGTCGAAGGCCGACGCCCGGACGCGCGCCCTCGCGCTGCTCGACCGGGTGGGCCTGGCCGACAAGGCGTCGGCGTACCCGGACTCCTTGTCCGGTGGTCAGCAGCAGCGGGTCGCGCTGGCCCGCGCCCTGGCGATGGACCCCGAGGTGCTGCTGCTCGACGAGATCACGTCGGCGCTGGACCCCCTGCTGGTCGGCGAGGTCCTCGACGTCGTCCGTGGCCTGCGGGCCGACGGCATCGCCGTGGTCATGGCCACGCACGAGATGTCGTTCGCACGCGAGGCGAGCGACGTCGTGGCCTTCCTGGCCGACGGCGAGATCGTCGAGATCGGCCCTCCCTCGCAGGTCTTCGACGACCCGCAGGACCCGCGCACCGCGGCGTTCCTCGCCCGGTTCCGCAGCTGAGCTGCGGCGGTAGGGTCGAGCGGAGACATCGCTCGACGGCCGCAGGAGGTCCTCATGCACGTCCCCGACCCGGTCGCCTCGTTCATCGAGGCCGTCAACCGCCACGACGAGCAGGCGTTCCTCGACGCCTTCACCGATGACGGGTTCGTCGACGACTGGGGCCGGGTGTTCACCGGCCGCGAGGAGATCAAGCGGTGGAGCGACGGTGAGTTCATCGGCGCGCAGGGCGTGCTCACCCCGCAGGAGGTGACCGAGGACGGTGGCACGGTGACCGTGGTCGGCGACTGGCGCAGCACGCACGCCAACGGGCTGTCCAGCTTCGCGTTCGTCGCCGACGGAGACCGCATCGCATCGATGACGATCCGCGAGGGATGAGCTCCTGGCCTGACGGCACGGGCGACCTCGAGGACCTGCTCGGCGCGGGTGCGCATGGCTACTTCGCGGGCGGGGCGGGTGACGAGATCACGCTGCGCGCCAACGAGACCAGCTGGAGCGACGTTCGCCTCGCACCGCGGGTGCTCGTCGACGTCGGTGAGCGGGACCTGTCGGTCGACGTGCTGGGCCGACGTCGCGCGCATCCGGTCGTGGTGGCGCCGATGGCCTACCAGCGGCACGCCCACGAGGACGCCGAGCGCGGCACGGCCCGGGCCGCGGCCGCCACCGGCTCCACGTTCGTGCTGTCGTCGCAGACCACCACGTCGCCGGCCGACGTCGCGCAGGTGGCGGGCCCGGACCGCTGGTTCCAGCTCTACGTGTTCAAGGACCGGCAGGTCTCGCTCGACCTCGTGGCCGAGGCGAAGGAGTCCGGCTACGAGGCGCTCGTGCTCACGGTCGACTTCCCCGTGGCGGGTTGGCGCGAGCGCGACAGGCGCACCGGGTTCAGCGTCACGCACCCGATCGCGCTCAACCCCGGCGGTGCCCCGCTCACCACCGAGCAGATCTTCGCCATGCACGACCCCACGCTCACCTGGGACGACGTGCACACCTTCGCCGAGGCCGCCGGGATGCCGCTGCTGCTCAAGGGGATCCTGCGCCCGGACGATGCCGCTCGGGCGGTCGACGTGGGGGCGGCCGGCGTGATCGTGTCCAACCACGGCGGTCGCCAGCTCGACACCGTGCTGACCGGGGCCGAGGCGCTGCCCCCGGTCGTCGAGGCCGTCGACGGTCGGGCCGCGGTGCTCGTCGACGGAGGCATCCGGCGGGGCTGGGACGTGGCCAAGGCGTTGTGCCTCGGCGCCGACGCCGCACTGGTCGGACGGCCCGTGCTCTGGGGCCTGGCGCGCGACGGTGCCGCCGGGGCGCAGGCGGTGCTGGAGCAGCTGGTGGCCGAGCTCGACTCGACGCTGGCCCTGCTGGGCTGCCCGCGTGCGGAGGACCTCGACGCGTCGTTCCTCGTCAGGCGCTGAGCCGCTCGCCCGACGCGGTGTCGAACACGTGCACCGCCGCGGGGTCCGCGACGAGGGTGACCTTCTCGCCGGGCGCGATCCCGGCACGACCGTCGATCCGGGCCACGACGCGCTGACCGCCGGCGGGCGGACGGCCGTACAGGTAGGCCTCGGACCCCAGCTCCTCGACGAGGTCGACCACGACGTCGAGACCGGTCTCCTCCGGCCCGGCGAGCCGTAGCGCCTGCGGCCGGAGCCCGAGGGTCACGCCGTCGGCACCGGCGCGGGCGACCGCCGCGCGGTCGAGGGGCACGTCGAGGACGTCGGGCGTGAGCAGGTTCATCGACGGCGACCCGATGAAGCCGGCGACGAACAGGTTCGCCGGCCGGTCGAACAGCGCGAGCGGGGTGTCGACCTGCTGCAGCACGCCGTCGTTCAGCACGGCGACCCGGTCGCCCATGGTCATCGCCTCGACCTGGTCGTGGGTGACGTAGACGGTCGTGGTGCCGAGGCGACGCTGCAGGGCCGAGATCTGGGTCCGGGTCGAGACCCGGAGCTTGGCGTCGAGGTTCGAGAGCGGCTCGTCCATGCAGAACACCTGCGGCTGGCGGACGATCGCCCGACCCATCGCGACCCGCTGGCGCTGGCCGCCGGAGAGGGCCTTGGGCTTGCGGTCGAGGACCTTCGTCAGGTCCAGCATGGTGGCGGCCTCGGCCACCCGTGCGGCGCGCTCGCTCTTGGGGACGCCGGCGACCTTGAGGGCGAACGCCATGTTCTCGCCCACGCTCAGGTGGGGGTACAGGGCGTAGGTCTGGAAGACCATGGCGATGTCGCGGTCCTTCGGCGCCACGTGGGTCACGTCCCTGTCGCCGATCCAGATGCTGCCGCCGCTGATCTCCTCGAGCCCGGCCAGCATCCGCAGCGACGTGGACTTCCCGCAGCCCGACGGACCGACGAGCACGAGCAGCTCGCCGTCGTCGACCGTGAGGTCGAGGTCGTCCACGGCCGGGCGCTCCGCACCCGGGTACGTGTGTCTGGCCTGGACGTACCGCACCTGTGTCATGGCTCACAGTGGATCACATCGCGAGCCGAAGTGGAAGCGCTTCCATCTATTTTGTGGTGAGCGTTGACAAATCCCTGTCGGGCGCGGCACAGTGACGGCCATCACATCATGGAAGCGCTCTCACCCCGCCGGGCGAGGGGTGTTTCCCCACCCCGCCCCCAGGAGACCATCGTGCGCAAGACCACCCACCGACTCGCCCTCGGGCTGGCCACGGCCGCCCTCGGCCTGACCGCCGCCTGCGGTGGTGGCGGCGGCGACGACGACGCCACCGGCACCATCGAGCTCACCACGTTCGGGGAGTTCGGCTACGACGACCTCGTGAAGCAGTGGAACGAGGACAACCCCGACACCCCGGTCAAGCAGACCAAGGTCTCCAAGTGGGACGACTGGAAGAACGAGCTCAACACCATGCTCCAGGCGGGCACCGGCCTGCCCGACGTCGTGGCGGTCGAGGGCGACTTCATGCCCGCGATCGTCGCCGCGCCCGATCGCTGGGTCGACCTCGCCAGCGACGACGTGAAGGGCCGCTGGCTCGACTTCAAGGAGAAGGAGGCCACCACCGCCGACGGCGCCCTCCTGGGCTACGCGACCGACGCCGGGCCCGAGGCCATCTGCTACCGCGCCGACTTGTTCGAGAAGGCCGGCCTGCCGAGCGACCGCGAGGAGGTGGCCGCCCTGATGTCCACCTGGGACGACTACTTCGCCCTCGGCGAGACGTTCACGAAGGCCAGCCCCGACGTCGCCTGGTACGACGCCTCCGGCTCGATCGCCCAGGCCATGCTCAACCAGGTCGAGTTCCCGTTCGAGCAGGAGGACGGCACGGTCGACGTCGACAACCCCGAGCTCAAGAAGGTCTGGGAGACCGTCACCAGCCGCTCCGACTCCCTCTCGACGCAGACGGCGCAGTGGAGCGACGACTGGAACGCCGGCTTCGCGCGCGACGGCTTCGCGACGATCCCGTGCCCGGGCTGGATGCGCAACCCGATCAAGGACAACACCGGCGACCCCGCCCCCGACGGCGTCGTGTGGGACATCGCCGACGTCTTCCCCGGCGGTGGCGGCAACTGGGGCGGCTCCTACCTGGCGGTCCCGCAGACGTCGAAGAAGCAGGACGCGGCCCGCGAGTTCGCCGCCTGGATCACGGCGCCGGAGCAGCAGCTGACCATCTTCGAGACCCTCGGCAACTTCCCGTCGCAGGTGGAGGCCCTCGAGAGCCCCGACCTGCTGTCGGTCACCGACGAGTACTTCAACGACGCGCCGGTCGGTGAGATCTTCTCCTCGCGCGCCGACGCGATCGACGTGCAGCCGTTCCACGGGCCGCTCTACTCCGACATCCTGACCAAGTTCCAGGACGCCATCAACCGGGTCGACCAGGGCACCGACCCCGACGAGTCGTGGGCCTCGTTCGTCTCGGAGGTGAAGGCACTCCAGTGACCACGACCCTCGAGCGCCCGGTGGAGGAGCGACGTCTCCTCCGCCGGGCGCGGCGGTCCCAGTGGGACGTGCGCCTGGCGCCGTACCTCTACGTCTCGCCCTTCTTCGTCCTGTTCGGGCTCGTCGGCCTCTTCCCCCTCGTCTACACCGGCTTCCTCGCCGTGCACGACTGGGACCGGCTCGCGTACTCGCGCGGTGAGTTCGTCGGCCTCGACAACTTCCGGTTCGTCCTCGCCGACCCGGTGTTCCGCAAGTCCATGGTCAACACCTTCAGCATCTTCGTGCTGTCGACGATCCCGCAGGTCGTCATCGCGGTGCTGGTCGCCGCGCTGCTGAGCACCCGGCTGCGAGCCAGCGGGCTGTGGCGCATGAGCGTGCTGCTGCCCTTCGTGGTGGCCCCGACCGCGGCGGTCCTGATCTTCGGCAGCCTGTTCGCCGACCGGTACGGCCTCGTGAACGCCGCCCTCACCGAGCTGGGCCTCGAGCCGATCCGCTGGCACGTCGAGCGGCTGTGGAGCCACGTGGCCATCGCCGGCATGGTCAACTGGCGCTGGACCGGGTACAACGCACTGATCTTCCTGGCCGCCATGCAGGCCATCCCGCGTGACCTCTACGAGGCGGCCGCACTCGACGGCGCCGGTCGGGTCCGCCAGTTCTTCTCCGTCACGCTTCCGCTGCTGCGCCCGACGATGATCTTCGTCATCGTCACCAGCACGATCGGCGGGCTGCAGATCTTCACCGAGCCGCGGCTCTTCGACGACACCCCGGCACGCGAGGGCGGCCCGAGCCAGCAGTACATGACGACGACGCTCTACGTGTACGCCCGCGGGATCGAGGACCAGTTCTACGGACGTGCCTCTGCGGCCGCCTGGGTGCTGTTCCTCGTGATCGTCGCGATCGCGCTGGTCAACTTCCTCGTCGTCCGAGCAGCCACCCGAAGGAGCGAGCGATGACCAGGCGTCCGGGCTTCCTCACCTACGGCCTGCTGGCCGCGTTCGTCATCGGCTCCGCCCTGCCGCTCTACTGGTCCGTCGTCATCGGCTCCCACACGCGGGAGCGCGCCACCTCGTTCCCGCCGCCCCTGCTGCCCGGCGGGCACTTCCTCGAGAACGCCGCCCGCGTGCTCGACACCGTCGAGTTCTGGCAGGCCATGGTGAACAGCCTCGTCGTGTCCACGGCGTGCGCGACGTCCGTGGTGTTCTTCTCCACGCTCGCCGGCTACGCCTTCGCCAAGCTGCGGTTCCGCGGCAGCAACGCGCTCATGGGCTTCGTCGTGCTGACGATGGCCGTGCCGACGCAGCTGGCGATGGTGCCGCTGTTCATCCTGATGCGCGACTACGCGCTGCTCGACACGCTCGTCGCGGTGGCGCTGCCCACCTTGGTAACCGCGTTCGGCGTGTTCTTCATGCGTCAGTACCTCGTGGACGCCGTGCCCGACGAGCTGCTCGAGGCCGCCCGCATGGACGGCTGCTCGATGCTGCGCACCTTCTGGACGGTGGCGGTCCCGGCGGGGCGGCCCGCGATGGCGATCCTGTTCGTCTTCACGTTCATGACGGTCTGGACCGACTACCTGTGGCCGCTCGTCGCGCTGCAGCGCACCGAGACCCTGCAGCTGGCGCTCGACCGGCTGGCCCTGACCGGGCAGGGGCAGTCGACCGACTACGCCCTGGTGCTCGCGGGGTCGGCCATGTCGACGGTGCCCCTCCTGATCCTGTTCGTCCTCGCCGGCCGACAGCTCGTCGCCGGCATCATGCAAGGAGCCGTCAAGGGATGACCGAGACACCTTTCCCCTCCACCTTCCTCTGGGGCGCGGCCACCGCCGCCTTCCAGATCGAGGGAGCCCACGACCAGGACGGCCGGACGCCGTCGATCTGGGACACCTTCGCGCGGGTCCCGGGAGCCGTGCTCGACGGCGACACCGGTGACGTCGCGTGCGACCACTACCACCGGGTCGAGGAGGACGTCGACCTCATGGCGTCGCTCAACCTCGACGCCTACCGCTTCTCCACGTCCTGGGCACGCGTGCGGCCCGACGGCGGGGAGCCGAACCAGCGCGGTGTCGACTTCTACGCCCGGCTCGTGGACACGCTGCTCGACCGGGGCATCACCCCGTGGGTGACGCTCTACCACTGGGACCTGCCGCAGGTGCTCGAGGACGCCGGCGGCTGGACGAACCGCGACACCGCGCACCGGTTCGCCGAGTACGCCCTCACGCTGCACGACGCCCTCGGCGACCGCGTGCCCTACTGGACCACGCTGAACGAGCCGTGGTGCTCGGCCTTCCTCGGCTACACCGGCGGCCAGCACGCGCCCGGACGGCAGGAGGGCGTGGCGGGACTCGTGGCCGCGCACCACCTGATGCTCGGCCACGGCCTGGTCGTCGACGAGCTGCGCCGCCGCGGGGTCGACGGGCGGGAGGGCGGGCAGGTGGGCATCACGCTCAACCTCACCGTGCCGGAGCCCTTCGACCCGACCGAGCCGGCCGACGTGACCGCGTCGCACCGGGTCGAGCACCTGTTCAACCGGGTGTTCCTCGACCCGATCCTGCGCGGGTCCTACGCCGAGGAGATCCACGAGCTCACCGACGGGCTGTGCTGGCGCGGTCACCCGTGGCAGTCGGCGATCCGCGACGGCGACCTCGCGCTCATCGGTGCTCCGATCGACGTGCTCGGCGTGAACTACTACCACGGCGACGCCGCGTCAGGCCGTCCTCACCGCGACGCCGACCTCCTCGGCTCCCGCATCCGGCACCCCTCCCGGGAGACCACGTCGCCCTACCCCGGCGGCGAGGCGATCACCTTCCCGCGGCGGGGACTGCCCGTGACCGGTCTGGACTGGGAGGTCCAGCCCGAGGGACTCACCGACCTGCTCGTCGCGCTGAACGACGACTACGACCTGCCGGCCGTGTACGTGACCGAGAACGGCGCCGCGTACCCCGACGTCGTGGCCGACGACGGCACGGTCGACGACCCCGAACGGCTCGCGTTCGTCGCCGGACACCTGAGGGCGGTCCACGCGGCGATCGAGAAGGGGGTCGACGTGCGCGGCTACTTCGTGTGGTCGCTGCTCGACAACTTCGAGTGGGCCTACGGCTACGACCAGCGGTTCGGCATCGTGCACGTCGACTACGAGACCCAGCAGCGCACGCCCAAGTCGAGTGCTCTCTGGTACTCCCGCGTGGCGGCGCAGGGGATCCTCTAACGTGCGACGGGTGAGCGAGGACCTGACGGCACCCGGTGGTGCCCCGACGCTCGACGAGGTGGCCCGGCTCGCGGGCGTCTCACGCGCCACCGCGTCGCGCGCCATCAACGGCGGTCATCGGGTGTCGCCACGGGCGCTGACCGCCGTCGAGGAGGCGGTCCGCACCCTGGGCTACCGGCCCAACCCGGCCGCGCGCAGCCTCGTGACGCGTCGCACCGACTCGGTCGCGCTCGTGGTGCCGGAGCCCGACGAGCGCGTGTTCGCCGACCCGTTCTTCGGCCACACGCTGCGCAGCGTGAACCGCGTGCTCGACGAGCGCGACCTGCAGCTCGTGCTGCTGCTCGCCCGCCCCGGCGAGGAGGGCCGCCTCCTGCGGTACCTGAGCCGACGCAACATCGACGGCGCCCTCGTCGTCTCGCACCACCGGCACGACCGGCTGGCCGAGCACCTCAGCGGGCTCGGCCTCCCGGCGGTCTTCGTGGGTCGGCCCTGGGCCGCGGTGCAGACCCTGTCGTGGGTCGACACCGACAACGTCGCGGGTGGACGGCTCGCGGCGCAGCGACTGCTCGACGGCGGGCGGCGTCGGCTCGCGACGATCGCCGGACCGGCGGACATGGCCGCGGGCGCCGACCGGCTCGCCGGGTGGTGCGAGGTCGTGGAGGGTGCCGGTCTGTCGGCCTCGGCCGTGCGGCGTGGCGACTTCACCGAGTCCGGGGGCCTTGCCGCGGCTCGTGCGCTGCTCGCCGAGCACCCCGACCTCGACGGCCTGTTCGCCGCCTCGGACCTGATGGCGGCGGGCGCCCTGCGCGCCCTCGCCGAGGCGGGTCGCAGCGTCCCCGGCGACGTCGCCGTGGTCGGCTACGACGACCTCGAGGTGGCCGAGCGGACCTCCCCGACCCTCACCACGGTGCGCAACCCGGTCGGCGAGATGGTGGAACGGGCCACCCGGCTGCTGCTCGACCAGCTCGCCGACGTCGGGGAGCGCGAGGCCGAGCAGGTCGTCTTCCCTCCCGCGTTGGTCTCCCGCGACAGCGCCTGAGCCCCTACGATGCGGGCGTGAGCACGTCCGACCAGCCAGCGTTCGACCCGAGCCTGCTCATCGACGTCGCGGCCGACTTCCTGTTCGACGGCGGACCGACCCTCACGCAGCGCGAGGTGGCCGAGCGCTCCGGCATGGACCTCGACCTCGCGAACGACCTGTGGCGCTACCTCGGCTTCCCGGAGGTCGAGGACGACAAGGTCGCGTTCACCGAGGCCGACGTCGCCGCGCTGAAGGTCACGAAGCGGCTCATCGACCTCGGCGTGCTCGAGGAGGACCGGCTGCCGCAGTTCGTCCGGTCGCTCGGGCGCACCTTCGCCCGGCTCGCCGACTGGCAGACGCGGCTCCTGCTCGGGGTGCTGCAGACCGAGGACGGTGGACAGCCGCCGCTCGACGTGCTCGCCGAGGTGATCCCGATGGTCGAGGAGGTGCAGGGCTACGTGTGGCGGCGGCACCTGCTGGCCACCGCGTCACGGATCGCGCTGCGCGACGTGCGGTCGGAGTCCGAGCGCCAGCTCGTCGTCGGGTTCGTCGACATCGTCGGGTACACCTCGCGCAGCCGGCAGATGAGTCCGCGCGCGCTGGGTGCAATGGTCGAGTGGTTCGAACGCGTCGTCACCGAGCTGGTCGTGCAGCACGGCGGACAGGTGATCAAGACCATCGGTGACGAGGCCCTGTTCACGGTGGACGACCCGACCGAGGCCGCGCTGCTCGCGCTCGAGCTGGTCGAGCGGGCCGAGGCCGACGAGCAGTTCCCCGACGTCCGCGTCGGGCTCGCCCACGGCCCCGTCCTCGCCCGGCTGGGCGACGTGTTCGGCTCGACGGTCAACATCGCTGCGCGGCTCACCTCGGTGGCGCGCCCGGCGCGCGTCCTCGTCGACCACGACCTCGCCGAGCTGCTCGACCACGACGACTTCCGGCTGCGCCGGACGCGGCGGGTCTCGGTCAAGGGCTACGAGCACCTCGAGCCGTGGGCGCTCAAGCGTCCACGCGAGAGCTGAGCGTCCGCGCCACCGCGTTGGCGGCCGCGCGCCCGGCCCGGTTCGCCCCGATCGTCGAGGCCGACGGTCCGTAGCCGACGAGCTGCACCCGCGGGTCGGCGGTGGCCGTCGTGGACGTGGCGAGCGTGGCGCCCAGCTGGATGCCACCCCTCGGTGAGCGCAGGTGCAACGGCGCCAGGTGGTCGACGTCGGGGCGGAAGCCGGTGGCCCACAGGATCACGTCGACGGGTTCGAACCTCGTCGTCTGCCGCCCGCGGCCCGGCACCCCCGCCGGGTGGTCGCCCCACCAGGCGCCCTCCGCGGTGAGCCGGTCGAACATCGGCAACCGTTCGTAGGCGCCGAGCCGCTCGGCCTCGGCCTCCTGCTCGCGCAGCATCAGCCCGGTCACGCTCACGACGCTGCGCGGGGGGAGCCCGGCCCGGACCCGTTCCTCGACCATCGCCACGGCCTCGCGGCCCGCCTCGGGGTCGAAGGGCTCGGTGCGCCACACGGGCTCGCGGCGGGTCACCCACAGGGTGTCGGTGACCGGCCGCAGCGCGCCGAGGAACTGGACG
This sequence comes from Aeromicrobium sp. WCS2018Hpa-31, assembly GCF_031843905.1. Lineage (NCBI taxonomy): Bacteria > Bacillati > Actinomycetota > Actinomycetes > Propionibacteriales > Nocardioidaceae > Aeromicrobium > Aeromicrobium sp. WCS2018Hpa-31. The sequence continues at coordinate 54,526 of NZ_JAVTJF010000003.1, read as the reverse complement.
GCCGAGGCGCCGCCGCCGACCACCATGACGCGCCGGCCGCGGAAGTGCTCCGGGCCGGGGTAGTCGACGGTGTGCAGCTGCTCGCCGGCGAAGACCTCCTGACCGGGGTAGCGCGGCACGAACGGCCGCCGCCAGGTGCCGGTGGCGTTCACCAGGGTCCGGGTGTGCCAGGTGCGGTCACCGGCGTGGACGACGAGGAGGTCGTCCCCCGTTCCTGGCACCGACTCGACCCGGTCGACCGCCACCGGTCGTTCGACCGGCAGGTCGTGCGCCCGCTCGTACGCGGCGAAGTAGGCGGGCACGAAGACGTTGGCCCGCTCGTGACCCTCGGCCGGGGGCACGGGCGCGTCGGGCAGGTCGGCCACGCCGTGCACGTCGGACATGGTGAGCGCGTCCCAGCGGTGCCGCCACGCACCGCCCGGCGCGTCGTCGGCGTCGAGCACGACGTGCCGCACCCCACGTCGGGCCAGGTGGTACGACGTGGAGAGACCAGCCTGGCCGGCACCGATCACCACGCTCTCGAGGACCTCCACGTCCACGGGAACGCCGGAAGGCCCGGGTCTATGCCCGTCAGCCGTGCAGCCGGGAACCCTTGAGCGACTTGTCGACCGCGTTCTTCGGCCCGTGCACCGCGATCCCCACGAGGTCGAGCGCGTCGGTCGGCACGGCCGCGACGGCCGCGCGGTTGGCGGCGTCGTGGCCGGTCGAGAACATCTCGTGGGTGTAGATCGCGAGGGGCAGCCCTCGGGACACGACCTTCGCGTGGGCGCGCGAGAGGGTCGCGGCGTCGGCGGTCAGGACGACGACGGGCTGGCGCAGCAGTGGCAGGTAGCGCTGCCCGTCGGCGTCCTCGTACGGCTCGCCGAGGAGCTCGGGGTTCGCGGCGACCCCGCTCACGAGGAACGCGGTCACGTTGAGCTCCTGCCAGGGGAGCAGGTCGTCGCGCAGGACGACGGCGATCTTGGTGTCGAAGCGGATGTCCTCCATGGCCACCACGATCCGCCCCCGACCCGGGCGCGGTCTTGTACGTTCCTGACATGGCCGAGCAGGTGCGGGCGTGGGCGCCGCAGGCACCCCTGGTCCGCGAGGTGTTCCACGCGACGATGACCTCGCACGCGTACCCGGCGCACACCCACGACACCTGGACGGTGCTGCTGATCGACGAGGGGTGCGTCGCGTACGACCTCGACCGGCACGCCCGCACGGCGCCCGAGCGACACGTCAGCCTGCTGCCGCCGCACGTGACCCACGACGGTCGGTCCGCCTCGCAGGACCACGGCTTCCGCAAGCGGGTCCTCTACCTCGACGCCGCCTGGCTGCCGGTGTCGGTGACCGGCCACGCCGTGGACCGTCCGGTGCTGCCCGGGGCCGCGGCCCGGGCACTCACCGAGGAGCTCCACGAGGTGCTCGCCCGACCCGAGGACACCTGGCAGGCGGAGTCGCTGCTGCTGGGTCTGCGCGACGTCGTGCTCGGCTCGGGCCGGCAGGCGATCCCCGCTGCTGCCGACGTCCCGGCCGCGCGGGCGCTGCGCGACGTGCTCGACGACCACGTCGTCGACGGGATCATGCTCGAGGAGGCCGCCGGTCTGCTCGGCCGCTCACCGGCGCACCTGGCGCGGGCGTTCCAGCGGGCCTACGGCCTGCCGCCGCACCGCTACGTCGTCGGTCGACGGGTGGACCGCGCCCGGTCGCTGCTGCTGCACGGCGTCCCCGCGGCGGAGGTCGCCACCGCCGTCGGGTTCTGGGACCAGGCGCACCTCACCCGGCACTTCCGTCGGACCGTCGGCACCACGCCCGCCCGCTTCGCCGGGTCGGCCTAGACCGCGGTCTGGCGGATCAGCCTCAGGACGAGCTCGGGGTCGTCGGCCATCGGCACGTGACCGCAGCCGGGCAAGGGCTCGTGGCGGGCCTGCGGCAGGCGGGACTTCGCCACGGCGGCCTGGGCGTAGGGCAGCAGGCGGTCCTTCGTGCCCCACGCGACAGTGGTGGGGACCGGCACCTGGCTCGCGAAGCGGTAGGTGACGCCCTCCCGTGCGGTGCGCTCGAAGGCCGTCGCGTGCTTGAGGGCCAGCGAGTCGCCGTAGGTGTGGTCGGCGTCGTGGCGCTCGGGACGGGCGTAGAGGATCGCGCCGATGGCCCGCCGACCGCGCAGGTCTGCGGCCAGGCGCTGGAGCAGTCGTGCCGGGGTGAGCAGCGCCGACAACCGCATGAGCAGCAGCGGCACGAGCGCCTGGAACCGGTTGACGGGGCCGAAGAACCCGGCGGGGCTGAGCGCCGTCACCGACGAGACGAGGCCGCGCGAACCGAGCTCGAGCGCGATGGCGCCACCGAGGGAGTTGCCCACGACGTGCGGCTTCGCGATGCCCCACCGCTCGAACTGGTCGAGCATGTGCTCGCACGCGTTCTCCATCGAGTACCGGACGCCGCCGGCGAAGGCGGGGGACTCGCCGAACCCGGACAGGTCGGGGGCGATCACGTCGTAGTCGCGGGCGAGGTCGTCCAGGAGCGGGTCCCAGGCCTGGCGACGGTGGCCGATGCCGTGCAGGAGGACGAGCGGGGGAGCGCCGGGCGTGCCGCGTCGGGTGTAGGCGAGATCAGGATGCACGGCAGCATGGTGCCACATACCGACGGTATCTCGACACCCTCTCGACATCGTGACAGTAGAACTGTCACAATGGTGCTGTGACGATCAACTCCGGTTCAGGGCCCCTGCAGGGCGTGCGCGTCGTCGAGATCGTGGGCATCGGCCCCGGTCCCTTCGCGGCCATGATGCTCGCCGACCTCGGCGCCGACGTCGTCCGGGTGCACCGCCCCGGCGGCGGTGGCCTCCAGCTCACGACCCCCGAGCAGGACCTGCTCGGCCGCGGCCGTCCCTCCGTCGCGCTGGACCTCAAGGACCCCCGTGGCGTCGAGACCGTGCTGCGGCTCGTGGAGTCCGCCGACGTGCTGCTCGAGGGCTTCCGTCCCGGCGTCACCGAGCGCCTCGGCATCGGCCCCGACGCCTGCCTGGCCCGCAACCCCGCGCTCGTCTACGGCCGCATGACCGGGTGGGGCCAGGACGGACCGCTCAGCCAGACCGCGGGCCACGACATGAACTACATCGCCGTCGCCGGTGCGCTCGACCCGATCGGCCGCCGACCCGGCGACGCGCCGACGTTCCCGATGAACCTGCTCGGCGACTTCGGCGGCGGTTCCCTCTACCTGGTGGCCGGCGTGCTGGCCGCGGTGCTGCACGCGCGCAGCACGGGCGAGGGCCAGGTCGTCGACGCCGCCATCACCGACGGCACCGCCCACCTCATGACCATGGCCGTCACGATGCAGCAGTCGGGCAGCTGGGACGGGCGTCGCGGCACCAACCTGCTCGGTGGGGCCGCCCCGTTCTACGACGTCTTCGAGACCTCCGACGGGCGCTGGATGTCCGTCGGCCCCCTGGAGCCGCAGTTCTTCGCCGCGTTCACGGACCTCCTGGGAGGCGACCTCCCCGGCCAGTACGAGCTCGAGCGCTGGCCCGAGCTGAGGGAGCGGATCGAGCAGCGGTTCGCCGCCCGCAGCCAGGCCGAGTGGGTGGAGGTCTTCGAGGGCAGCGACGCCTGCGTGCACCCGGTGCTCCCGCTGGCCGAGGCCTACGAGCACCCGCACAACGTCGCGCGGGGCACCTACGTGGAGCACCACGGCACCACGCAGCCCGCGCCGGCCCCGCGCTTCTCGCGCACCGAGGCCCGCCTCGGCTCGGCTCCCGAGGCACCGGGCGCCAGCACGCGCGACGCACTGACCGCCTGGGGCATCGACGACGTCGAGTCCCTCATCGCCGACGGCGTCGCCGTCCAGGCCTGACCGACCATCTCGCAAGCACCGAAAGAGGACCCCATGAAGCGCACCATCTTCGACGCCGACCACGAATCCTTCCGCGACACCGTCCGCACGTTCTGCGAGAAGGAGGTCGCTCCGCACCACGACCAGTGGGAGAAGGACGGCATCGTCCCCCGCGAGGTCTGGGAGAAGGCCGGCGAGCTGGGCCTGCTCGGCTTCATGATGCCGGAGGAGCACGGCGGAGGCGGCATCGACGACTTCCGCTACAACGCGATCCTGTCCGAGGAGATCACCCGCGTCGGGGCGAGCGGCATCGGCTTCGTCATCCAGACCGACCTCGTGTCCGGCTACCTGCTCTCCTACGCCACCGACGAGCAGAAGGCGCGCTGGTTCCCGAAGTTCTGCAGCGGCGAGATGATCACGGCCATCGCCATGACCGAGCCGGGCACCGGCTCGGACCTGCAGGGCATCAAGACCCGCGCGGTGCTGGAGGGCGACGAGTACGTCATCAACGGCTCCAAGACCTTCATCACCAACGGCATCAACGCCGACCTCGTGCTGGTCGTCTGCCAGACCGACCCCGAGGCCGGCGCGATGGGCTTCTCGCTCATCGCGGTGGAGCGGGGCACGCCCGGCTTCGAGCGCGGTCGCAACCTCGACAAGATCGGCCTGAAGGCCCAGGACACCGCCGAGCTCTACTTCGAGAACGTGCGCGTGCCCAAGGAGAACCTCATCGGTGAGCCCGGCCAGGGCTTCATCTACCTGATGGAGAAGCTGCCGCAGGAGCGTCTCTCGATCTCCGTGGTCGCCGCGGCCGCGTGCCGCGCCGCGATCGACATGACGCTCGACTACGTCAAGGAGCGCAAGGCGTTCGGCAAGCCCGTCGGCTCCTTCCAGAACAGCCGCTTCGTGCTGGCCGAGCTGGAGACCGAGGCGAGGATCGCGCAGGTCTTCGTCGACGAGTCGATCACGCAGCACAACCGCGGCGACCTCACCGTCTCCGACGCCGCCATGGGCAAGTGGTGGACCACCGAGCTGCAGAAGAAGACCGTCGACAAGTGCCTCCAGCTGCACGGCGGCTACGGGTACATGAGCGAGTACCCGATCTCCAAGGCGTACCTCGACACCCGCATCCAGACGATCTACGGCGGCACCACCGAGATCATGAAGGAGATCATCGGGCGCGGCATGGGCCTCTGACCCCTCATTCGACGACGGCCGCCACGCACTGCGTGGCGGCCGTCGTCGTGGGGAGCGCAGACACTCAGACCAGGGGCTCCTCGCCCTCCTGGACGGCGGCGTCCTTCTCCTCCGCCTTCTCGCGGCGGTAGGAGGGGAGGGAGGCCAGCACGCCGGCGCCGAGGATCAGCACCACGCCACCGAGCGACCACTCGGGCCCGACCTTGCCGAAGATCTCCCCGTAGGTCATCTTCGCGGCGATGAACACGAGCAGCGCGGCGAGCGCGGCCTTGAGGTGGCGCAGTCGCGCCACGAGCTCGGCCACGAGGAAGAACAGTGGCCGCAGGCCCAGCAGCGCGAACGCGTTGGCGGCGAACACGACGTAGGTGTCGGTGGTGATGCCGAGGATCGCGGGCACCGAGTCGACGGCGAAGATGATGTCGACGACGGCGATGGCCACGAGCGCGGCGCCGGCCGTGGTCAGCATGCGCTTGCCGTCGACCTTCGCGAGGAGCTTGTCGCCGTGGTCGCCCTCGGCGATCGTCATGCGGTTCTTGACGCCCTCGATCAGCTTCTCGTCACCGTCGTGGTCGTTGCGGTGACGCCACAGCCGCAGGCCCGTCCAGGCGAGCAGCGCGGCGAACGGGTAGGTCAGCCAGGAGGCGGCGTCGAGCGCGGCGGCACCCACCAGGATGAAGATCAGCCGCAGCACCAGGGCGAGCACGATGCCGTACGTCAGCAGGCGCACCCGCTTCGGTGTCGGGATGGCGAAGGCGCCGAAGACGACGAGGAAGACGAACACGTTGTCCAGCGACAACGACTTCTCCACGAGGTAGCCGGCGAGGTAGGTCGTGGACTGCTCGGTGGTGCCGAACAGGTAGAGCACGCCGCCGAACGCCAGGGCGATCGCGATCCAGACGATGCTCCAGATCGCGGCCACGCGCGGCGGCATGTCGTCGCGGGCTCGCACGAGGATCAGGTCGACGACGAGCAGGATCGCCAGGGCGGCAAACAGCAGGGTCCAGTCCAGGGAGGTGCCGAGAGGCATGGGGGAACGTCCTTCGCGGTGCAGTGTCAGGTCTGACAGGGATCGCGAAGGTTTCTCCACCCGGGAGGGCCACCTGGTGCGGATCCGGATGGCCGGACCGTGCTGACGCACTCAGGTCGACGGGATACTTCCCTTCGATGTGCACGAGTTTACCGACTGCCGCGAAACGTCGCAGCGCGAGCGGACGTGACGTCAGTCGCGGTCGTTGGCCTTGCGCCGCACGGTCCGACGCTTCTCGTCGTCGACGGCCTCCTCGTACGCGGTGACGAGTGCCTGCACCGTCAAGGGCTTGAACCGCTCGATCATCGCGGTCATCAGCTCGGGCGGCTGGCCCGACGCCACCAGCTGGGGCCACACGGACGTGCGGAACAGCTCGGTCAGCTCGATCGCGAGCGCGCGCCCGTGCTCGGTGACCATGCGCCGCGCGGCGAGCGCGGCGTCGACCGGCAGGCCTGCGTCGAGGAAACCCATGCCGACGGCCAGGTGGGCCGGCGCGAGGCGGAACACGTCCTCGGTCGGGGTGGGCTCGACCACGCCGATGGCCACCAGGACCTCGAGGTCGTCGTCGCTCAGCTGGCGTCCGGCGCGCTTCTCGAGCATCGTCCGGTCGAGCGTCTCGGGCATCTCGGGCGTCCAGGGCGCGAGCAGCGTGCGGTGCAGCGCCACCTGCTCGGGCGTCGCGTCGGCCGGGATCTGCTCGAGGTAGCCCTCGATCGCCGCCAGCGTGAAGCCGTGCGCCTGCAGCTCCTTGACGAGCTCGAGGCGGGCCAGGTGGTCGGGGCCGTAGTAGCCGTTGCGACCTTCCCGGCGCGGCGGCGGGATCAGACCGCGCCCGGCGTAGAACCGGACCGTGCGGACCGTCATGTCGACGCGCGTGGCGAGCTGCTCCACGCTCATCGTCTCCGTTGCCTGAGGACTCACCCGGCAGAGCGTAGTACCCGGCATGCGAGATCGACGGATGCGAATGAGGCGTTCGTTCCACTACGGTCCCTGACATGGACAAGCTCTCGGGGAAGAACTCGGCACTGCTCATGGTGGTCGTCCTGGTGCTGGGAGGTGTGCTCTGGGCGACCGGGCTCACCGACAAGATCACCGGGGCGACGAAGGGATCGTCGTCCGAGTCGTCCTCGGGCGCGGACCGTCCGTACGACGCGATCGAGATGCGCGTCCGGAACGTGGCCGACAGCGGCACGTTCACCGCCACGGTCGTCACCACGTCCCGCTACGCGGACAAGGGGCTCGAGGCGTACGGCGACGGCCGCGTCACGGTGCGGCTCTACGGGGTCGACACACCGGGCGCCAGCTACCGCCAGGAGTGCTACGCCGAGGAGGCCAAGGAGTCCCTCGAGAAGCGACTCTCGGAGTCCTCGCAGCGCATCTGGGTCAAGCCCGGTCGTGACGACCGCCGGGGTCGCGCCCTGGCCTGGGTGTGGACGAAGGACGGCGAGCTCCTGCAGGAGAGCCAGCTGGCCGACGGTGCCGCGACCCTGCGTGACGACGCCACCTTCGCGCCGTACGAGAAGCAGGTCACGGCAGCCGAGGACAAGGCCGAGAAGGCGAAGACCGGACTGTGGGGCGCGTGCGGGTCCTGAGCGCGGTCCTCGCGCTGCTCCTCCTCGCGGGGTGCAGCGACCCGGAGCCGACCCCGCCGACGCAGGAGCAGCGCGCCGACGCCGAGGCCAAGGTCGAGGAGCTGGCGCCGGACGCCTGGGGCCTCGGCGCGCCGATCGCCGAGGCACGTCAGGACATCTGCCAGGAGGGGCAGCAGAGCTCCAAGGTGAGTGAGGTCGACTCGGCCTGCACGCTGGGCCGGTCCTGGATCGTGCCTGCTGCCGCGTCCCGCTCCGACGTCGCCGGGGCGATCGACGACCTGAGTGACCGCCTCGCCGACGCCGGCTGTGAGAGCGCCATGCGCGGCGGTCTCGACGTGGCCGCGCGCTACTGGCGGGAGGGCGTGCAGTCGGAGCCGGGGTCGCTCCCGGGGTCGAGCTTCCGCTGCGGGTCGCGCGGCGTCGACGTCTCGACCGTGAGCCCAGAGCAGCCGGGGCCGAGGTCGATCGTCTCCGTGGGTGACCTGACCGGCGGCACCGTGGGGGAGAAGGACACGGACGACTTCGGGGCCGACGTGCGCCGTGAGGTCGAGGCCAGTGGGCAGGCGCTCCTGTGGCAGATCACGGTCACGCAGACCTACGCCGTGCGACGCTGAGTGCAGCGTGACCCGCGTCACGATCCGGCAGGCCCCTAGCAACTCTGACAGTTGTGGTGTCACAATCGGCACCGAAGGTTCTACACGAAGGACACTGAGGACACTGACATGACCGAGGCATTCATCTACGACGCGATCCGCACCCCGCGCGGACGCGGCAAGAAGACCGGCTCCCTGCACGAGGTCAAGCCGATCTCGCTGCTCAACGGGCTGCTCGACGAGATCCAGACCCGCAACCCCGACCTCGACGCCAACCAGGTCGACGACGTCGTCCTCGGCGTCGTCTCGCCCGTGGGCGACCAGGGCGCCGACATCTCCCGCACCGCCGTGCTCGCGGCCGGCTTCGGCGAGCAGGTCGCCGGCGTCCAGCTGAACCGCTTCTGCGGCTCCGGCCTCGAGTCGGTGAACCAGGCCTCGGCCCGGGTCAAGTCCGGCTGGGAGGACCTCATCGTCGCCGGCGGCGTCGAGTCCATGAGCCGCGTGCCCATGGCCTCCGACGGCGGCGCCTGGGCGATGGACCCCCGGACCGCGCTCGACACCGACTTCGTGCCCCAGGGCATCGGCGCCGACCTCATCGCGACCCTCGAGGGCTTCAGCCGCGACGACGTGGACCAGTTCGCCGCCGAGTCGCAGGCGCGCGCCGCCAAGGCGATCGCCAACGGCTACTTCGCGAACTCCGTCATCCCCGTCAAGGACGTCAACGGCATGACGATCCTCGACCACGACGAGTTCGTGCGCGAGGGAACGACGGCCGAGTCCCTCGCGGGCCTCAAGCCGTCGTTCAAGGACCTCGGCGACTTCGCCGGGTTCGACGCGGTCGCGCTCGAGAAGTACACGACCGTCGAGAAGATCAACCACGTCCACCACGCCGGCAACAGCTCCGGCATCGTCGACGGTGCCTCCCTCGTGCTGATCGGCAACGAGAACGCCGGCCAGCGTCACGGGCTCACGCCCCGGGCCCGCATCGTCTCGACCGCCGTCATCGGCTCCGAGCCGACGATCATGCTGACGGGCCCCGGCCCCGCCTGCCGCAAGGCGCTCGACAAGGCCGGCCTGTCCATCGAGGACATCGACCTGATCGAGATCAACGAGGCCTTCGCCGCCGTCGCCATGAAGCTCATGCGCGACCTCGGCGACTACCCGCACGAGCAGACCAACGTCAACGGCGGCGCCATCGCGATGGGCCACCCGCTCGGCGCCACCGGCGCGATGATCCTCGGCACGCTCGTCGACGAGCTGCACCGCCGCGAGAAGCGCTACGGCATGGCCACGCTGTGCATCGGCGGCGGCATGGGCATCGCCACCATCGTCGAGCGCATCTGACCCCCCAGGAGAAGAAGACCATGACTGAAGCAGTGCGTTACGAGGTCGAGGGCGGCATCGTCAACCTCATCCTCGACGACCCCAGCCAGAACGCCAACACCATGAACGACGCCTACGCGTCGTCCATGGCCAAGGCCGTCGACCGCCTGGTCGACGAGATCGCGGCCGACGCCGACAGCATCAAGGGCGTCATCATCTCCTCGGCGAAGAAGACCTTCTTCGCCGGTGGCGACCTCAAGCTCATGACGCAGGCCACCCCGGCCGACGCTCAGAAGCTGTTCGACAACGTGGAGGGCATCAAGGCCACGCTCCGCAAGCTCGAGACCTCCGGCAAGCCCGTCGTCGCCGCCATCAACGGCGCCGCGCTCGGCGGTGGCCTGGAGATCGCGCTCGCGGCGCACCACCGCATCGCGGCCGACGTCCGGCTCGAGGTCGGTCTGCCCGAGGTGACCCTCGGCCTGCTGCCCGGCGGCGGAGGCGTGACCCGCACCGTGCGCATGTTCGGCCTGCAGGACGCGCTCATGAACATCCTGCTCCAGGGTCCGCGCATGCAGCCGGCCAAGGCCAAGGAGATCGGCCTGATCGACGAGATCGTCCCCGCCGACGAGCTGCTCTCCGCAGCGAAGGCGTGGATCGAGTCGGTCCAGGGCGACGCCGACGCGGCCACGCAGCCGTGGGACCGCCAGGGCTACCGCATGCCCGGTGGGACCCCGTCGAACCCGAAGCTGGCCGCCAACCTGCCCGCGTTCCCGGCCATGCTGCGCAAGCAGACCAAGGGCGCTCCCTACAAGGCGCCGCGCAACATCCTCGCGGCTGCCGTCGAGGGTGCGCAGGTCGACTTCGAGACCGCGAGCCGCATCGAGTCCCGCTACCTGGTGGAGCTCCTCGTCGGCCAGCAGTTCAAGAACATGACGCAGGCGTTCTTCTTCGACCTCGGCTCGATCAACGCCGGTGGCTCGCGTCCGGCGGGCGTGGAGCCGAAGAAGTTCACCAAGGTCGCCGTCATCGGCGCCGGCATGATGGGCGCGGGCATCGCCTACGTCTCGGCGCAGGCGGGCATGGAGGTCGTGCTCAAGGACGTCTCGCGCGAGGCGGCCGAGAAGGGCAAGGCCTACAGCGAGAAGCTGCTGGCCAAGAAGCTCGAGCGCGGTCGCACCACGCAGGAGAAGGTCGACGCCTTCCTCGCGCGCATCACGCCCACCGACGACTACGCCGACCTGGAGGGCTGCGACCTCGTCGTCGAGGCCGTCTTCGAGTCGGTCAAGCTCAAGCACGAGGTCTTCGCCGAGATCGAGAAGGTCGTCAAGCCCGACGCCCTGCTCGGCTCGAACACGTCGACGCTGCCCATCACCGGCCTGGCCGAGGGTGTGGAGCGCTCGAAGGACTTCATCGGCATCCACTTCTTCTCCCCGGTCGACAAGATGCCGCTCGTGGAGATCATCGCCGGTGAGCAGACCGACGACGCCGCGATCGCCGGTGCGCTGGACTACGTGCAGCAGATCCGCAAGACGCCGATCGTCGTCAACGACAGCCGCGGCTTCTTCACCAGCCGCGTCATCGGCACCTTCGTCAACGAGGGCATCGGCATGCTGTCCGAGGGCGTCGACCCGGTCTCCATCGAGCGGGCCACCACCATCGCGGGCTTCCCCGCGCCGGTGCTCCAGCTCAGCGACGAGCTCAACCTCGAGCTGATGACGAAGATCCGCAACGAGTCCAAGGCGGCCGTCGAGGCCGAGGGCGGCACGTGGGTCTCCGACCCGGGCGAGCAGATCATCGACACGATGATCGAGCTGGGCCGGCCGGGACGCCTCAAGGGTGCGGGCTTCTACGACTACGAGGACGGCAAGCGCGTCGGCCTCTGGTCGGGCCTGCGGGAGCAGTTCCCGACGGCCGACACGCAGCCCGACTTCGAGGACCTCAAGGAGCGTCTGACGTTCCGCATGAGCCTCGAGACGATCAAGTGCCTCGAGGAGGGCGTGCTGCGCACGGTGCCCGACGCGAACATCGGCTCCATCTTCGGCATCGGCTTCCCGGCCCTGCAGGGTGGCGCGATCCAGTACGTGAACGGCTACGAGGCCGCCGACGGCTCGATCGGCGTCGAGGCGTTCACGCGTCGCGCGCAGGAGCTGGCCGCCACCTACGGCGACCGCTTCGAGCCCCCGGCGCTGCTGCTGGAGAAGGCGAAGAACGGCGAGAAGTTCGCCTGACCACACCTCGACGAGGCCCCCACGACCCTGCGGTCGTGGGGGCCTCGTCATGAGGTGACGATCCGGTGTAGGACTTGCGTCACGTAGCCACTTCCGCTGAAGTGGCCCGATGGACGTCACCGGGATCGAACAGGCCATCGACGGATTCTTCGCCCCCGTGGCGGACTTCGTCTCCGGGATCATCTTCTTCGAGCTGACGATCGGCGGGGTCGCGTTCCCGCTCATCGTGTTCTGGCTCGTGGCGGGCGCACTGGTCTTCACCATCGCCTTCCGCGGCCCGCAGACGTGGGGCGTGGGACACGCGATCGAGCTGGTGCGCGGCAAGTTCGGCAGCAAGGACGACCCGGGCGAGGTCTCGCACTTCCAGGCGCTCGCGTCGGCGGTGTCCGGCACGGTGGGTCTGGGCAACATCGCCGGTGTCGCCGTCGCGGTGACCCTGGGTGGTGCAGGTGCGACCTTCTGGATGATCGTCGCGGGCCTGCTCGGCATGGCCACCAAGTTCGTGGAGTGCACGCTCGGCGTGAAGTACCGCGTGGAGCACGAGGACGGCACCGTCAGCGGTGGTCCCTTCCGCTACCTGCCCATCGCGTTCGAGCGGTTCGGTGCGGCGGCGGCCACGGTCCTGACCGGCATCTTCGCCGTCGCGATCTTCTTCTTCGGTGCGGTCGGCGGCAACATGTTCCAGGCCAACCAGACGTACGCCCAGGCCAAGAACGTGACCGGCGGCGACGACGGCTTCCTCGGCTCCGACGGTGCGGCGCTCGCGTTCGGCATCGTCCTCGCCCTGCTCGTGGGCCTCGTGATCATCGGCGGCATCAAGTCCATCGGCCGGGTCACCGAGAAGCTGGTGCCCGCCATGGCCATCGTCTACGTCACCGCCTGCCTCGTGGTGATCGGCGCGAACATCACCAACCTGCCCGACGCGTTCGGCCAGATCATCACCGGTGCGTTCTCGCCCGAGGGCGTGACCGGCGGTGTCGTCGGCGTCCTGATCATCGGCTTCCAGCGCGCGGCGTTCTCGAACGAGGCCGGCGTCGGCTCGGCGCCCATCGCCCACTCGGCGGTCAAGACGAGCCGTCCGGCGAGCGAGGGCTTCGTGGCGCTGCTGGAGCCGTTCATCGACACCGTGATCATCTGCACCATGACCGCGCTCGTCATCGTCATCGCCGAGCCGCAGAGCTGGCTCGACGGCAAGGCCGCGGTGGCCGCCGGTGAGTCACCCAACCCCGACGGCGTGGTGCTCACCTCGGACGCGTTCGAGACGGTCGTCCCGTGGTTCCCGTACGTGCTGGCGATCGCGGTGGCGCTGTTCGCCTTCTCGACGCTCATCACGTGGGCCTACTACACGCAGAAGGCCTGGACGCACCTGTTCGGCCGCTCGCAGTTCACCGAGCGCCTCTTCCAGGTGATCTTCTGCGTGTTCACCGTGTTCGGCTCCGTCGTCACGCTCAGCGACGTGATCACGCTCGCCGACTCGATGCTGTTCCTCTGTGCACTCGTCAACATCTTCGGCCTCTACCTGCTCCTGCCGGTGGTGCGCCGGGAGGTGCGCGAGTACTGGGCGGACAAGAAGGCCGACCGGCTGGTGCGCGCGGACTCCTGAGTCGAGGCGTCCCCGAGTCCCGGCACACCATCGCCCGCCGTCGGCGGGCGGGCGATGGTCTTCCGGAGCGGGGCTGAGACGTGACGACCCTCACCTCGCGTGTGAAGATGAGGCTTGCCTAAGTTAGTGTGTCCTTCGGAATCGTCCCGAAAGGACTCCCGATGACCCTGCGCTCCCGCATCGTCCTGGCCGCCGCGGCCGCCCTCGTGCTCGCCGGCTGCGGCATGACCACCGAGAGCGGGGAGGCGTCGGGCGAGAACGCCTGGACCTACACCTCCGGCGACGGCAAGACCTACACCGCGGAGAAGATGCCCGAGCGGATCATCGCGCAGGGAGAGGCCGCCGCCGCGCTCATCGCGCACGGCATCGAGCCCGTCGGCATTTTCATCAACCAGCCCCTCGAGGACACCAAGGCCCTGAAGGGCGTCGACGTGTCGGGCATCCCGATCCTGGGCGAGACCTGGGGCCAGATCGACGCCGAGAAGGCCGCGCAGCTGAAGCCCGACCTCATCGTCACCACCTACTGGAGCACCGAGAAGGCGTACGGCGGCTTCGAGGAGGGCGTCGAGGAGGACAGCAAGAAGGTCGCCAAGCTGGCCCAGGTCGTCGGACCCACCGCGGACCAGTCGGTCGAGGAGATGCTCGACGGCTTCGAGGAGCTCTCCGAGTCCTTGGGCGCCGACCTCGACTCCGAGCAGATCGCCACCGACAAGGCCACGTTCGAGGCGGCGCGCGACCGGTTCAAGGACACCGTGGCGAAGGCCGAGGGCCTGTCCGTCCTCGGCGTCTCGCCCGCCGACGACCTGCTCTACGTCGCGGTGCCGAAGCACTCCGCCGAGCTGGCCGACTTCAGCCGCTACGGGCTCGACATCACCGTGCCGGACTCCCCGGACCCAGACTTCCCGTACTGGGAGAACCTGTCGTGGGAGAACGCCGACAAGTACCAGCCCGACCTCATCCTCATGGACGACCGCACCTACGACCAGGCCATGAAGATCGTCGCGAAGCAGCCCACGTGGACGAAGATCAAGGCCGCCGAGGCCGGGGCGGTCACCCCGTGGCCCGCCTTCTGGATCAGCACGTACCGCGCCTACGCCGAGCAGCTCGACATCCTCAGCGACGTGGTCGAGAAGGCCGACCCGGACTTCACGTGAGCACCACGCTCCAGCGCTCGACGTCCACCGAGGCGCCCGCGCCCCGGCACCGGTCGGCGGCGGGCCTCGGCGTGGGCGTGCTCGTGCTCCTCGGCGTGCTCGCGGTCGTCACGTTCGTCAGCATCACCATCGGTGCACGCGGCGTGGGTCTGGGCACGATCTGGACGGCGTTCACCGACTACGACCGGGCGTCGGCCGAGCAGACGGTCATCCGGGAGCTGCGGGTGCCACGCACCCTCCTCGGCCTGCTCGTCGGGGCGGCCCTCGGTCTGGCGGGTGCGCTGCTGCAGGGCGTCACGCGCAACCCCCTCGCCGACCCCGGGATCATGGGCATCAACATGGGTGCGGCCACCGGCATCGTCGTGGCCGTCATGGTCCTCGACGGCATCAGCCAGTCCGCGTCGGTGTGGGTGGGCTTCGCGGGGGCCGGCATCGCCACCGTGGTGGTCTACGGCGTCGCGTCGTTCGGCCGTGAGGGAGCCACGCCGGTGAAGCTCGCGCTCTCCGGCGCCGCCGTGAGCGCCGCGCTCTACTCCGTCACCACCGGCATCACCATGACCGACGTCGGCGCGCTCAACGAGCTGCGCTTCTGGCAGGTCGGCTCGCTCAGCGGCCGCTACCTGCCGGTGCTCGAGCAGACCTACCCGTTCCTGGTGGCCGGCATCGTCGTGGCGATGCTGCTGGGTCGTGCCCTCAACGGGCTGGCGCTCGGCGACGACCTGGCCGTGGCCCTCGGCCAGCGGGTGCGCCTGACGCGGGTGGTCATCTTCGTCACGGTCGCCCTGTTGGGCGGCGCCGCCACCGCGGCCTGCGGACCGATCGTGTTCGTCGGGCTGATCGTCCCGCACGTGGCCCGGGCGATCTGCGGACCCGACTACCGTTGGATCCTGCCCTACACCCTGCTGCTGAGCCCGGTGATCCTGCTGTCGGCCGACGTGCTCGGACGGGTGCTGGTGAGCCCCAGCGAGCTCCAGGTCGGCGTGGTGCTCGGGGTGCTCGGTGCGCCCGCGTTCATCGCGCTCGTCCGCTACAAGAACCTGGCCCAGCTGTGAGCGCCGCGACCACGCCCCTGCGCGACGCGGTCCGCGCGCAGCGCCGCGGCCACCGAGCCCGGACGACTGCCATCACCGCAGGTCTCGCGGCGTTGGCGTTCGCGCTGTTCGTGGCGACCATGATGATCGGCACCTTCCGGCTCACCGCCTGGGAGGTGGTCGGGAGCGTCTTCCGGCTCACGGACGACCCGAGCGTCGACTTCATCGTGCTCGACCTGCGCCTGCCCACGGCCGCCACGGCGGTGGGCGTGGGCCTCGCGCTCGGCGTCGCGGGCCTCGTCTTCCAGCGGCTGCTCGCCAACCCGCTGGCCTCGCCCGACTTCGTGGGCATCTCCGGTGGCGCCAGCCTGTTCGCCGTCTCGACGATCCTGTTCTCCACGTGGGGTGCGGTCGCGACGTCGGGCATGGCACTGCTCGGGGCCGTGCTCGCCGCAATCGCGGTGTACCTGCTGGCCTGGCGCGACGGCATCACCGGCTACCGGTTCATCCTCATCGGCATCGGCCTGTCCGAGCTGTTCGTGGCGCTCACCGGCTACGTGATCGCGAAGGCCGAGCTGAGCGACGCGCGCGAGGCGATGACCTGGCTCGTGGGCTCGGTCGGCTCGGCCGGCCCGTTCGAGCTGCGCGCGCTGCTGATCGGCGTCGCGGTGCTGCTGCCGGTCGTGCTCGTGCTGTCGCGGCGGCTCGGCGCGCTCGAGCTCGGCGACGACGCGGCGTCGGCGCTCGGCGTGAGCGTGGAGCGATCGCGGCTCGTCCTCCTCGCGCTGTCGGTCGTGCTCGTGGCGCTCGCCACCGCCGCGGCCGGCCCCGTCGCCTTCGTGGCGCTCATCTCCGGACCGATCGCGATCCGGCTCGTCGGCAACGCCGCCAGCCTGCCGGCGGCCGCCTTCGTCGGTGCCGTCATCGTGCTCCTGGCCGACCTCGTCGCGCAGCACGCCCTGCCCGTCGCCCTGCCCACCGGGGTGATCACCGGCGCCGTCGGCGCCCCCTACCTCATCTGGCTGCTCGCCACCGTCAACCGGGAAGGACGCGGAGGATGACCACCACCAGCACCGGCCGCACCCATGGCCCCCGCACCCATGACCTCCGGGCTCAGGACCTCACGCTCGGGTACGCCGAGACCGACGTCGTGTCCCACCTGGACGTGGAGATCCCGCCCGGCCGGATCACCGTCATCGTCGGCGCCAACGCCTGCGGCAAGTCGACGCTGCTGCGAGGCCTCGCCCGGCTCCTCAAGCCGCGCCACGGGACCGTCCTGCTCGACGGGACGTCGGTGCACGAGCAGCGCTCCACCGACGTCGCCCGCATCGTCGGCCTGCTGCCACAGACGCCGGTCGCGCCCGACGGCATCACGGTGGCCGACCTGGTGGGTCGTGGCCGCTACCCGCACCAGGGATGGTTCCGCCGCTGGAGCCCGGAGGACGACGCAGCCGTCGCCGAGGCGCTGGAGGCCACCGGCACCGCCGACCTCGCCGACCGCCCGATCACGGGGCTGTCGGGCGGCCAGCGCCAGCGCGTCTGGGTGGCCATGGCACTCGCGCAGGACACCGACCTGCTGCTCCTCGACGAGCCCACCACCTACCTCGACATCAACCACCAGGTGGAGCTGCTGGACCTGCTCACCGACCTCAACCGCGAGCACGGCAAGACCATCGCCATGGTGCTGCACGACCTCAACCTCGCGTTCCGCTACGCCGACCACATCATCGCCATGAAGCACGGCGAGATCGTCGTGGAGGGCAGCCCGTCCGACGTCATCGACGCGGCCGTGGTGGAGGACGTGTTCGGGCTCGCCTGCCAGGTGGTCCCCGACCCCGTGAGCGGCACGCCGCTCGTCGTGCCGCGCAGCCGTCACCACGTCGGCGGGCTCACGTCCGAGGCGGAGTCGCCGGCCGCCGTCTGAGTCGGTCGACGTTCGTCCAGGGCTCATGGCACGTTCACGACCGCGCCCTAGCGTGCGAGGCATGGCCGGACTACGCGAACGCCTCGCCCGTCGGATCTGGACGCCACCGCCCCCACCGAAGCCGCCGCGCGACCCCGAGCTGGTCGAGCTCGACCGGTTGCGCGACGCGTGGAAGGACGGGTCCGTGCGTGACGACCGGATCAACGAGCACCTCGCGCTCGTGCTCGACAAGTCCGGCGTCCCCGGCGGGCGCGTGCTCGAGATCGGCGGCCGAGGGCACCCGCGTCACCGGGTGTTCGACGCCGACCGCTTCGAGTACCTCAACCTCGACCTCGCCGAGACCGGACCGGGCGTCATCATCGGCGACATCACGCACTGCCCCGAGATCCCCGACGCGTCGTTCGACGTGGTGCTCAGCGTCGACGTCTTCGAGCACATCGACCGGCCGTGGCGCGCGGGCGAGGAGATCGTGCGGATCCTCAGGCCCGGGGGCCTCGTCTACACCTCGACGTTGTTCAGCTGGCGCTACCACCCGTGCCCGATCGACTACTGGCGCTACACGCCCGAGGCTCTCGCGTTCCTGATGCGCGGCACCGACACGATCGACCAGGGCTTCGACGCGACCGAGCGACGTCGCGACGTGCGCAAGAAGGCGGCAGAGGACCCCCTGCCGTTCGACGCGCTGGGCGGCTGGCGAGAGAACGTACGCGTCTTCCACGCCGGCGTGAAGCCGGCCTAGGCCTTCCCGGCCGCCTGGTCGCGCCCCAGGCGCGAGTGGCTGCGTCCGTAGACGAAGTAGAGGACGACGCCCAGCACCATCCACACGAGGAACCGCAGCCAGGTCTCGACCGACAGGTTCACCATGAGCCAGATGCACGCGGCGATCGCGAGGATCGGCACCAGCGGGACGCCGGGCACCCGGAAGGAGCGGTCGAGGTCGGGCCGGGTGCGGCGCAGCACGATGACGCCCGCCGAGACCACCACGAACGCGAACAGCGTGCCGATGCTCACGAGCTTGCTCAGCTCCGACAGCGGGACGAAGCCGGCCAGCACGGCCACGAAAGCACCGGTGATGATCGTGATCTTGTAGGGGGTGCCGAAGCGCGGGTGCACCTTGGCGAGGCCCTGGGGCAGGAGGCCGTCGCGCGACATGGCGAACAGCACGCGGGCCTGGCCGAGCATGAGCACCAGCACCACGGTCGTGAGCCCGGCCACCGCGCCGACGGAGATGATCTTGCTCGCCCACTCCAGGCCGTTGGCCGAGAACGCCTCGGCGAGCGGGGCGGCGGTGTTCATCCGGTCGTCGCTGTACTTGAGCATGCCGGTGACGACGAAGGCGACGGCCGCGTAGAGCACGGTGACGATCGCGAGGGAGCCGAGGATGCCGCGCGGCATGTCGCGCTGCGGGTTGCGGGTCTCCTCGGCCGACGTCGCCACGATGTCGAAGCCGATGAACGCGAAGAACACCACGGAGGCGGCGGCGATGATGCCGTAGATGCCGAACACGGTCGGCTCGACGCCGAAGATCGTCTGCAGGAGCGTGGAGTCCAGCCCCGACTCGCCCGAGCTGGGCTTCGACGGCGGCACGAACGGCGTGAGGTTGGAGGCCTTGATGAAGAACAGGCCGGCGACGACCACGAACAGCACCACGGCGACCTTCACCACGACCAGCACGCTCGTGAACCGACCCGAGAGCTTGGTGCCGAACACGCCCAGCGCGGTGAGGGCCACGACGATGGCGATGGCACCGAAGTCGGGACGGGCCGCGTCACCGGCGAGCCACGTCGGCAGGTCGAGGAGCGACTGGAGGTAGGCCGACCAGCCGCGGGCCACGACCGCCGCGCCCAGCGCCAGCTCGAGCACGAGGTCCCACCCGATGATCCAGGCGATCAGCTCGCCCAGCGTCGCGTAGGAGAACGTGTACGCGCTTCCCGCGACGGGCACGGTGGAGGCGAACTCGGCGTAGCAGACCGCGGCGAGCGCGCAGGCGATTCCGGCGAGGACGAAGGAGATGACGATCGCGGGACCGGCACTCCGGTAGGCCTCCTGGCCGGTCAGCACGAAGATGCCGGTGCCGATCATGACCCCGACGCCGAAGACCGTGAGGTCCCAGGCGGAGAGGTCCTTCCTCAGCCGGTGGTCGGGCTCGTCGGTCTCGGCGATGGACCGCTCGACGGACTTGGTGCGGAAGAGGCTCACCGGGTGATCCTGCACCCGACGATTGCAGCGCGCAACCGTACCGGTGGGTCAGGCGGTCCTCGCCGCGTCTAGCTGCTCCGCGGCCTTGGCGATGTTGCGCTGCATGGAGCCGAAGATGATGCCGTGGAAGGGCAGGATCGCCCACCAGTAGGCGTGCCCGAGCAGACCGCGGGGATGGAAGAGCGCGCGGTGGTGGAACGTCGTGGTCCCGCCCTCGGTCGAGCCCACCTGCAGCTCCAGCCAGGCCAGCCCCGGCACCCTCATCTCCGCCCGCAGGCGCAGGAAGGAGTGGTCGTCGGTGGCCTCCACCCGCCAGAAGTCGAGGGCGTCTCCGACCACGAGCTCCTTGTCGTTGCGTCGACCACGACGCAGCCCGGGCCCGCCGACGAGCCGGTCCAGGATGCCGCGCACCCACCACGCGAGCGCCCAGGAGTACCAGCCGTTGCGTCCGCCGATGCCCTCGATGACCGTCCAGAGCGACTGCGGGGACGCGTCGACCTCGCGCGTGCGCTCGTCCTTGTACAGGGAACCGCCCGCCCAGTCCGGGTCCGACGGCAACGGCTCCGACGGTGCGCCGGCGGTCGCCGCCGACGACCAGCGGGTGGGGACGTCGAGGTTCTGGATCTTGGTGAGCGCGAGCTCGACGGCACGGTCGAAGCCGATGAGACCCTCGGGAGGGTCGGGCACGTACTGCTCGACGTCCTTCTCGCTCGCGACGACGGTGTTCTTGAGCGACTCGACGAGCGGACGCGCGATGCTCGCGGGCACGGGCGTGATGATGCCGACCCAGTGGCTCGACAGACCGGGAGACAGCACGGGCACCGGCAGCACACGACGCTTCGGCAGCCCGGCGACCGCGGCGTAGCGCTGCATCATCTCGAAGTAGGTCAGGACGTCCGGACCACCGATGTCGAAGGCCCGGTTCACGTCCGACGGCATCGCGGCACTGCCCACCAGGTACCGCAGCACGTCGCGGATGGCGATGGGCTGGATGCGGGTGTGCACCCACTTCGGCGTGACCATGACGGGCAGCCGCTCGGTGAGGTAGCGGAGCATCTCGAACGACGCCGATCCCGAGCCGATGACGATGCCCGCCTGGAGCACGGTGGTCGGCACGCCCGAGGCCAGCAGGACCTCGCCGACGCGCTTGCGGGAGGCGAGGTGCTCGGAGAGCTGCTCGCCCTCGGGGTCCATGCCGCCGAGGTAGACGATGCGGCTCACGCCGGCCTGCTGGGCGGCACCGGCGAACGACTCGGCGATCCGGCGCTCGGTCTCGGCGAAGTCGTCACCCGACCCGATCGAGTGCAGCAGGTAGTACAGGACGTCGACCCCGTCCATCGCGGCACGCACGTCGTCGTCGGACGTCGCGTCGCCCTGCACGATCTCGACCCGCGGCGCCCAGTCGTGGGCCTGGGCCTTCTCGGGGCTGCGCACGAGCACGCGCACGTCGTGGCCCGCCTCGAGCAGCTCGGGGACGAGGCGGCCGCCGACGTAGCCGGTGGCACCGGTGACCAGGGAGAGCGTCATGTCTCCATCGTCGGGGACCCCGCGCGCCGGGGCATCCCGAGTGGGTCGAGGTCACACCGGCGTACCCGGTGGTGTCAGCCGGCCCGGTGCAGCTGCTCGACGTCGTCGTAGGCGAACCGGTTGGGGAACTCCAGCGGCGTGGTGGGCCGCCCGGAGGGCTCGGCGCGCTCGGGGTGCTCGACGTCGGCGCTGCACACCCGGTTGCCGCAGTCGTTGCGGCGCACGAGCCGGTCGCCCACGACCGACCCGAGGTAGTGACCGCGCGCGTCGACGACGTCGGTGCCCTCCCAGGGCATCCAGCCGATCCAGCGTCCGGCCGTGTCGAACACGTGCTCGTCGTCCCAGGCGCGTCGGAACGCGATGACGTCTCCGTCGAGGTCGTACAGGTACACGCTCATGTGGTCAGGCTCCCGAGATGGTGCTGGTCTTTCCCCCCTTGACGGTAGGACGACCGAATGATGACGCGGTGAGAACGCACCAAGATGATCCCGATGGACTAGTCAGTCCTGGCCAGCGCACGCTCGACGGCCGTCTCGACGTGGATCCGGGTGGTCGCGAAGACCGGCACCGGACTGTCGTCGGCCGAGACGAGCAGCTCGATCTCGGTGCAGCCGAGGACGATCCCCTCCGCGCCGTCGGCCACCAGTCGGCCGATCACGTCGGCGTACGCGGCACGTGAGGTCTCGCTGACGATCCCGCGCACGAGCTCGGCGTAGATCACCCGGTGCACGGTGGCCCGGTCGGCGGCGCCGGGCACCAGGACCTCGATGTCGTGCCGGGCGAGGCGCTCGCGGTAGAAGTCCTGCTCCATCGTGAAGGCGGTGCCGAGCAGGCCGACCCGGCCCAGTCCGGCGTGCCGCACCCGTTCGGCGGCCGCGTCGGCAATGTGCAGCACGGGCACCGTCACGGAGGCCTCGACGACGTCGACGACCTTGTGCATGGTGTTGGTGCAGAGCAGCAGCAGCTCTGCACCCGCCTGCTCCAGCCGCTGCGCTCGGTCGGCGAGGAGCGCGCCGGCCTCCTCCCAGCGGTTCGCGGACTGGAGCGCCTCGACGTCGGCGAAGTCGAGCGAGTCGAGCAGGACGCGGGCGGAGTGCACACCCCCGAGCCGCTCGCGGACGAGCACGTTGGCGAGCCGGTAGTACTCCGCCGTCGACTCCCAGCTCATCCCGCCGAGCATCCCGATCGTGCGCATCGCGGCCTCGTTCCCGGGGCTCCCGCCCCTGTTGCAGGATGGTCCCATGAGTGATGCGTCCGCGACCGAACAGCACCGTCAGGTGGGCCTGGAACGACTCGACCGCGGCCGCTACCGCGTCACCAACGCCCGGGGCGGGGAGATGGTGATCGGCGACGGCTCCGGCGACGACTTCACGCCCGTCGAGCTGCTGCTGGCCGCGATCGCGGGCTGCACGGCCATCGACGTCGACCTCATCACCACCAAGCGGACCGAGCCGGAGCGGTTCGCGGTGACGGCCTCGGGCGAGAAGATCCGCGACGACGACGGCAACCGGATGGACGACCTGCAGGTGCGCTTCGACGTGGCGTTCGGCGAGGACGAGGAGGGGGCGAAGGCGACCGGCCGGCTCGCCGACGCGATCGCCAAGTCCCACGACCGACTCTGCACGGTGAGCCGCACGGTCGAGCTGGGCACGCCCGTCGACACGCAGTAGGTCAGCGCAGGCCGTACCAGGTGGCGGCGGCAGCGGCGGCGAACAGCAGCAGCGCGGCCGGCACCACCACCCACGTCGGCCAGCCCGGCCGACGACGCGGGCGGTGCCCCGCCGTCACCCGCTCCAGCTCGACGGCGAGCGCCTCGGCCGACGCGTGCCGGTGGTCCGGGTCGCGTGACAGGGCGCGGTCCAGGACGGCGTCGAGCCGCGACAGCAACGGGGAGGCCGCCGCGCCGCGGGTCCGGGCGAGACCACGGGGCCGTTCGCCATCGGAGCGTCGCAGGACGGCGGCGGCGTCGGGCACGTCGAAGGGGAGCGCACCCGTGACGAGGACGAAGGTCACGACCGCGAGCGCGTACACGTCGGTGCGGGCGTCGATGCGTCCGCCCGACGCCTGCTCCGGCGCCATGTACGCCGGCGTCCCGGTGGTCACGGTGAACCCGGTGGCCTCCGCCAGCCGCTTCACGCTGCCGAGGTCGGCCACGAGCACGCGGCCGTCGTCGGCGACCAGGAGGTTGCCCGGCTTCACGTCCCGGTGCACCACACCCGCCGCGTGCAGCACGTGCACCGCCCGGCACCCCTCGACGGCCAGGCGCACCGCCTCGGCCGGCGCGAGCGACCCGTCGGCCACCGCGTCGAGCGACCCGCCCCCGGCGAAGTCCATGACGAAGTAGGGCCGGTCGGTCCCGTCGAACGTCTCGGTGCCGATGTCGTGCACCCGCACGACGCGGGAGCTCTCGAGCCGCCGCAGCAGACGCGCCTCGGCCAGGAAGCGCTCGCGCACGTCGGCGTGGTGGGCCCAGTTCTCCGCCAGCACCTTCACGGCCACCGGTACCTCGAGCTCGGTGTCGTAGCCCCGCCACACCGTGGCGAACGCGCCCGACCCCTGGACCGCGTCGAGCCGGTACCTCCCGATCTGCCTCATCACGGGACAGTATGGTCGCTGGCGTGGCCCCCGGCGGTGAGCCCGGCGGGGGTGCCGGCCCGTGGGCGGCAGACGAGCCCGGCGGGGGTGCCGGGCCGTGGGCGGCAGACAAGCAAGGGGGATCCATGGAGGACGACCAGCTGCTCGAGCTCGTCGCGCGGGCCCAGGCCGGCGACGCCGACGCCATGGAGGACCTGCTCGCGCACCTGCGTCCGCTCGTGCTCCGGCGCTGCTCGAAGTTCCTGCCGTACTCCGGCGACGCCGAGGAGGCCGCGCAGGAGGCGCTCCTGGTGGTGGCGCAGAAGCTCCACACCTTCGCCGGCCGCGGCTCGTTCGTCGGGTGGGTCACCGTCGTCGCGTCCAACACGGCGCGCCAGGCCTACCGGTCCATGCGGCGTCGCTTCGACGAGGGCTCCACCGACCTCGTGCCCGACGCGGCCGACCCCCGCACGACGAGCGTCATCGCAGGCACGCGGCTCGACCTGCTCGAGGCCCTGGAGCACCTGGAGCGCGAGCACCCGTCCGCCGTCGAGGCGTTCGTGCTGCGCGACCTCGGGACGCTCCCGTACGACGAGGTCGCCGCCCTCACCGACGCGCCGCTCGGCACGGTCAAGGCACGCATCCACACCGCCCGCCGCTACCTGCGCGAGCGGCTCGGCCAGGACCCACCGCCCGGTCCGGACAACCTTTCGGGCCCGGACGGCATCTGATGGTGCAGATCCCCTCACCGAAGGACGCACGCTCATGATGCAGACCAGGCTGGCGCTCTCGCTGCTCGCCGGAGCCGTGGCCCTCGGCGTGGCCACCGGTGCCGTGGCCGCTGTCGTCGGGGGAGAGGACGCCGCCCCGAGCGACTCGCCACGCGCCTCGTCGTCCCCATCCCCCTCGTCGTCGCCGTCCAAGGAGAAGGACGACGAGCCGGCCGCATCGGCCCCGGCCCCCTCCGGCGGTGGCGACCAGGACGCGCCCGAGGCCGAACCCGACCTGCTCGCGCCGTCGGCCCTGCTCATCACTCCCGGTGCGGTCGGTCCGGTGCAGGTGGGGATGACGAAGGCGCAGGCGCTGGCGACCGGGTACTTCGATGCGGACGTCCAGGCCCCGGTCGACGGCTGCCCCGCGCGCCCCCTCACGTGGCGCGACGAGTACGCGAACACCTTCGACGTGCTGACGTCGCAGGCCGGTGACGTGGTGTCGATCGGGATCCGCCAACCAGGTCCGCGCACCCGCTCCGGCTACGGCGTCGGCTCCACGTGGGGCAGCCTGAAGGCCGTGGCACCCGAGCCGCAGGAAGCCGGGTACGGGCAGACCGGGGCGTACGTGCAGGAGAGCGGCGACGGCAGCTGGATCGGGTTCCTCCTCGACACCCCGCCCGACCAGCTCACCGACGACGACGTCGTCACCTTCGTCGAGGTGACGCGGGGCGACCGTCCCGGTCTGATGCGCGACGGCTGCTGAGGACCGCGCCCCTCAGAGACGCTTCGCGGGGTCGTGCGGGCCCTTCGGCTCCACCCAGAAGTCGAGCGCCAGGTCCTCCTCGCGACCGCCGTTCAGGTAGATCGACAGGTCGGTGACGCCCTCGGCCTCGAGGACCTCGTCGTCGATGAAGAAGTTCCCCGTGCACTCCCGGCTGGGTCGCGTGAGGATCGCGTGGGCGGCGTCGGCCATGATCGCCGGCGTGCGGGAGCTGGTCTCCAGCCCGGCGCCCACCACGTTGCGCACCGCGGCGGTGTCGATCGCCGTGCGCGGCCACAACGAGTTGCACGCGACGCCGTCCTCCCTCAGCTCCTCGGACAGGCCCAGGGTCACGAGGCTCATGGCGTACTTGGCGATCGCGTAGGCGGTGAACGTGCCGAACCACTTCGGGTCGAGGCTGATCGGCGGGCTGAGCGTGAGCACGTGGGGGTTCGCCGACGCACGCAGGTGCGGGATGCACAGCTTGGACAGCAGGAACGAGCCGCGCGCGTTGATCTGCGTCATGAGGTCGTACTTCTTCATCGAGATGTCCTCGGTGCGGGACAGGTCGATCGCGCTGGCGTTGTTGACGACCAGGTCGATGCCGCCGAACGTCTCCACGGCCCGGGCCACGGCGTCCTCGACGAACGCGTCGTCGCGGATGTCACCCACGAGCGGAAGCGCACGTCCGCCGGCCTCCTCGATGGCGGCGGCAGCGGTGTGGATCGTCCCGGGCAGCTTGGGGTGCGGCTCGGACGTCTTCGCGAGCAGCACCACGTTCGCACCGTCGCGGGCGGCGCGCACCGCGATGGCCTCCCCGATGCCTCGGCTGCCTCCGGACATGATCATCGTCGTTCCGGCCAGGCTCATCGGGGGTCCTCTCGTCGTGGACGTGCGTCCTCGCTATCGTGCTGGGGACGGCAAGAACAGTCAAGGTTGATTGTTTCTCTGGAGGTGGCGGCACCGATGGCGCAGGACGTACCGGCCTGGTTCACGGCCGCCCTGGCGGAGCGGCCCGAGCACGCCACGGTCGACGTCGACGGCGTGCGCATCACCTACCGGGCGTGGGGCCCGGTCGACGAGCCCGTCACGGTGCTCGTGCACGGCGGCGCCGCGCACGCGGGCTGGTGGGACCACGTCGGGCCGCTGCTCGACGGACGCGTCGTCGCGCTGGACCTGAGCGGGCACGGGGACAGCGACCACCGCGACGTCTACGCGCTCGAGACCTGGGCGGCCGAGGTCATGGCCGTCGCGCGGGCGCAGGGCAGCACCCGTCCGCCCGCCGTCGTCGGCCACAGCATGGGCGGATTCGTGGCCCTCACCACCGCCCGGGACCACGGCGCCGCACTGGCCGGGGCCGTCGCGATCGACTCGCCGGTCCGCGAGATGTCGAGCGAGGCGCGAGCGTGGATCGCCTCGCACGGCGTCATCCCCGCGCCGAAGCTCCACCCCGATCGTGAGGCGATCCTCGCCCGGTTCCGCACGCTCCCGGCCGACGACGCCACGCTCGACTTCGTGCACCGCCACATCGCCGAGGGGTCCGTGCGCGAGGTCCCGGCGTCCGACGGGGAGCCCGGGGGATGGCGCTGGAAGTTCGACCCCCGCATCTTCCTGCGGTCGCGCATGGAGCCCGAGGAGCTCGCCGAGGCGGCCTGCCCGGTGGCGCTCCTGCGCGGAGATCGCGGCATGGCCACGTCGGACATCACCGACGCCGTCGCCGAACGGCTCGGCGGGCACGTGCCGGTGACGGTCGTGCGAGACTCCGGGCACCACGTGATGCTCGACCAGCCGCTGGCGCTCACCGCCGCCGTGCAGGCCATCATCGGAGAATGGAGACGCCCGTGACGAGCGACCCGACCAGCACAGAGCTGCTGCTCGACACCACCGAAGGCATCCTCTCGATCACCTTCAACCGGCCCGACGTCATGAACGCGCTCGACGGCGCCATGCTCGAGCGGGCCGCCGAGGCCGTCGAGACCACCGACGCCCGCGTCGTCGTCGTGACCGGCGCGGGCCGTGCCTTCAGTGCCGGCGCGGACCTGCGTCGGCTCGAGCGGGGCGGCACGCACGAGAACGGCAACCGGCTCGTGCGCGCACTCGTCTCGACGGACCGCCCGGTCGTGGCCGCGGTGAACGGCCCCGCCGCTGGCATCGCGATGTCGGTCGCGCTGGCCGCCGACGTGACCGTCGCCCACGAGTCGGCCTACTTCCTGCAGGCGTTCGTCAACATCGGCCTCATGCCCGACGGCGGGGCGACCGAGCTGCTCGCCGCATCGGTGGGCCGGGCCCGGGCCAACCGCCTCTCGCTGCTGGGCGAGCGGCTCCCGGCCGCCGAGGCCGCGCAGATGGGACTCATCGACCGGTGCTGCGGCGACGACTACGCCGAGCAGGTGGCCGAGCTGGTCGCGAAGCTGGCCAACGGCCCCACGGCCGCGTACGCCGCCACCAAGCAGGCCATCACCGCCAACACGCTGCGCCACCTCGACGAGACGCTGGACCGCGAGCTCCGTCTGCAGCGGGAGCTCGCCGACACGGCGGACTCGAAGGAAGGCATCCAGGCGTTCCTGGACAAGCGCGCCGCCGGGTTCGTGGGCCGATGAGCGAGAGCCGGATCGAGGCCCTCGAGGCGCTCCTGGACGAGCGCTGGAGCTGCCGCGGATACACCGACGAACCGGTCGAGGCGGCCACCATCGAGCGGCTGCTGACCGCCGCGCAGCGCACCCCGTCGTGGTGCAACACCCAGCCGTGGCACGTGGTGGTGACCGCCGGAGGCGAGACCGAGCGGCTCAAGCAGGCGATGGCCGACGACGAGCGCTTCGGCCCCGACCTGACCTTCCCGGAGTCCTACGAGGGCGTGTACGCCGAGCGTCGGCGCGAGTCGGGCTGGCAGCTGTACGAGGCGGTCGGCGTGGTGAAGGGCGACCGGGCCGGGTCCGCCGCCCAGACGATGCGCAACTTCGAGTTCTTCGGCGCCCCGCACGTCGCGATCGTCACCACGACCCGCTCGCTCGGCGTGTACGGCGCGATCGACTGCGGCCTGTACGTGCAGTCGTTCCTGCTCGCGGCCCAGGCCCTCGGTCTCGGCGCCTGTGCCCAGGCGGCCCTGGCCATGCGCTCGGAGCTGCTGCGCGAGTGGTTCGACCTCGACGACGACCGTCAGGTGGTGTGTGGCATCTCCTTCGGCCACCCCGACCCCGACCACCCCACCGCCTCCTACCGCACCTCCCGCGCGTCGCTGGACGAGGCGGCCGAGCTGCGGCTCTGACCTCTCGTCCGGCTCGTCCGGCTCGTCCGGCTCGTCCGGCTCGGCGGGTGGGTCTGGTCCTGCGGCTGCTGCCTCGGTTGGGTCTCGTCCTGCGGCTGCGCTGGCTCGGCTGGGTCTCGTCCTGCGGCTGCGACTGCACGGCTGGTCTCGTCCTGCGGCTGCGACTGCCTCGGCTTCTCGTCGACCTGCGCTCCGAAAGGGCCTCGACCGGCGGTGGGGTGCGCGCTCGGCCTGGGTTCTCGGGCCGCGGGTGCGCCGATGGTGCGTTCGGGGCGTCCTGACCGTCTCGTTGCCTCGCCCCCGCGTCGGGTGGGGCCGTGAGAGGTAGGTGGCGCGCGTTATTCGCCGGGCGGAGGTAGGTAGCGCGCGGATACGGACCTCCAAACCGCGGGTCACCTACCTCTGCCGCGCAGATTCCGCGCGCTACCTACCTCTGACGCTCCGATTCCGCGCGCCACCTACCTCTCACCCGGCCGGGGCAGTGGGAGGTAGGTGACGCACCCAATCCGAGTCATTTCAGGTGCGTCACCTACCTCTGACGGCCCGGTTCGGTACGAGACCTACCTCTGACGGCCCGGTTCGGTGCGAGACCTACCTCTGAAGCCCCAGGACCAGCCCGCAGCACCGGGGCTCGGCCGAGCGGGAGCCCATCCGCCGGTCGAGGCTCTTTCGGAGACCGGGCCGAGACCGAGCCGAGGAAGCGCAGCCGCAGGTCCAGACCCAAGGGAGCAGCGCAGCCGCAGGTCCGGACCCAACGAAGAAGCGCAGCCGCAGGTCCCGACGCGAGGAAGCAGCGCAGCCGCAGGTCCGGACCCGACGAAGCAGCGCAGCCGCAGGTCCGAACCAGAGGAAGCAACGCAGCCGCAGGTCCAGCCCCAGGATCACCCCCGCAGCGCCCCCACGCCCAGCACCGCGGCGAGGCCGAGGGCGGAGCGGGGGTGGTAGGCCGCCGTCCAGAGTCCGCCGTGGGCGGCGCCGCGTGCCTCGTCCTGCCACGGCTCGGCCTCGGGGGGCAGGTCGGCGCGGAGGTCGTGGACCAGGAGCGCGGCCATCAGGGTGTTCGACGTGGCGGGGTCGAAGATCTCGACGCCGAAGCGGTGCGCGCCGGCGTAGGCCGCCGCGAGCGCCTTGTTCTTCACGACCGACCGCGTGCGGGTGGCTGGTGCCACGTTGAGCGACACCGTGGTGCCGGCGGCGCGAGCGGTCGTGGCACGCCAGCGCTGCAGCCGCTTGGCGAACGCGTAGTTGGGACCCTGCTGCGGGACGAGGGCGTCGCAGATGCCCGGGTCGGCGCCGGGCGGGTAGTTCCGCTGCAGGAGCCGTCCGCCGCTCGCCACGCGTGTGGCGTGGCGAGCCATGCGACCGAACCGGCCGGCGCGGTACGCCGCCTCCGACCTCGCCACGTCGTCGGCACCGACGGCGAACACGTCGGTGGGTGTGGCAAGGAAGGCCAGCGCGGTGTCGGGGCGCTCTCGCACCAGGTGGTCGGCGAGCGCGTCGGCGGCCATCGAGACCCGGACGTGCTGCCCGCCGTCGGCGTAGCAGTAGTTGCCCAGCACGACGCGGGACTCGAAGGAGCCCAGCCAGTGGGCCAGCGCGGGCAGCTCGCGCACCAGGTCCGCGCCGACGTCGCTCCCACCGTCGGGTCGACCGTGGGTCACGATCCGGCTGGGCACGTGCACGCGGCCCGCCCCGCCCGTCGCGACCTCGGCGATGCGGCCCTGCACGTCGGCGCGGGGCAGGTCGACGGCGGCCACCTCGGCACCCCACCGCTGCAGCGCGCGGTACGGACCCATCTCGGCCCCCGCCCCGAGCACGACGACGAGGTCGCCCTCGAGCCGCAGCCAGTCGGGGTTCGCCTGCACGGTGCGCACCGCGTCCGCGCACGACGGTGTGACCACACCACGGTCCAGCCAGTCGTCCAGCTGGCGAAGGAGGGCGTCGCCACCCAGCCTCTCGCCGCGGTAGGGCACGGTCAGCTCGGTCTCCGGCTCCGCCTCGCCCTGGACGGTGGTCGTGCTGAGCACCTGGTCCAGCGGCGTCACGGCCAGGGCCTCGTCGAGGGCGACGTCGTCGAACCGCATGGCCGCGTGCGCGCTGCGCAGACCCTCGGCCGCGATCGAGCGCGCAGCCGCCGCATCCCCGACGCCGGCCTCCACGGCCCGGCGGAAGTGCTGGAGGTACTGCCGCCGCCAGGCCGTCTCGTGCTCGACGGCGCGTGCACCGACCGGATCGGCGGGCCGCAGCGCATCGGCCAGGACCTCCCTCGCCGTGGCGGACGTGCTCTCGGACCGGAACTGCACTCCCTCGCGCGTGGTCATGACGACAGCCTAGGAACCCTGGGAGTGCAGGGGAAACCCGCGGCGGAAGGTAACTGGGAGTGACACACGATCTTGTTCACGACACGCCGACGTGAACACTTTCTTGGATCTGGACCCATCCACGGCCATCACGGTCCCGAACTACGTGCATGAGCCACTCGATCGCCACCCAGACCACGCGGGCCACCGCCCCGTGGTGGACCGGTGCCGTGTCGGGCCTGCTCGCTGCGGTCGCAGGCGTCGCAGCCGGATCGGGCGTCGCCACTCTGCTGGGCGTCCCGACGCCGATCGAGTCGGTCGGCAACCGGGTGATCGACCTGGTGCCCCGTCCGCTCAAGGAATTCGCCATCGAGCAGTTCGGGACGAACGACAAGCCCGTGCTCATCGGCGGCGTCGCCGTGACCCTCCTGGTCGCCGCGGCCGTCGCCGGCTGGTTGGGCCTGCGTCGGCCGCGGCTCGCCCTCGGCATCACGGCGCTGCTGGGGATCGTCGCGCTCCTCACCGCGGTCCTCGACCGCACCTCGACGGCCAACGTCGTCGTCACCGCCATCCCCTCCGCCGTCACCCTCGTCGTGAGCGTGTTCCTCCTGATGCGCTTCCTCAGCGCACTCGAGCTCGCGCCGAAGGTCGGTGACGAGACGCCCGCCGGCTTCGACCGTCGCGCCTTCCTGCAGGTCGTCCTGGCCGCCAGCGCCGTCATGGCGATCGGCGGAGGCGTCACCCGCTTCCTCGGCTCCAGCGCCGGTCGTGAGTCCCGCGCCTCGGTGAAGCTGCCGAAGGCAGCCGTCCCGGCCAGCGCGGTGCCGGCGGGTGCCCAGGTGGAGCTGAAGGGCATCAGCCCCTACGTGACGCCGAACAAGGACTTCTACCGCATCGACACCGCCCTGCGCGTGCCGCAGGTCGACGCGAGCACCTTCAACCTGCGCATCCACGGCATGGTCGACCAGGAGCTCAACCTCTCCTTCGAGGACCTGCTCAAGGAGCGCCTCGTCGAGCGCCGCATCACCCTGACCTGCGTCTCCAACGAGGTCGGCGGCCCCTACGTGGGCAACGCCGCCTGGCTGGGCATCCCCGTGGCCGAGCTCCTGGCCCGCGCCGGGGTCAAGGACGGCGCCGACGCCGTCAAGACCACCAGCGCCGACGACATGACCATCGGCACCCCGCTCGAGGCGCTCACCGACACCGACCGTGGTGCGCTGATCGCGGTCGGCATGAACGGCGAGCCGCTGCCGCTCGAGCACGGCTTCCCCGTCCGCATGGTCGTCCCCGGCCTCTACGGCTACGTCTCCGCCACGAAGTGGCTCGTCGACATCGAGGTCACGAAGTTCTCGGACTTCAAGGCCTACTGGTCGACCCGCGGCTACTCCGAGGAGGCGCCGATCAAGCTGTCGTCCCGCATCGACGTCCCCAAGGCCTTCCAGGCGCTGCCCCGCGACAACGTCCGCATCGGCGGCGTGGCCTGGGCGCAGACCGTGGGCATCGAGCGCGTCGAGGTCAAGATCGACGACGGCGACTGGCAGGACGTCGAGCTCGCGGACCGGGACGGCGTCGACACGTGGCGCCAGTGGTCCTGGACGTGGGAGGACGCCACCGAGGGGACCCACCAGGTGACCGTGCGTGCGACCGACGCCGACGGCACCACACAGACTTCCGACCGGGTGCCCATCGCACCGGACGGATCGACCGGCTGGCACAACGTCAGGTTCCGCGTCGAGTAGCAGGAAACACCCAACCAAGGAGAAGAAACATGCGCACGACGACCAAGAGCAAGACCCTCGCGATCACCGCCGTGGCCTCGCTGTCCCTGTTCACTGCGGCCTGCGGCTCGAGCGATGACGACGCCGCTTCCTCGTCCGACAACGAGACCTCGGCGCCCGCGTCCGAGGACGCGTCCGACGCCGGTGCCGACCTCGTCGGCCCGGGCTGCGCCGACTACGCCTCGCAGGTGCCGGACGGCGCCGGCTCGGTCGAGGGCATGGCCCAGGACCCGGTGGCCACCGCCGCCAGCAACAACCCGCTGCTGAAGACGCTCGTCGCGGCCGTCTCCGGTGAGCTCAACCCCGACGTGAACCTGGTCGACACCCTCAACGGTGGCGAGTTCACCGTGTTCGCGCCGGTCGACGACGCCTTCGGCAAGCTGCCCGAGGAGACCGTCAAGACGCTCGGCACCCCCGAGGGCGCCAAGACGCTCGAGTCGGTCCTGACCTACCACGTCATCCCCGGCCAGATGGCTCCCGGCGACATCGACGGCACCTTCGAGACCGTCAACGGCGCCGAGCTGACCATCACGGGCGAGGGCGACAACATCCGCGTCGGCGACCAGGCCGGTGTGATCTGTGGTGGCGTCAAGACCGCCAACGCCACGGTGTACCTCATCGACACGGTGCTCATGCCCCCGGCCTGATCATCGAGTCCCGGTCACCCGAGGGTGATCGAGGCGCGGTCGTGAACCCGACGTGAGCGACCACGCCGACGACTGATCGACGCGAGGCCCGGACCCTCCTCCAGGGGGTCCGGGCCTCGTGCTGTGCAGGGACGACGCCTCGGTCTCGTCTCGGCATGACTGTATTCCTGTCAGTAACACGTGGCACGATGTCGCCATGACCACAGCGATCCGTACCGAGGGCCTCGTCAAGCTCTTCGGCGAGAACCGAGCGGTCGACGGTGTCGACCTGCAGATCCCGGCCGGAGGCGTCTACGGCGTGCTCGGGCCCAACGGAGCCGGCAAGACCACCACCATCCGCATGCTCGCCACGCTCATCAAGCCCGACGGCGGCCGGGCCGAGGTGCTCGGCCACGACGTCGTCGCCGAGTCGGCCGCGGTGCGCTCGAAGGTGGCCATGACCGGTCAGTTCGCCTCGCTCGACGAGGACCTCACGGGCCTGGAGAACCTGGTCATGCTGGCCCGGTTGTACGGGTACCGCGGTGCTGCGGCCCGCGACCGCGCCCACCAGCTGCTCGACGCCTTCGACCTCACCGACGCCGCGGGTCGCCAGGTCAAGGCCTACTCCGGCGGCATGCGTCGGC
Organism: Aeromicrobium sp. WCS2018Hpa-31; assembly: GCF_031843905.1. Lineage (NCBI taxonomy): Bacteria > Bacillati > Actinomycetota > Actinomycetes > Propionibacteriales > Nocardioidaceae > Aeromicrobium > Aeromicrobium sp. WCS2018Hpa-31. The sequence goes on along the minus strand of NZ_JAVTJF010000003.1, from coordinate 20,655 downwards.
GCATCGACATCGCCGGCAGCATCGTCGTGCGACCCGAGCTGATGTTCCTCGACGAGCCCACCACCGGGCTCGACCCGCGCAGCCGCAACCAGGTGTGGGACATCGTTCGCGCCCTCGTGTCCGCCGGCACGACGGTGCTCCTCACCACCCAGTACCTCGACGAGGCCGACCAGCTGGCCGACCGGATCGCCGTGATCGACCGCGGCACGGTCATCGCCGAGGGCACGACCGGTGAGCTCAAGGCCTCCGTGGGAGCGGGCGCGCTCAAGGTGCGGGTGGCCGACCAGGCCGACCGCGAGCGCGCGGCGTCGGTCCTGGCCGCGACCCTCGACGCCGAGGCCGTGCTCGAGAAGGACCCCTACGCCCTGTCGTTCTCGGTGCCGTCGCCGCAGGGCGTCCCCGACGCCCTCGTGCGCGTCGCCGAGCAGGGCATCGCGGTCTCGGAGTTCTCGCTCGGCCAGCCCAGCCTCGACGAGGTGTTCCTCGCCCTCACCGGTGAGCACGTCACCGACGTCGAGCCCGACACGACGGAGGTCCCCGCATGAGCACCACCATGGACGCCAAGGTCCGCGAGGCGGTCGGCAGCAGCGAGCGCCCCGAGCCGGTGGGCCCGCTGGGCTCGTCGCTGATCTTCACGCACCGGGCCCTGCTCAAGATCAAGCACGTGCCCGAGCAGCTGTTCGACGTGACGATGTTCCCGATCCTGTTCACGCTGATGTTCACCTACATCTTCGGCGGCGCGATCGCCGGGTCCACCGGTGAGTACCTGGAGTACCTGGCGCCGGGCATCCTCGTGCAGACCGTCGTCATGATCACCATGTACACGGCCATGACCATCAACAACGACATCAAGAAGGGCGTCTTCGACCGCATCCGGTCCCTCCCGGTCTGGCGTCCGTCGCTCATGGTCGGGGCCCTGCTCGGCGACACGCTGCGCTACACGATGGCCTCGGTCGTCATCCTGGTGGTCACGATGCTCATCGGGTACCGGCCGCCCGGCGGTCTCGTGGGCGTGGTCGCGGCCGTCCTGCTCCTGCTGGTGTTCTGCTTCAGCGTCAGCTGGATCTGGACGCTGCTCGGCATGAAGCTGCGCAGCCCGGAGTCGGTCATGGGGGTCTCGATGATGGTCCTGTTCCCGCTGACGTTCCTGTCGAACGTGTTCGTGCCCATCGACACCATGCCCGACTGGCTGCAGCCGGCGGTCGAGAACAACCCGGTCTCGATCCTCGTCGACGCGGTCCGCAGCCTCATGGTCGGCGATCCGCACGGCGGGTCCATCGTCACGGTCCTCGTGATCTCGGGCGTGTTCGTGGCCGTCTTCGGGCCGCTCACCATGCGGGCGTACTCCCGCCGGTCCTGAGGGGCGAACCCCCGTAGGCTGGGCGGGTGGAGCCGACCTCTGGGACCTTGCTCGCGGACGAGTTCGACCGCGCCGCGCCTCGCTACGACCTGCTCACCTCGCTCAACCCCGGCTACGTCGACGCGTTGCGCGACGCCGCGCGCCGACTGGTGCTGAGCCTGCCGGTCACGGGCACGGCGCCGACGCTGTGGGACCTCGGCTGCGGCTCGGGCCTCTCCACCCGGGCGCTGCTCGACGCCGCTGGACCGGGCGCCCGCATCGTGGGCCTCGACGCGTCGGCCGGGATGCTCGCCCAGGCACAGGAGAAGGACTGGCCCGACCACGTCAGCTTCGTGCAGGCGCGGGCCCAGGACCTGCCCGGCGTGGCCGCGGTCCAGCTCGACGGCCAGGCCGACGGTGCCTTCGCGGCCTACCTGCTGCGCAACGTGCCGCAGGAGCAGCGTGACGACGTGGTCGCGGCCATCGCCGACCAGGTGCGCCCCGGCGGGTGGATCGCGCTGCAGGACTACCACGTGAAGGGCTCGCGGACGGCCGAGGCCGTCTGGAGCGCCGTCTGCTGGGGCGTCGTCACGCCGCTGTCCGTGGCGGTGCGCGGCAACCCCGCGATCTACCGGTACCTGTGGCGAAGCGTGCTGCGCAACGACTCCACCGCAGAGCTGCAGGCGCGGCTCGAGCGGGCCGGTCTCACCGACATCACGTGGACGACGGCCGGCGGCTGGCAGCGGGGCATCCTGCACACCGTCCTCGCCCGACGTCCGCTCTGACCCGCGCGTCATGGCCTCACGTCCTGTCCCACCCGGTCGCGACCGGAACGCCGTGCTCCACCCCGCCGCCCCCGGCTCCTCGCGGCTGGGCGACGACCGACACGTCGTGGTGGTCGGCGGCGGCATCGCCGGCCTCGGCGCCGCAGTGGTGCTGGCCGAGCGCGGTGCCCGCGTGACCCTGCTCGAGGCGTGCGACCAGCTGGGTGGCCGGGTGCGCGCCTGGCCACTGGCCGACGACGGCGACACCGGATCCGGCGGACCCGACGGCGCGCGCACGATGAGCCGCGGGTTCCACGCGTTCTTCCGGCAGTACTACACGTTGCGGTCGCTGCTGCGCCGCGTCGATCCCACGTTGTCGCACCTGGTGCCGGTGCCCGACTACCCGCTGCGTCGCGGCGACGGGCTCACCGACTCCTTCGCGGCCCTGCCGGCCACGCCGCCGTTCAACCTGCTGACCTTCGTGCTGCGCAGCCCCACGTTCCCCGTCTCGGCCCTGCCGTCGGTCCACGTGCCGAGTGCCCTCGAGCTGGTCGACGCCTCCTACCCGGCCAGCCACGAGCGCTACGACGGCGAGTCCGCCCAGGACTTCCTCGACCGGCTGCGCTTCCCCGAGGGAGCGCGTCACCTCGCGCTGGAGGTCTTCGCCCGGTCGTTCTTCGCCCACCCCACCGAGTTCGGGGCCGGTGAGCTGGTCGGCATGTTCCACACCTACTTCACCGGCAGCTCCGAGGGCCTGCTCTTCGACGTGCCCGACGACGACTACGACGCCGTGCTGTGGGCACCGCTCGGCCGCTACCTCGAGGGGCTGGGCGCGCGGGTGCGCACCGGTGCGCGGGCCGACCGGGTCGCACCAGACGGCGACGGCTGGCTCGTGCACACGGGCGAGGAGGCCCTGCGGGCCGACGCCGTGGTGCTGGCGACCGACCCCCGCACCACGCGCACGCTCGTGGCCCCCCTGCCCGCCGACGACGACGAGCGTCGCGACTGGCACCGCCGCGCTGCCGCCGGCCGCAACGCCCCGCCCTTCGCGGTGCTGCGGCTGTGGCTCGACGGCACGGTCGCGGCGGAGCGGGAGGCGTTCCTCGGCACGAGCGGGTACGACCTGCTCGACAACGTGACGGTGCTGGAGCGCTTCGAGCGCGGGGCCGCCGAGTGGTCCGCCCGGCACGGCGGCTCGGTGGTGGAGCTGCACGCCTACGCCACCGACCCCGTCCGTGACGCCGACCTGGCCGGCGACGGCCCCGGAGGCCTCGACGTCGCCCTGGTGCGGCAGCGGCTCCTGGCCGCCCTGCACGACGTCTACCCCGAGACCCGCACGCTCGGGATCGTGCACGAGGAGCTGCTCGTGGAGGACGACTGCGGACTGGTGGGCACAGGACCGTGGCGCGACCGCCTGACCGTCGACACCCCCTACGCCGGGCTCGTGCTCGCCGGCGACGGGCTGCGGGTCGACTGGCCGATCGCGCTCATGGAGCGGGCCGCCACCACCGGCGTGCTCGCGGCCAACCAGCTGCTCGCGGGGTGGGGCGTGCGGGGCGAGGACGTGTGGACCGTCCCGCTCGACGGCCTGCTGCGCCGACGCCCACGGCTGCCCTCGCTCTCGCGATGAGCGACGCCACCCGGTCGCGACGTCGGGCCGTCCTGCCCGGCGAGGCGGGGCACGAGACGGGAGACCCGCGCGTGGAGCGGGTCGACGCCGGTGGCCGTCCCGGCGTCAGCACCGTGTGGCGGATCCGGTCGCTCGAGGCCGCGCGTCAGGTGCTGCGCGCCCGGCACGCCACGACCCAGGCGGGCTTCACGGCCGAGGCGATCCCGCAGGGCTACCTCGAGCACCACCCGATCCTGGTCTCCGACGGCCCGAGGCACGACGAGCAGCGCCGCAAGGTGGCGCGCTTCCTCGCACCGACCGTCGTGGCGGAGCGGTACACCGACCTCATGCACTCCGTGGCCGACCGGCTGCTCGCCGAGGCCGTCGCCGACGGCGGGTGCACCCTCGACGAGCTGGCGCTGCTGTACACGGTCGAGGTCACGGCCGAGGTCGTCGGACTCACCGAGTCGTCCGTGCCCCGCATGGCGCGACGGCTGGAGGCGATGTTCAGCCAGCCGCCGTTCGACATCACCCGCCGTGACCTCGGCAGGTCCCGCGGGCAGTGGATGCAGGCCGCCTACCGCGGGCTGCTTCCGGTGGGCCGGCTGTTCCTGGCCGACGTGCGCCCCGCCGTGCGGGCGCGGCGACGCGAGCCGCGCGAGGACATCATCAGCCACCTTCTGGCCGAGGGGTACTCGACGGCGAGCATCCTCGTCGAGTGCGTCACGTACGGCACCGCGGGCATGGTGACCACGCGCGAGTTCATCGTCATGGCTGCGCTGCACCTGCTCGACGACGACGCCCTGCGCGCCCGCTACCTCGTGGCGCCCGAGGTCGAGCGGCTGGCGATCCTGGGCGAGATCATCCGGCTCGAGCCCGTCGTCGGACACCTGTACCGGCGGGCCCAGCAGGAGATCGCGGTGACCGACGGCGACGACGCGTGGACGATCGAGCCCGGTGACCTCGTCGACGTGTGCGTGCGCCCCGGCAACGCCGACCCCCGCGCGGTGGGCGACGCCCCGCTCGACCTGTGCCCCGGCCGCTCCCTGCCCGCAGGCGTGGGTGACCCGGTGCTGGCGTTCGGCGACGGTGAGCACAAGTGTCCCGGGCAGCCGCTGGCCCTGCTGGAGTCCGACGCCCTGCTGCTGCGGCTGCTGGCGCTCGAGCCGCGGCTGGAGACCGAGCCCGAGCTGGGCTGGGACCACCTGATCGCCGGCTACTGGCTCCGGGGGGCGAGGCTGGCCCTCGGCGAGGGTGGCAGTCCGCGGCCCGGACCGCGCACCAGCACGTCGGCCAGGATCGCGACCTTGGTGCGTGGTCTCACCCGGAGGCGGCCCGAGAAGACGTCGTAGTCGGCCTCCTCGATCAGGTCGAGGATGCGCGAGTACATGCGCAGCGCGGTGGCCACGCAGCGTGCCCCGGGCCTCGGCAGCATGGCCACGCCGGGAGCCGCCTCGCGGTACAGCGCGCGGTTGCGCTCCACCTGCTCGGCCATCATCGAGCGCCACGCGGGGGTGACCCGACGCGTCCACGGGTCGGCGCCGTGGCGCTGCAGGTCCTCCTGAGGCAGGTAGACCCGCCCGCGGTCGAGGTCCTCGCCGACGTCGCGCAGGAAGTTCGTCAGCTGGAACGCGTGCCCGAGCGCGCGGGCCGGTTCCTTCGCCGCCGGCGTGAGGGGCTGCAGCACGGGCAGCATCATCTCGCCGATGACGGCGGCCGAGCCCTCCATGTAGCCGTCGCGCAGGTCCTCCCACGTCTCCCACGTGGTGCGGGTCAGGTCCAGCTCCATGGCGCGGAAGAACCGGTCGAAGCACTCGGGGTCGGTGCCGCGGCGCTGCAGGCTGTCCACGACGGCGGCCATGACGGGCTCGTCGGACCGGCCGGCGGCCACGCAGTCCCAGAAGTGCTGCTCGAACATCCGCAGCCGCACCCCGGGGTCGACCTCGCCGTGGCCCGGGACGGCCGGGTCGACACGCTCGGGCTCGTCGACGATGTCGTCGGCGAGCCGGCACAGCGCGTAGACGGTGTAGACGTCGATCCGCTGCTCGCGGGGGAGCAGCCGCGCACCCCAGTAGTAGGTGGTGCCGTGGCGCTTCGTCAGCTCGGCGCACCGCGCGTAGCCCTCGGCCAGCCGCGGGTCGGGGTGCAGGGGGCGTGCCATGGTGCAGCCCAGCCTACTGAGGTGCGGGAGGATGGGCCGCATGACAACCGGTCCCGCTGACGTCGCGGTCGTCGGGCTCGGTCCGGCCGGCCGCACGCTCGCGTCGCGCTGCGCGGCGCTCGGTCTGCGCGTGCTGGCCGTCGACCCGCGGCCGGAGGCCGGCTGGACGCCCACGTACGGCGTGTGGGAGGACGAGCTGTCCGGGTTGCCGCCGACGGTCGTGCGGGCGCGGTCGGCGGCGCCACAGGTGCGGGCCACCGCCGTCCACCGGCTGCCGCGCACGTACGTGGTGCTCGACAACGCGGCGGTGCAGGCAGCGCTGCCGCTCGACGGGGTCGACGTGCGCCGCGACCGGCTCGACGACGCCGGCGTCGCGGCGCTGGCGGGGCAGGCCAGGGTCGTCGTCGACGCCCGCGGCGCGCGTCCCGACGGACGGGTGGCCCACGACCCGGCGCCGGCGCAGACCGCGTTCGGCGTCGTCGTCCCCGCCGACGTCGCGGCTCCGGCGCTGCAGGGTGCGGAGTCGCTGCTGATGGACTGGCGCACCGACTGGGCGCCGGGCGGGGTGCCGCCCGCGGGTGCGACTCCGACGTTCCTGTACGCCTTCGACCTCGGCGACGGGACCGTGCTGCTGGAGGAGACCTGCCTGGCCGCCGCTCCAGGCATGGCCGTCGAGGAGCTGCAGGTGCGGCTGCGGCGTCGGCTGGCGGCCCGCGGTGTCGACCCCGCCGTGGTCGACGCTCCGCTGGCCCGCGAGGTCGTGCGGATCCCGATGCGGGGCCGCGGTCGACCACCGGTGCCGGGCACGCTCGCGCTCGGCGTCGCCGGCCGCGGTGGGCACCTCGTCACCGGCTACTCGGTGGCGCACGCGCTGCTGCGAGGTCGTTCCCTCGCCGAGGACCTGGCGGCCGGGCGCGTGCCGGACCAGGTCGACCCGGTGCGTCCGGTCGACGGGCTTCGCGAGGCGGGTCTGCGGGCCCTGCTGCGCCTCGACGTGGACGGCACCCTCGCCCTCTTCGACGGCTTCGGCCGCCTCCCGGCCCACCAGCAGCGCGCCTTCATGTCGCGCGACGCGCCGCCGTCGGCCGTGGCCGGCGCCATGTGGACCATGTTCCGCCACATGCCGTGGTCGGGCCGGCGCGAGCTGGCCCGCGCCACCCTCGGCCGCTGACCGACCATCCCTCCCTGGAGGGCGCCCCCGCCGCGTCGTGACGCCTTGACGTCGGTTCGTTCGATGGAAATCGACGCAAACGCGTCATATCGCCTACCGCGGTGGGGCGTGTGGACCTGCGGCTGCGTCGGCGCGGCTTCTCGCGTCCTTGCTCCGCGAGAGGCCTCGACGGTGCGGGGGCGAGGGGGTCGGCCGAGCCCGCCGGGCCCGGTCCGGGCGGTTTGACGCCTTCGCGTCGGTTCTCTTCGCGGAAATCGACCTGAAGGCGTCACAACGCCGATTCGGACAGTTCCGGGGCACGCGTGCCGCTCGGAATGCCCCGGACCTGTCCGAAACGTGAGGCCGTGCCCCGAGGGCTCGGTCGGGTCGCTGGTCGCTGCCCGGTCGAGGCCTTTCGGAGGCCGCCTCGACGACTCACTCAGCCGGCGCAGCCGCAGGTCCCCACGTTTCGGACAGTTCCGGGGCACCCCGACCACTCGAACCGCCCCGGAAGTGTCCGAAACGGGGAGACTGGCGGGCGGGTCAGCGCAGGAGCTGGTTGACCCGCTCCGCGGCGAGGCGGCCCGACGGGAGCACCATCGGGACGCCGACGCCGGGGACCGTGCCCGATCCGGCGAACACCAGGCCGGGGACCCGCTTGTCGACGTTGGCGGCGCGGAACGGGCCGGTCTGGGCGAACGTGTGGGCCAGCGCGAACGGGGTTCCCGCGGCCATGCCCTGCTCGTGCCAGTCCAGGGGCGTCACCAGCTCGTCGACGACGACGTCGGTCGGGTAGCCGGCACCCTCGAGGAACTCCATGAGGCGCTCCTTCATCGGCTCGCGCTCGGCCTTCCAGTCGATGCGGCCGACGTCGAGGTTGGGCGTCGGCTCCAGCACGTAGAGCGTGCTGTCGCCCTCGGGTGCGGCATCGTCGTCGTCGAGGGAGTGGATGGTGACCAGTCGCGAGGGGTCGCGCATGAGGGTGCCGCGCTTCATGAGGTCCTCGAACGCCCCCGCCCACTCGTGGCCGAAGTGGATGTTGTGGTGGGCCTTGCCCTGCGGCAGACCCTTGACGCCCACGTGCCACACGACGCACGACGGCGAGTAGTCCCCACCGAGGCGTCCGCCGATGCCACGGACGGCGCGGGGGAGCTTCAGCTCGGGCAGCAGCCACTCGTAGGCCGTCGGCAGGTCGATGGTGCACACGACGGCGTCGGCCGCGATGGTCCCCTCGCCCGTGGCCACGCCACGCACGCGGCCCCCGGAGTCGCGCACGAGAGCGGTGACGGTGGTGCCGTAGCGGAAGTCCGCACCGGCGTCGGAGGCCGCGTCGGCCAGGGCCTGCGGCACGGCGCGCATGCCGCCCTTCGGGAAGTAGACGCCCTCGATGGAGTCCATGTACGTGATGACGGCGTAGAGCGAGAGTGCGTCGTCCGGCGCGAGGCCCGCGTACATGGCCTGGAACGAGAACAGCCGGTGCAGCCGCTCGTCGGCGAAGCGTCGCCGGATCATCGGCCCGAGCCGGGTGAACCCACCCATCGCCAGCAGACGTGCGGCGGCCATGGGCCGGGAGAGCAGGTCGGTGGGCCGGTCGAAGTTGCGGTCGATGAAGTGCGGCATCTCGGTCAGGTAGAGCTTGCGGAGCCACACCACGAACTCGTCGAACGCGGCGGCGTCGACGCTGCCGCACTCCCGGTGGATCTCGGCGCGCATCGCCTCGTGTCCGTGCCGGACCTCCAGCGTGGAGCCGTCGGCGAAGAAGGCCCGGTACGCCGGGTCGAGCAGGCTCAGCTCGAGCCGCTCGGCCAGGCTCGAGCCGGCCGCGCGAAGCGGCCGGTCGATGAGGTCGGGCATCGTCAGCACCGTCGGGCCGGTGTCGAACGTGAAGCCCTCGCGGGTCAGTCGACCGGCGCGACCGCCGGGCACGTCCTCGCGCTCGAGCACGGTGACGCGGTGCCCGTCGCCCACCAGGTGGCAGGCGGCGGCGAGGCCCGCCAGCCCCGCTCCGACGACGACGACGTGGCTCATGCAGACCTCCAGGAGATGGTGCGGGCGGTGTCGCGCAGACCGACGACACCCTCCGCGGTGAACGGGGAGTCGAGCAGGACCTGCTCGGCTCGGTCGGTCTCGGCCCGGATGCGGTCCTCGACCTCCTGCCGCACGCCCGCCTCGGCGAGGGCCTGCTGCAGCAGTGCGACGTCACCGTCGCGGGCGTCGGTGGTGCCGACGCGTGCCATGGCGGCGGCGGCCTCACCCGTCAGCCGGTCGGCGCCGAGCACCCAGATGAGCGTGGTCTTGCCCTCGCGCAGGTCGTCGCCCGACGGCTTGCCCGTCACGGCGGGGTCGCCCCACACGCCGAGCACGTCGTCACGCCAGGCGAACGCGCGCCCGAGGTGCGAGCCGAACCGTTCGAGCGCGTCACGCTGCGCCGCCGTGGCGCCGGCCGCGAGCGCGCCCAGCTGGAGCGGGCGACCGATCGTGTAGGCGCCGGACTTGAGCGCGGCCACGGCCTCGGCGTGGGCCAGGTCGGTGCGGCGCCCTGCGGCCCCGGTGAGGTCGGCCCGCTGGCCGACGATCAGCTCGAGGTTCAGCTCGTACCAGTAGTCGCGCAGCGCGAGGGGCAGCGTGTGGACGAGCCGGTCGGCCTCGCTGTGCGCGAGGTCGCCCAGCAGGATCGCGATGTTCTGGCCGAAGCGGTCGGGGTCGCCGTGGCCGTCGGCCTCGCGGTGACGACGCGCCGCGACCACGTGGGCGGCGGCCGCACCCCGGCGCTCGACGGACTGGTCCATGACGTCGTCGTGCACGAGGGCGAACAGGTGCAGCGTCTCGAGGGCGGCCGCGGCGCGCACCACGTCGTCGTGGGCGGGCGTGCCCACCTCGCCGCCCGCCGCCACGAAGCCCCAGTGGCACATCCGCGGGCGCAGGCGCTTCCCGCCGCCGAGCACGAGGGAGCGCAGCCAGCCGGGGAGGTCGCCAGGACCTCCCGCGAGCGGACCTGCGCCGCCCGGAGGGACCAGCGCGTCCCACACCGACTCCACCCAGGTCAGCTCGGTGGCGAGCAGATCGGCGACGGCCGTGACGGTGTCGGCGTCGGAGCCCGTCGTGGAGCCGACCGCGGGTGCGCTGTCACGCAGGGGGAGGTGGGATCGGCGGGCGTCGAGCTGCGGCACCTGCAGCACCGACCACGGGCTGTAGACGCCTGGTGTGGCGGTCGCGGCGGCCACGAGGTCGGACCAGGCGACCCAGAGGTGCTCTCCCACCTCCGCCGGATCGGGGGCGAGGCTGCCGCGGACCCGGCCCACGAGGACGGGGCAGATCTCGTTCTCGACCACCCCGCTGGCGTCGACGGCGCGGTACCGGAAGTCCGGCAGCACGATCCGCAGGTCGTCCACCTCGACCCCCAGCTCCTCGCGCAGACGTCGGCGCACGGCGTCCTCCAGGGCCTCGCCCGGTCGGGGGTGCCCGCAGCACGAGTTGGTCCAGACTCCCGGCCAGGTGAGCTTGCTCAGGGCGCGTCGGGTCAGCAGCACCCGGCCCTGGTCGTCGAACAGGTGCAGCGAGAAGGCCTGGTGCAGCGGGGTCTCGGTGCCGTGGACCGAGAGCCGGGGTGCCGTGCCGGCGGGCGTGCCGTCGTCCTCGAGCAGGACCACCAGGTCGTGCTCGGCCTCCAGGGCGGTCACCGGCGTGTCGTCCAGACGTTCATGATCCCTCCATCTTCGACGCAGCGCGCCGACTTCGCAGTGCAAGTGGGGTGGGCACGTGGGGTGGGGCGCAGGGCCCCACCTCGTGGGTACCCCGGCCCGGGCCAGCGACCCGCTAGCCTTCCGAGGTGGGCGCCCTCCATCTGATCCGGCACGGCCAGGCCTCCTTCGGCAGCGACGACTACGACCAGCTGTCCGAGCGCGGCACCCGACAGGGCTCCTGGCTCGGCATGGCGTGGGAGGCGTCGGGCTTCCGCCCCGACTGGTCGGTGGCGGGGTCCATGAAGCGGCACGCCCAGACCGCGGTGGCCGCGCTCGACGCGATCGACGGCGACCTGTACGACGTCGACGCCGGCTGGAACGAGTACGACCACCTGGCGCTCGCCGGCATGGACGTGACCCCGACGACGGACCTGCGTGCCTTCCAGCAGCAGCTCGACGCCGCCCTGGGCGCGTGGGTGAGCGGGGCGCCGTCGTCGGTGGAGACGTTCGCCGAGTTCTCCGAGCGTGTGCTGCGTGCCCTCGACGCCGCCGTGGCCGAGGCCGGGACGGGCCGACGGGTGGCGGTGTTCACGTCCGGAGGACCGATCGCGCTCGTCGCGTCGCACCTGCTGGCCGGCGACTCGTCGCTGTTCATCACGCTCAACCGGGTGCTCGTGAACGCCTCGGTCACGACCCTGATCGTGGGGCGCGGTGGTACCCGGCTGCTCACCTACAACGAGCACGGGCACGTGCCCGCCGACCAGGTGACCTTCCGGTAGGGATCCGGCGGGGTCACTCCCACTTCATCGCGAACCCGAAGGCCGCGACGATGAAGCCCATGCCGATGACGATGTTCCAGTCGCCGAGGTCGGAGTAGACCGGGATCTGGATGTCGGTGCCGGAGATGACGTAGAAGACCACGATCCAGAGCAGGCCGACCAGGGCCGAGGCGATCATCAGCGGCGCGGCGTACCGGTTGCCGGTGGGCGCGCCCGGCTCGGGCTCGGGGCGGGTGCGGTCGGCCACCGACGACGCGGCGAAGGCGAGGACGGCGGCGACGGCGAAGTTCCAGCCGCCCAGGCGGAAGAGGCCGGGGATCGCGCCGACGTTGGGGAAGGAGCGGTCCGAGACCGTGAAGAAGGCGCCGACCGCCCACGCGATCGCCACCACGAGCAGCAGCAGGGCGAGCGGGTGCAGCCAGCCACCTCGGGGGGTGCGGACCTTGCTCGGGTTGCTGTTCTTGGCCACGGGGATCTCTTTCGGCTGCCTACGGGACATTCTGGGCTAGCGTAGTCGCCGACGTGGTCGTCGTCGGACTGGGGAGAGGGACACGCATGTCAGGGTCGCGTGCGCGGTCGCAGGTCCGGTCCCGCCGGGGCTGGTCGGTGGCGGTGCTGCTGGTCTGCTCGGTGGCCGGCCTGACCGCAGCTGCCGCCCACGCGACGTCGGACGGCGAGGACCTGCGCCCGGCCGGTGGCGACATCGCCTCGCTCGTCTCCGACCGCACGCTCCGGGTGGAGCAGCGCCAGCAGCAGGCCGACGACCTGCAGCGCGAGATCGACGACGTCCTCGACGCCGCCGACCGCAGCAGCGGCATCGACGCGGTCGCCCGACGGCTGCGGTCGCTGCGCGACGTCGCAGGACTCAGCACGGCCCGCGGACCGGGCATCAGGGTCACGCTCGACGACGCGCCGCGCAGCGCGGCCACCTCCGGGGTCGACCCCAACTACCTCGTGGTCCACCAGCAGGACCTCCAGGCGTTCGTGAACGCGCTGTGGGCCGGTGGCGCCGAGGCGGTGAGCCTGCAGGGTCAGCGGCTGGTGTCCACCACGGCGATCGTGTGCGTCGGCAGCACGGTCATCATCGACGGCCGGCCGTACTCCCCGCCCTACGTCGTCGAGGCGATCGGCGACCGTCCGGGCATGACGTACTCGCTCGGCACGTCGCCCGAGGTCGTCAACTACGAGCGCTACGTGACCAAGTACCGACTGGGCATGAAGGTCGAGTCGAGCGACGACCTCGTGATCGGTCCCTACACCGGCACGACCTCGCTGCAGTACGCCCGCCCGCTGGCCTGACCCCGGCTACTGACCCAGCCCGTCGGCCACGCCGTCGGCCCCGGCATCGGCGTCGGCCTCGCCGTTCGCGTCGGCGTCACCGTTGCCCGGGCCCCCGTCGTCGCCGGGGTTGCTCGACACGGTGATCTCGATCGACGACCCCGGCGGCACGGTCTGCCCGGCCGGCGTGGACTGGCCGGTGACCTCGTCCTCGGGGGCGCTCGACGACGGGTCCTCGGTGACCGAGACGTCGAGGTCGAGGTCCTCGAGCGCCTTCTGCGCCTCGTCGCGCGACATGCCGATGACGTTGGGCACGGTGACCTCGCCCTCGGACACGATCACGGTGACGGTGGCCCCGACGTCGACGCTCTGGCCGGCCGGGGGGTTGGTGTTGATGACGGTGTCCTTGGACTCGTCGGAGGCGCGTTCCTCCTTCTTGACCTTCAGGCCCTCTCCCTCCAGGGCGTCCTTGGCCTCGTCGTAGTTCAGCCCGACGACGTTGGGCACCTGGACCTGCTCGGGTCCGGTCGACACGATCAGCTCGATCTCCGACCCGTCGGGGGCCATGGAGTCGCCCTCGGGGGTCTGGGAGACGACGTTGCCGCTCTCGACGTCGGCGTCGGGACGTTCCTCGGTCGTGACGGTGAACCCCTCGCCCTCGAGGGTGCGCTGGGCGGCCACGGCGTCCTGGCCGACCACGTCGGGCACGCGCACCTGGGCCGGGTCCTCGGTGTCGTTGCCCGCGAGCAGGAAGTACGCGAGGCCGGCGATGATCAGGGCTGCGAGGATGCCGAGCGCCCACCACAGGGCCTTGTTCTTCTTCTCCTCCTCCTCGTCGTCGGCCACGGCGGGCTGGGTGCCTGTGGCGGCTGCGGCGGCGACGGCAGGGGCCACGGCGGTGGCCGCCGGGATGGCCGAGGTGGCCTGCGTGGGAGCGTCGACGTGCTGACCGGCGATGGCGCGCTCGAGGTCCTTGCGCATGTCGGCGGCCGACTGGTAGCGGTCGTCGGTGCGCTTGGCGAGGGCCTTGGCGACGATGTGGTCGACCGGCTGCGACACGTCGGGGTTCAGCTGCGACGGAGGACGGGCCTCCTCGCGGACGTGCTGGTACGCCACCGACACGGGGCTGTCGCCGACGAACGGCGGGCGCCCGGTCAGCAGCTCGTAGAGCAGGCAGCCGGTGGAGTAGATGTCGGAGCGGGCGTCGACGGTCTCGCCGCGCGCCTGCTCGGGGGAGAGGTACTGCGCGGTGCCGATGACGGCCGCGGTCTGCGTCATGGCGCTGGAGGAGTCGGCGATCGCGCGCGCGATGCCGAAGTCCATGACCTTGACCTGGCCCGACGGCGTCAGCATGACGTTGGCCGGCTTGATGTCACGGTGGATGATGCCGGACCGGTGCGAGTAGTCGAGCGCGCTGAGCACGTCGGCGGTGATCGACAGCGCCCGCTCGGGCAGGATCTTGCGGTCGTCGCGCAGGATCTCGCGCAACGTCTGGCCCTCCACGTACTCCATGACGATGTACGGGATGTGGTTGCCGTGCTTGTCCGTGGAGTCGCCCGTGTCGTACACGGCCACGACGGCCGGGTGGTTCAGGGCGGCTGCGGACTGGGCCTCGCGCCGGAAGCGGGCCTGGAAGGTGTCGTCGGAGGACAGGTCGGCCCGCAGCTGCTTGATCGCCACGGTGCGGCCGAGACGCAGGTCGCGGGCCACGCGGACGTCGGCCATGCCGCCGCGCCCCAGCAGTCCGCCGAGCTCGTAGCGCTCGCCGAGCAGGATGGGCTCGTCGGGGGTACCGGTCATGGTGTCACTCTCCCTGAGGGGTCGAAGTCACTCACCGAGCACCGCCTCGATGACGGAGCGTGCGATGGGGCCGGCGAGACGTCCGCCGGCGATCTCGTTGCGGGCGGTGTCCGAGGACTCCACGACCACGGCGACGGCGACCTTGGGGTCGTCGGCCGGGGCGAGGGCCACGAACCAGGCGTAGGGGGGACGGTCCGCGGTGGACTGCGCCGTCCCGGTCTTGGCGCCGACGTCGACGCCGGGGATCTGGGCCGAGGTGGCCGTCCCGGACTCGACCGTCGCGACCATCATGTCGCGCAGCTTGGCGGCGTTGTCGGAGGTCATGGCCTCGCTGAGCTCCTCGGGCTCGAGGGACTCGATGACCCGGAGGCTGGGCGAGCGCACGGTCTTGACCACCTGCGGCTTCATGACGACACCGTCGTTGGCGATGCCGGCGCCGACCATGGCCATCTGCAGCGGAGTGGCCGCGACCTCGAACTGGCCGATGCCGCTCTGGGCGAGCTGCGGGGCCTCGAGGTCGGTGCCCTCGACCGTGAAGCGGCTGGCGTTGTTGCGCAGTCCCTCGATCGGGTCGGTGCCGAAGCCGAACTTGCGCGCCTGCTCCTCGAGCTTGTCCTGGCCGATCTTGCCGGCGAGGTCGCCGAAGGAGACGTTGCAGGAGACCTGGAGGGCGCGCTCGAAGGTGATCTCGTCGCCGCCGCAGTTGCCACCGTTCTCGTTGGGCAGCGTGTAGTCGATGCCGGGGAACGACAGGCGCGCGCCGCCCTTGACGTCGTCGTCGGGCTCCAGGCCCAGCTCGTCGAGCGCGGCCGCGGCGGTGACCAGCTTGAACGTGGAGCCGGGGGGCAGGATCTGCTCGGTGGCCCGGTTGGTGAGCGGGTCGTCGTCGTCGCCCTGCAGCTTCTCCATGGCGTCGGCGACCTCGCCGAAGTCGTGGCTGGCCAGGGCGTTGGGGTCGTAGGACGGCTGGCTGACCATGGCGAGCACCTCGCCGGTCTTCGGGTCGAGCGCGGCGACGGCGCCCTTGGTGTCCTTGCCGAGGGCCTCGAGCCCGCTGGCGGCCACCTTCTGCGCCTGGGGGTCGATGGTCAGCTCGACGCTGCCGCCCTGGGGCTTCTTGTTGGCGAACAGGTCGATCACGCGGCTGACGAACAGCCGGTTGTCGTTGCCCGAGAGCACCCGGTTCTGCGACCGCTCGAGGTTCTCGCTGCCGTACAGGTAGGAGAAGTAGCCGGTGAGCGGGGCGTACAGCTCGGCCTGCGGGTAGGTACGCTGGTACTTGTACTGGTCGTCGCTGGGCTCGCTCTCGGCGATCGCCTCGTCGCCGACGAGGATGGCGCCGCGGTCGCGCGAGAAGTCGGCGTCGATGACGCGCTTGTTGCCCTGACGGTCGTTGAGGTCCGTGGCCTGCACGAACTGGACCACGTTGACGTTGATGAGCAGCGCCGCGAACAGCACGAGGCACGCGACGGCGAGGTTGCGGATGGGCTTGTTCATGACAGCTTCACCACCTGGGTCTCCTCGTCGTGGTCGAACTGCGACACCTCGGGCGCGGGGCGCCGGGTCTGGTCGCTGATGCGCAGGAGCAGCGCGATGATGGCCCAGTTCATGACCACCGAGGATCCGCCTTGGGCCATGAACGGCGTCGTGAGGCCGGTGAGCGGGATGAGCCGCGTGACGCCGCCGATGACGACGAAGATCTGCAGGGCCATCGAGACGGCGAGGCCGGCCGCGAGGAGCTTGCCGAACGCGTCGCGGCAGGTGAGGGCGATGCGCATGCCGCGCTCGACCACGAGCCCGTAGATGACCAGGATCGCCATCAGGCCGGTGAGGCCGAGCTCCTCACCCATGGCCGCCGCGATGAAGTCCGAGAACGAGAACGGCGTGAGCTGGGGACTTCCCTGGCCCCAGCCCGTGCCGAGGATGCCGCCGTAGGCCATGCCGAACAGGCCGTTGATGATCTGGCCGTTGCGGTCGGGATCGGCGAACGGGTCGAGCCAGGCGTCGAAGCGCACCCGGACGTGACCGAACGCCAGGTAGCCGAAGTAGGCGCCGACCACGAACAGCCCGCCGCCGACCACGAGCCAGCCGGGGCGCTCAGTGGCGATGTAGAGCATGACCACGAAGAGGCCGAAGAAGAGCAGCGAGGAGCCGAGGTCGCGCTGGAAGACGAGGATGCCGATGCTGATGAGCCAGCCGACGCCGATGGGGCCGAGGTCGCGGCCGCGGGGCAGGTCGATGCCGGCGAAGCGGCGTCCCGCGAGGGCGAGCGCGTCGCGCTTCACGACCAGGTAGCCGGCGAAGAAGATGGCCAGGCAGATCTTGGCGGCCTCACCGGGCTGGAAGCTGAACGGCCCCAGGTTGATCCAGATGCGGGCGCCGCGGATGTTCTGCCCGATCACCGGCAGCAGGGGCAGGACGAGCAGCGCCAGGGCGACGAAGCCGAAGGTGTACGTGTAGGCCTGCAGGCGTCGGTGGTCGCGCACCACGAGCAGCACCACGGCGAACGCGACGATCCCGAGGGCCGACCAGATGAGCTGGGAGTTCGCGAGCGGCGCGTAGTTGCCGCCGAGGCACAGGTCCTCGCAGCCGAGGTCGATGCGGTAGATCATCGCCAGGCCGAGACCGTTGAGGCAGATGACCAGCGGCAGGAGCACGGGGTCGGCGTAGGGCGCGACCTTGCGGACGAACAGGTGGGTCGCGATGGCGGCGACGACGAGGCAGCCGGCCAGCTTGACGGCGCCCGCCGGGATGCGTCCCTCCGAGCCGAGGCCGACCGCGCAGTAGGCGGCCACGCCGATGCAGATGGCGAGCAGCGTGAGCGTCAGCTCGGCCCCGCGGCGCTTGCGCGGGACGAGGGTGGGGGTGGTCATGGCCTAGGCCCCCTGCTCGTCGTCGGCCGAGGCGCTCGCGCTGGGCGTGGGGGACGGCGACGGAGTGGGCTCGGGCACGACGGCGAGGTCGCGCAGGTTCTCGACGATCTGCTCGGCGTTGGCCCGGCTGTCGGCCTCGAGCCCGCCCTCGACCTGCTCGGCGCGGAACGCCGGCAGGGTGTCGAGCTCGATGTCGGTGACCTCGTCGACGCGCTGCAGCGTGACGAGCGGGATGTCGGCCTGCACACCGCGGTAGATCGTGACCTTGCCGTCGGACGCCGCCACGTAGTACTGGTCCTGCGTCCACTGGTAGGCGTAGAAGAGACCTGCGGCGATCGCCCCGACGACCACGGCGAGCGCCACCAGCCGACGCACCCAGCGCCACTTGCTGGGCGGGACCGGCGCGTAGCGCAGCTCCTCGGGGTCGGGCTCACGCTCGCGCTTCGCCTCGCCGCGGGTGCGGGACTTGCCGGTGCCGCCGGAGGCCTGGCCGGTCCGTGGTCGCGGTCCGCCGGACGCCGCGCCGACCAGCTGCGGCTGGCCGTCGGACGACGACAGGTTCTCGTCGGGCTCCCCGTCGTCCTCCACGAGCTCGCCGATGACGACCGTGACGTTGTCGTACCCACCGTTCTCGAGGGCCGTGCGGACCAGCTCGGAGGCGGCGGCGTCGATGGTCTCCGAGGACAGGAGGCGCTCGATCGTGGCGTCGTCGACCATGTCGGACAGGCCGTCACTGCACAGCAGGAAGCGGTCGCCCAGCTGGCCCTCGAACCAGTCGAAGTCGGCCTCGTTGTCGTCGCGGCCGAGCATGACGCGCAGCAGGAGCGAGCGGTGCGGGTGCACACGCGCCTCCTCGGGCGTCAGCTTGCCCTCCTCCACGAGGCTCTGCACGAAGGTGTGGTCGGTGCTGATCTGGGTGAGCTCGCCGTCGCGCAGCAGGTAGGCGCGGGAGTCGCCGATGTGGGCGGTGGCGAAGCGTTCGCCGTCCCACAGCATGGCCTCGAGCGTGGTGCCCATGCCCTCGACCGAGGGGTCGTCCTGCACCAGCTCGCCGAGCCGGTGGTTGGCGTGGGCGACGGCCTTCTCGAGGGCCTCGAGCGGGTCGATGTCGGGCAGCTCGCGGTCGAGCTGGCGGATGACGTTCATGGCCTCCGCGGAGGCGAGGTCGCCGGCCGCTGCGCCACCCATGCCGTCGGCGACGGCGATGAGCCGGCCGCTCGCGTAGCCGGAGTCCTGGTTCATCGAGCGGCGCAGGCCGACGTCGGTCAGCGCGACGTAGCGCAAGGTCAGGGAGGTCATCGCCCTACTTCCGCAGCTCGACGATCGTCTTGCCCAGGCGGACCTGCAGTCCGAGGCCGACGGGCGTGGGTGAGGTGATGCGCTGGCTGCCCAGGTAGGTGCCGTTGGTGGAGCCGAGGTCCTCGACGAACCACTGCTCGCCGTTGGTGGCGAAGCGTGCGTGACGCGTGGACACGTAGTCGTCGTCGAGGCGGATGGCGGCGTCGGTGCCGCGGCCGAGCAGCACCGGGCCCTCGCCGAGGGGGACGCTCTGGCCGGAGTTGGGACCCGACACGACCTGCAGCTTGGTGGGCGCGCCGCGCGGGGTGCGCTGCTTCTTGCCGCCCTTGGCCGGCTTGGGCGCCGCCGCGGCCTTGGGCTGGCGCTTGGCCTTGGCTGCCGGGGCCTTCGCGCCGAAGATGTCGGAGCGGATGACGGAGACGGCCGACAGGACGAACAGCCACAGGACGGCGAGGAAGCCGATCTTGATGAGGGTGAGGGTCAGGTCCGACATCAGGCCTCGCTCGTCGTGATGCGGATGGTGAGGGTGGTGTTGCCGAGGCGGATCTCGGACCCGTCGCGGACCGACGCGGTCTGCACGCGCTGCCCGTTGAGGATGACACCGTTGGTGGACTGCAGGTCGGTGACCGTGACGCTCGTGTTGCCGCCGGACTCGTGGACCTTGATGTCGGCGTGCCGGCGCGATATGCCCGGGTCGTCGATGCGCAGGTCGGCCTCGCTGCCGCGCCCGACGACCACGCCGGGCGGGGTGAGGGGGTGCTTGAGGCCGTTGACCTCGAGCACCACCTGCGAGCTGCGGACGGCGGTCTCGGTCATCCGCTGGCCCTCGACGGGGCGGACCGACGCGTTGGTGCGGCTTCGGACGCGGAACCGGCCGGTGCCGAGCTCGGTCGCCATCACCAGCTTGATGCTGAGCGGGCCTGCCAGCGTGTACCGCTGCTCGGTCACGTGTTCCTGGACGAGCGTGGCCAGCTCGGTGGTGAGGGTGTCGCCGAAGGGCGAGAGCCGCTCGTGGTCGACGGCGGACAGCTCGACGGTGAAGTCGTTGGGGACCAGCATCCGCTGGCGCGACAGCACGTGGGCGGAGTTGTCGACCTCGCGCTGGATGGCGGCGGCGATCTCGACGGGCTGCACGGCGCTGCGGAACGCGCGGGCGAACGCACCGGTGACGGCGCCTTCGAGTCGCTGCTCGAAGCGGCTCAGCACTCCTGCCATCAGGTGTCGCTCCTGCCGGTCGGGTCGCGGGTGTCGTCGGTGGTCCCGACGATCGTATCGGCAGGGCCGCAGCACGCGAACTCGCACGCGAACGCGTTCCACCCCGCCATCGGTGGATTCGCAACATCAGGCCCTTCGGACGGCCCCCATCGGTGGATGTTCAACCCCAGCGGCGCCTCTGCGGTTGAGGATCCACCGACGACGGCGACGGTGGGCGGGTGCACCGCGCCCCGCGGGGGATCGGCCCGCACGCCTCCTGTTAGACTCGGCGATCGGTTCCTCCGGGAACCATGCGCGAGTGGCGGAACGGCAGACGCGCTGGCTTCAGGTGCCAGTGTCCGCAAGGGCGTGGGGGTTCAAATCCCCCCTCGCGCACACGACAGGACCGGGCCCCGACAGCACTGCTGTCGGGGCCTCGTTCGTTTCTGGGGCCCGGTGCTGGCGTGTGCATCGATGGTGCGGGGATGTGAGGAGGAGGTCGCTCAGCGACCGACGGAGTCCCCCCTCGCGCACACCGAACGACCGGGCCCCGGCAGCACTGCTGCCGGGGCTCGATCGTTGAACGGGCCCGGTCGTTGCTGTGGCCCGGAGCTGGCGTGTGCATCGATGGTGCGGGGATGTGAGGAGGAGGTCGCTCGGCGACCGACGGAGGGGGGGGGGGGGGGGGGGGGGGGGGGGGGGGGGGGGGGGGGGGGGGGGGGGGGG